>NZ_JBNNVP010000002.1:0-292299 GCF_050280605.1 Pseudomonas sp. NPDC089918 | reverse complement strand
CGCCGGGCTTCTACTACAAAACCTTCATGTACCCGCAATCGTTCTGGATGACCTACGAGAAGTACATTCGTAAGGCTGCCGGCCTCGGCCGCTCGGCAGCGAATCGCGTTAACCCCGGTGAGACTTTGCGCCAGGCCCGCGAAAGCAATGGCTGGTCGCTGGCCGAAGTGGCCCTCAAGCTCAACCTCACCGTCAATTCCCTGAGCAATCTGGAAGCCGGCGCTTTCGACAAGCTGCCTGGTCACACCTTTGCTCGTGGCTATATTCGCGCGTATGCCAAATTGCTCGGCATGGACCAAACCGTTCTGGTCCAGCAGTTCGACCAATCCACCGGCACCGACTCCCAGGGCAGCAACGTCCACAGCCTGGGGCGTATCGAAGAGCCGGTTCGGGTTTCCCACACCATTTTGCGAATTGTCAGCCTGCTGTTGCTGCTCGCGGTGATTGGCGGTGGTTTTATCTGGTGGCAGGATCAAACTTCATTGCGTACCAAGGACCTGATTGGCCTGGCGCCGGAACACGTTGAAGTCGAAGGCGCCGACGGCACCACCCAGATCCATCCACTGGACGAGCCGGAGGACCAGGCCGTTGCGCAAGGTCAGGCTGAAGGGGAAACACCTCTTGTGCTGCCTCAGGCCGAGACTTCGACCGAGGAGCCAGTCAGTGCCGAAACGAGCGCACCGGTTCCAGCACCAGCGGCTCCAGCAGTGACGCCTGCGGCTGCGGCCCACAACACTGCTCCGGTTGTCGCGACACCGGCGACGCCTGCACCGGCTGTTCCAGCTGTTCCGGCACCGGTTGTCACTGCTCCGATTGCTCCGACCGCCCCGGCTCCAGCTCCGGCAGCTCCGGTGGCCGGCCAAGGCCAGGTTCAACTGCAATTCACCGCCGATTGCTGGACGCAAGTGACCGATGGCACCGGCAAGGTGCTGTTGAGCGGTCTAAAGCGTAAAGGCGAAAATGTTTCCGTTAGCGGCAAGCCACCCTTTTCCGTGCGTCTGGGCTTCGCCCGTGGTGCGCAGGTCAGCTACAACGGGCAGGTGGTCGATGTCGCTCCGTTCACCAGTGGCGAGACTGCTCGCCTGAAGTTGGGTCAATAAGTCATGCACGGCGAATCTCCAATCAAACGTCGCGAATCCCGCAAGATCTGGGTCGGCAACGTGCCCGTGGGCGGCGATGCGCCTATCGCTGTGCAGAGCATGACCAACAGCGATACCAATGACGTGGCCGCCACAGTAGCCCAGATCAACCGTCTGGAAGCCGCTGGCGTCGATATCGTGCGGGTTTCCGTGCCGGACATGGACGCCGCCGAAGCCTTCGGCAAGATCAAGCAGTTGGTCAAAGTGCCATTGGTGGCCGACATCCATTTCGACTACAAGATCGCTTTGCGCGTCGCCGAACTGGGTGTGGATTGCCTGCGGATCAACCCGGGCAACATCGGTCGTGAAGACCGCGTGCGTGCGGTGGTCGATGCCGCCCGTGATCGCGGGATTCCGATCCGCATCGGCGTCAACGCCGGTTCCCTGGAAAAAGACCTGCAAAAGAAATATGGCGAGCCGACTCCAGCCGCGCTGGTCGAGTCCGCCTTGCGCCATGTCGAACACCTCGAGCGCCTGAATTTCCAGGACTTCAAGGTCAGCGTGAAAGCCTCCGACGTGTTCATGGCCGTCGCCGCCTACCGCCTGCTGGCCAAGGAAATCGTTCAGCCGTTGCACTTGGGCATCACTGAAGCCGGTGGTTTGCGTTCAGGCACAGTGAAATCCGCCGTGGGCCTCGGTATGCTGCTCGCCGAAGGGATTGGCGATACTATTCGCATCTCGCTGGCGGCCGACCCGGTCGAGGAAGTGAAAGTCGGCTACGACATTCTCAAATCCCTGCACCTGCGTTCCCGTGGTATCAACTTCATCGCCTGCCCGAGTTGCTCGCGGCAGAACTTCGATGTGGTCAAAACCATGAACGAGCTGGAAGGGCGCCTCGAAGACCTGCTGGTGCCGCTGGATGTCGCGGTAATCGGTTGCGTGGTCAACGGACCGGGCGAAGCCAAGGAAGCCCATATCGGCTTGACCGGCGGCACGCCAAACCTGATTTACATCGACGGCAAGCCGGCGCAGAAACTGACTAATGACAATCTGGTGGATGAGCTTGAACGCTTGATCCGTCAGAAAGCGGCCGAAAAGGTCGAAGCCGACGCAGCGGTAATCGCTCGCGGCTGAGCCTGACTAAAGAGCCGAACGAATTTAAGGATTTATAGTGAGCAAGTCTCTGCAAGCCATTCGTGGCATGAACGACATCCTGCCCGAACAGACTCCCCTGTGGCGTCATTTCGAAGGCACCGTCTCGCGTCTGCTGGATAACTACGGTTACAAGCAGATCCGCATGCCGATCGTCGAGTTCACCGAGCTGTTCAAACGCTCCATCGGTGAAGTGACCGACATCGTCGAAAAAGAGATGTACACCTTCGAAGATCGCAACGGCGATTCCCTGACCCTGCGCCCTGAAGGCACAGCGGCCTGCGTGCGTGCGGTGCTCGAGCACGGCATCACCGGCGGCGGTCAGGTGCAGAAACTCTGGTACATCGGCCCGATGTTCCGTCACGAACGTCCACAGAAAGGTCGTTATCGCCAGTTCCACCAGATCGGTTGCGAAGTCTTCAACCTCGACGGTCCGGACATCGACGCCGAGCTGATCGTGCTGACCTGGCGCCTGTGGGGCGAGCTGGGTATCCGTGATGCGGTCAAGCTCGAACTCAACAGCCTGGGCACCAGCGAGTCCCGTGGTCGTTATCGTGAAGCATTGGTCGACTACCTGTCCGCTCGCCTGGATCAACTGGACGAAGACAGCCAGCGCCGTCTGAAGACCAACCCGCTGCGGGTTCTGGATACCAAGAATCCCGACACTCAAGCGGCATTGGCCGACGCGCCAAAGATGGCCGATTACCTCGACGAAGAATCCCGCGTGCACTTCGAGGGCCTCAAGGCTCGTCTGGACGCCGCCGGCATTCCTTATGTGATCAACCCGAAGCTGGTTCGCGGGCTGGACTACTACAGCAAGACCGTTTTCGAATGGGTCACCGACAAGTTGGGCGCCCAGGGCACCGTATGTGCCGGTGGTCGTTACGACGGTCTGGTGGAGCAGATGGGCGGCAAGCCGACCACGGGCGTCGGTTTCGCCATGGGCATCGAGCGTCTGGTGCTGCTGCTTGAAACCCTGGAGCAGATTCCCGAAGAAATCTCCCGTCAGGTCGATGTCTACCTCTGCGCCTTCGGTGAAGCCGCCGAGCTGGCCGGTCTGACCCTGAGCGAACGCGTTCGCGATCAATTGCCCAACCTGCGCCTGCAAGTCAATGCCGGCGCCGGCAGCTTCAAAAGCCAGTTCAAGAAAGCCGACAAGAGCGGTGCGCTGTACGCATTGATCCTCGGTGACGACGAAATGGCCCAGCAAGTGGTAGGTTTCAAACCCCTGCGTGGCCAGGGCGAACAACAAAGCATTGCCTGGGATGCGCTTGCTGCACACCTGGCCACCTGCGTCGTGCAGGGTTGAAGCTGTCAAACAGCCGATTTAGCGATTAAGGAGTATTGGGGTGTCGAGTACCGAAGACGAACATCTGGCGGAGTTGAAGGACTGGTGGACACGCAACGGCAAGCCCCTGGTCACTGGCGGCCTGTTGGCGCTGGTCATCGTATTCGGCTGGCAGGCCTTTCAGAAGTATCAGAGCAATCAGTCGCAAGGCGCCTCGATTCTCTATCAGCAATTGCTCGAAACCACGCTGACGCCTGACGGCAAGCCTGATGCTGCACGTGTTTCGGACCTGGCCGGCAAGCTCAACAGCGAGTTCGGCGGCACCGCTTACGCACAATACGGCAGCCTGTTCGTGGCGAAAGTTGCAGTCGACAGCGGCAAGCTGGACGACGCAGCCAGCGAGCTGAAAGCCATTGTCGCCAAACCGGCCAACCCGGCACTTGGCGAAATTGCCCGTCAGCGTCTGGCGCAGGTGCTGGCCGCGCAGAACAAGGTCGATGAAGCCCTGAAACTGCTCGAAGGCGATGCCGACAAAGCTTTCCTGGCCACTCGCGAAGAACTCAAAGGCGACCTGCTGGTGCAGTTGGGTCGTACCGACGAAGCGAACACGGCGTATCAAAAAGCCAAGGCGGCACTGTCGGATGAAGCGGCGGTCGGTGGCCTACAAATCAAGCTGGACGACCTGGCCAAAGGGGATGCGTGACGTGATCCGTTGGAAACATGCAGCATTGCTGGCTCTGGCCATATTGGCCGCGGGTTGCAGCAGCAACAGCAAAAAAGAATTGCCTCCGGCTGAGTTGACCGACTTCAAGGAAGAAGTGGTTCTGCAAAAGCAGTGGAGTCGTTCGATCGGTGACGGTCAGGGCGAAACCTACAACATGCTGGTTCCGGCGATCGATGGCGATACCATCTATGCCGCCGACGTCACCGGTGTGGTGATGGCGATGGATCGCAGCAATGGCGACGTCAAATGGAAGAAAGATCTCGAACTGCCTGTCTCCGGCGCCGTTGGCGTGGGTTACGGTCTGGTCATGATCGGCACGCTCAAGGGTGAAATCGTTGCCCTGGACGCCAGCAGCGGTGAAGAGAAATGGCGCGCTCGCGTGACCAGTGAAGTGCTCGCGCCGCCGGCCACCAACGGTGATGTTGTTGTGGTTCAGACCCAGGATGACCGTCTGATCGGTCTGGATGCCGCTACCGGCAACCAGCGCTGGTTGTATGACAGCACGCCAGCGGTTCTGACCCTGCGCGGCACCAGCGCACCGATCGTCACCAACCGCCTCGCGGTGGCTGGCCTGTCGACTGGTAAAGTGGTTGCTCTGGATGTTTCCAACGGCGTGCCGGTGTGGGAGCAGCGCGTAGCGATTCCACAAGGTCGTTCGGAGCTGGAGCGTGTGGTCGATATCGACGGTGGCTTGCTGCTGTCCGGCGGTACGCTGTATGTCGCCAGCTACCAGGGTCGCGTCGCGGCACTGGATCTGGAAAGCGGTCGTCAGCTCTGGCAGCGTGATGCTTCCAGCTATGCCGGCGTTGCTCAGGGTTTTGGCAGCGTCTACGTGAGCCTGTCTGCAGGCACCGTTGAAGGCGTTGACGAACGTTCCACCACTGCCTTGTGGAGCAACGATTCGCTGGCCCGCCGTCAATTGTCGGCTCCGGAAGTGTTCTCCAGCTATGTTGCAGTCGGTGATATGGAAGGTTACCTGCACTTGCTGAGTCAGGTGGACGGTCGTTTCGTCGGCCGCGAGCGCATCGACAGCGACGGCCTGCGTGCCCGTCCGCTGGTGGTGGGTGACACGATTTATCTGTATGGCAACAGCGGCAAACTGGAAGCCCTGACCATCAAGTAATGGTTTGACTATGCTTGGGGTTAGTTCCCCAAGCGGCCCCGTTCTGCGGGGCTCGCAGCGCTTACAGGCGCTGCCCCGAGCACCAGCCGCTGCCTCGCAGCGGCTTTTGTATTTTCTGAAATAACGAAGTGGAGAGCCGCATGGTTCCCGTAATCGCCCTGGTGGGCCGACCGAACGTCGGCAAGTCCACCTTGTTCAACCGCCTGACCAGGACTCGCGACGCCATTGTCGGCGACTTGTCCGGACTGACCCGTGATCGCCAGTACGGTGAGGCCAAGTGGCAAGGGCGTTCCTACATTCTGGTCGACACCGGCGGTATCTCCGGTGACGAGCACGGTATGGACGAAAAAATGGCCGAGCAGTCGCTGCTGGCCATTGAAGAAGCGGATGTCGTTCTGTTCCTGGTAGATGCCAAGGCCGGTTTCACCGCGGCCGACCAGATGATCGCCGAGCACTTGCGCAAGCGTAACAAGCGTTCTTACGTGGTTGCCAACAAGGTCGACAACATCGACCCTGAAATGGCCCGCGCCGAATTCGCCCCGTTGGGCATGGGCCACGCGATCCCGATCGCCGGTGCTCATGGTCGTGGCATCACCCAGATGCTGGAAATCGCCCTGAGCGACTTCCCGAAAGATGACGAAGAGCCGGAAGAAGGCGAAGAAGAGATCGTTGCCGAAGGTGAGGAAGCCAAGCGCATTCCTGGCCCAAGCGAAAAAGACGGTATCAAGATCGCCATCATCGGTCGTCCGAACGTCGGCAAGTCGACCCTGGTCAACCGCATGCTCGGTGAAGACCGGGTTATCGTTTATGACCAGCCCGGCACCACCCGCGACAGTATCTACATCCCGTTTGAACGTAACGACGAGAAGTACACGCTGATCGACACCGCTGGTGTGCGCAAGCGCGGCAAGATCCACGAAGAAGTCGAAAAGTTCTCCGTGGTCAAAACCCTGCAAGCGATCAAAGACGCCAACGTGGTGATCTTCGTGATGGACGCCCGCGAAGGCGTGGTGGACCACGACCTCAACCTGCTGGGCTTTGCCCTTGAAGCCGGTCGTGCGCTGGTTATTGCGATCAACAAGTGGGACGGCATGACGCCGAGCGAGCGCGACTTCGTCAAGGTCGAGCTGCAACGTCGACTGTTCTTCGTCGACTTCGCCGACATCCACTTCATCTCGGCCCTGCACGGCACTGGCGTAGGCAACCTCTACGCGTCGGTACAGAACTCGTTCAAGTCCGCGGTCACCCGCTGGCCGACCAACCGCCTGACCCAGATTCTGGAAGATGCGGTCGGCGAGCACGCGCCACCGATGGTCAACAACCGCCGGATCAAGCTGCGTTACGCCCACTTGGGTGGTGCCAACCCGCCGATCATCGTGATTCACGGTAACCAGATCGAGAAGGTGCCGAAGTCTTACGTGCGTTACCTGGAAAACACTTATCGCCGTGTCTTGAAGCTGGTCGGTACGCCGATCCGTATCGAGTTCAAGGGCGGCGAGAACCCGTACGAAGGTAACAAGAACTCGCTCACCGACCGCCAGGTCAACAAGAAGCGTCGGATGATGTCGCACCACAAGAAAGCCGACAAAAAGCGCCGCGACAAGCGCTGATTCACGGCTCGCCCCATTTTGTGTGGGGGCTTGTTGTGGCGAGGGGGCTTGCCCCCGTTGGGTGGCGTAGCCGCCCCAAAACCATCCACCGTGGTCTGTCAGATAAACCGCGGTGCAGGTTTTACGACTGCTTCGCAGCCGAACGGGGGCAAGCCCCCTCGCCACAGGGTTATGTGGTGAATGTTTTAGAAGAAGGGCGCCGGTTGGCGCCCTTTTTTTATGGGCGCCGTTTGGGCTATTCTCGAGCTCTCCCGTGCCGTCGTAGAGCCGGGTGTAGAGCCAGGGAATCACCGATGATCACCAGTAAGCTGCCGAAAGTCGGCATCACTATCTTCACGCAGATGTCCCAGCTTGCGGCGCAAACCGGGGCGATCAATCTATCTCAGGGGTTTCCCGATTTCGACGGCCCGCAGGCCCTGCGTGATGCAGTCGGTCGGCACATCGCCAGTGGCCACAACCAGTATTCGCCGATGACTGGCTTGCCGGTGTTGCGTCAGCAGATTGCGGCGAAGATCGCTCGCAGCTACGGCGCCCATGTCGATGCCGACAGCGAAGTGACGGTCACTCCCGGCGCGACTCAGGCGATTTTCTGCGCCATTCAGGCGGTGATCCACAGCGGTGACGAAGTCATCGTGTTTGATCCTGCCTACGACAGTTATGAACCCTCGGTTGAGCTGGCCGGTGGTCGCTGCGTCCATGTGCAGTTGGGCCTGAATGACTTCGCCATCGACTTCCAGAAGCTCGCTGAAGCCATTACGCCGCGCACGCGGATGATTATCCTCAATACCCCGCACAACCCCAGCGGCGCGCTGATCAGTCGTGCCGAGCTCGATCAGTTGGCGGCGTTGATTCGCGACCGCGATATCTATGTGATCAGCGACGAGGTCTACGAACACCTGGTATTCGATGGCGTATCTCACGTCAGCGTATTGGCCCACGAAGAGCTCTATCAGCGCGCATTCGTGGTCAGTTCGTTCGGCAAGACCTACCACGTCACCGGCTGGAAAACCGGTTATGTCGTGGCACCTCCGGCCCTCACCGCGGAGCTGCGCAAGGTTCACCAATACGTCAGTTTCTGCGGCGTGACGCCACTGCAATACGCGTTGGCCGATTACATGGCCGAGCATCCGGAACACGTCGAAGAGTTGCCGGGCTTCTATCAGGCCAAGCGCGATCTGTTCTGCGATCTGCTGTCGCCGTCGCGCTTCAGTTTCACCCGCGTGGCCGGTACTTACTTCCAGCTGGTCGATTACTCGCAGATTCGCCCGGACCTCAATGATGTAGAGATGGCGCTGTGGATGACCCGCGAACATGGCGTCGCGAGCATCCCGATCTCGGTGTTCTACCAGACGCCACCCGAAGGCCAGCGCCTGGTGCGTCTGTGCTTTGCCAAGCGCGAGGAGACCCTGCGTGCAGCAGCGGCAAAACTATGCGTGATCTGAGTGCTCTGCCCAATCTGAATGTTGCGCTGATCCAGACCACCCTGGCCTGGCATGATCGTCAGGCCAATCTTCAGCATTTCGAGCCCTTGCTGGAACAGGCTCGCGGCGCGGACCTGATCATCCTGCCGGAGATGTTCACCACCGGTTTCTCCATGGAGTCGGAAACCCTCGCCGAGCCGGAAAATGGCCCCACCAGTAAATGGCTGCGGGTTCAGGCGGCGAAACTGGATGCGGTGATCACCGGCAGCATCATCGTTCAGGTGGCTGACGGCAGTCATCGCAATCGTCTGTTGTGGGCGCGGCCGGATGGGGAGGTGTGGCATTACGACAAGCGTCACCTGTTCCGTATGGCGGGCGAGCACAACCATTTCACCCCGGGCGAGCGTCAGGTGCAGTTCGAATTGAAGGGCTGGCGAGTGCGGCCGCTGATTTGCTACGACCTGCGTTTCCCGGTCTGGAGCCGCGACCCTCAAGACACCGACTTGTTGCTGTACACCGCCAATTGGCCGGGCGCCCGGCGCCAGCACTGGAACCGTTTGCTACCGGCACGGGCGATTGAAAACCTCTGCTATGTGGCGGCGGTGAACCGCATCGGTACCGATGGCAAAGGCTTTGCGTATACCGGTGACAGTCAGGTGCTGGATTTTCAGGGTGAGACATTGCTTGGCGCGGGCGATGCTGATGGTGTCTTCAAGGTCGTTCTGGATGCGGCGGAGCTGGCGGCTTATCGCGCGCGGTTTCCGGCGAATCTGGACGCGGATACCTTCGAGTTCACGTAACCGATCGTTCCCACGCTCTGCGTGGGAATGCAGCCCGTGACGCTCCGCGTCACTGGACGCGGAGCGTCCCTTGAGGCGTTCCCACGCGGAGCGTGGGAACGATCAACAAAAAGGCCCCGAGGTTCTCACCCCGGGGCCTTTTGCATTGCAGCGCTAACTTACGCCGCTTTCGCTTCCGGCTGGCTCAGGGAGCGGTTCAGCGCGCTGAACAGGGCCTTGAAGCTGGCGGTGGTGATGTTTTCATCGATGCCGACGCCGTGCACCGCACGCTCACCATTTACGCGCAGTTCAATGTAGGCCGCAGCCTTGGCATTGGTGCCCGCGCCGATGGCGTGTTCGTTGTAGTCCATGATTTCCACCGGAATCGGCAGACCGGCCACCAGCGCTTCCAGAGCGCCGTTGCCCTTGCCACGCCAGTGCAGGTTGGTTTCGCCCTGACCTTTGCTGGAGACTTCCACTTCCACGGCGCTGTGACCGTTTTCTTCCTGCAAGCGATGGCTGACCAGCGCGTACGGGGTGTTGGCCTGCAAGTACTCGCTGTGCAGCAACGCGTGGATCTGCTGGGCTGTCATCTCAAGGCCCAGACGATCGGTTTCACGCTGCACGACCTGGCTGAACTCGATCTGCATGCGGCGCGGCAAGTTGATGCCGTATTCCTGTTCCAGCAGGTAAGCGATACCGCCTTTGCCCGACTGGCTGTTGACGCGAATCACCGCCTCGTAGCTGCGGCCGATGTCGGCCGGGTCGATCGGCAGGTACGGAACTTCCCACAGGGCGTCCGGTTGCTGCTGGGCGAAGCCCTTGCGGATCGCATCCTGGTGCGAGCCGGAGAACGCGGTGTGAACCAGATCGCCGACATACGGGTGACGTGGGTGCACAGGAATCTGGTTGCACTCTTCGACGACTTTGCGCACGCCATCGATGTCGGAGAAGTCCAGCTCAGGGTCGACGCCCTGGGTGTAGAGGTTCAATGCCACGGTCACCAGATCGACGTTACCGGTCCGCTCGCCGTTGCCGAACAGGCAACCTTCGACACGGTCGGCACCGGCCATCAGGCCCAGCTCGGTGGCGGCCACGCCAGTGCCACGGTCGTTGTGGGTGTGCAGGCTGATGATCACGCTGTCACGACGGTTGATGTGGCGGCCGAACCATTCGATCTGGTCGGCATAGATGTTCGGGGTGGCGCATTCAACGGTGGCAGGCAGGTTGAGGATTACCTTGTGCTCAGGCGTCGGGTTCCACACTTCGATCACCGCGTCGCAGACTTCCTTGGCGAACTCGAGTTCGGTAGCGCTGAAGGTTTCTGGCGAGTACTCGAAGGTCCACTCGGTGTCCGGCTGCTGGGCGGCGTATTTGACGAACAGCTTGGCGGCGTTCACGGCGATGGCCTTGATCCCGTCCTTGTCCTGGTTGAAGACAATGCGGCGGAAGGAAGGGGAGGTCGCGTTATACAGGTGAACGATGGCTTTCTTGGCCCCGCGCAGGGATTCGAAGGTACGTGCGATCAAGTCTTCACGGCCCTGGGTCAGCACCTGAATGGTGGTGTCGTCCGGGATGTGGCCGTCTTCGATCAGGGTACGCACGAAGTCGAAATCGGTTTGCGAAGCGGCCGGGAACGAGGCTTCGATTTCTTTCACGCCGACTTGCACCAGGGTTTTCCAGAAACGCAGCTTCTTGACCGCGTCCATCGGCTCGATCAGCGACTGGTTGCCGTCACGAAGGTCCGAGCTGCACCAGATCGGCGCGGCGGTAATGGTCTTCGATGGCCAGGTGCGGTCCGGGATGTCGATGGTCGGGAACGCGCGGTATTTCGAAGACGGGTCTTTGAGCATGCTCATCGGGAAATCCTTATTGTGTGGGCCGAAAAAAGGCGGCCTGCCGGTGGATCAAAAGTTGGGATAAAGCGTAAGACGAGGCACCGCGATTCAGCCTGGCAGTCGTGCACTGACAAGGCACAGGCTGCGGTGCTGGCGAAGCTGAATGAGGGTGTGAGAGGTTTTCATGCCTTCAACCCTAACCGCGAGGATGAAGGATGGCAAGCAGTCGAAAAAAATTGAGAGGAATACTCGAAAAGCGGAGGTTTGCGCGATTTTATTGTGTTTTATTCGACCGATCGTTGTGATTTTTGCGCGGGGTTTGATAGGTGCGCAATTACGCTGGTCGAGATATTTCAGTGCCTGGGAGTGCGTCATCGCTAGCAGGCTAGCTCCCACAGGGGAGTTGTGTGGTGAACACGGTCCAATGTGGGAGCCAGCCTGCTGGCGATGAGGCCAGTGGCCTCACAATGCTTCAGGGCTGAAATGCGCCAATGAAAATCGCCGGGTCCACCCGGGCGTCATTCAGGCTGACGTTCCAGTGCATATGCGGCCCGGTCGCGCGCCCTGTGGCGCCGACTTTGCCGACCACGCCACCGCGCGCCAATTGCTGGCCGACCTTCACGTCGATCTTCGACATATGGCAAAACATGCTGATAAAGCCCTGGCCGTGGTCGACGAACACCGTATTGCCATTGAAGAAGTAGTTACCGATCAGGATCACCTTGCCGGCGGCCGGGGTCTTGATTGGCGTGCCGGCGGGCACTGCGAAGTCGAGGCCCGCGTGGGGATTGCGTTCTTCACCATTGAAAAAGCGGCGCACGCCGAACTTGCTCGACAGCGGCCCATTGACCGGTTTGTCCAGCAGCAGATTGCTCGGGGTGTTCGGGCTGAAGCTGCGGTAGGCCTGCATCTGCTCCGCCAGCTCACCCTCGATGCGCTTGAGATTCTCCTGGTTCGGATTGACCTGCTGGGTATTCTTCAGGGTGATGTGCTGTTCCGGGTATTTCTTGCTGGCGACGATGAAGTTCAGGTTACGACCGCCGCTGCTGATTTGTTGTGTACCTAGTTTTACAGTCAGTGGCACGCCGACGATGGCCAGCCAGTTGTTCTGTTCCTTGACCACCAATACCGGTTTGCCTTGATAACTGGCTTTGGGTGCCTGGGCGGAGCTGCCCAAATCCACCACCGCCACGCCACCCGGCACCGGTTTGTTCAACAGGCGGGTGATGTAACTGTCGGCGTGGGCGTTAAAGGTCAGGCACAGCAACAGCAGCGGAGCTAAAAAACGCGGCATGGATCAATCCAGTAAAGAAAGGGTGACAGGCGTCAGGTGATTGTCTTCGACCCGCACTTGCAGTTCGCCTTCACCTAGTTTGGCTTTCAGGCGCTGGCCGGTGTGGGTCTGAGCGGCGCTGCGAATCGCGTTGCCGCGCTCGTCCAGCAGAATGCTGTAGCCACGGGCGAGGGTCGCCAGCGGGCTGACCACATGCAGCGTCTGCATTTGACTTTGCAGTTGCAGGCGACGGGACTTAAGTCCTTCACGCATGGCCCGGGGCAGACGTTCGGCGAGGCTGTCGAGGCGCTGGCGAAGCATCGCCAGTTGTCGCCCGGGATGTTGCCCGGCGAGGCGGGTTTCCAGGCGGATCAAACGTTCGCGACGGGTATTGAGGCTGCGTTCGAATGCGCGGCGCATGCGCATGTCCAGATCATCCAGACGTTGTGCTTGCTGACGCAGTCGTTCACCGGGATGGCGCAGTCGGCGTGAAATACCTTCCAGGCGCAGCCGATCACGCATCAGGCGGTCGCGCATGCGCATCACCAGGCGCCGGTGCAGGCTTTCGACGCGTCGCACCAGATCACTGGAATCCGGCGCGAGCAGTTCGGCGGCGGCAGAGGGTGTCGGGGCGCGGACGTCGGCGACGAAGTCACTGATCGACACATCGGTCTCGTGGCCGACGGCGCTGACAATCGGCGTTACGCAGGCATCCACGGCGCGGGCTACGGCTTCCTCGTTGAAACACCAGAGGTCTTCCAGCGAACCGCCGCCACGGGCCAGGATCAGCGCGTCGAAACCGCGGGCGTCCGCCAGTTTCAGCGCGCGGACAATCTGTGCAGTGGCTTCGCGGCCTTGCACGGCGGTGGGGATCAGCGTCAGTTGGATCTGCGGCGCGCGGCGGCGGAACACACTGATGATGTCGCGGATCACCGCGCCGGTGGGCGAGCTGATGATGCCGATGCGTTGCGGGTGCGCCGGCAGCGGCACTTTGCGCTCGGCGCTGAACAGGCCTTCGGCGCTGAGCTTTTCCTTCAAGGCATCGAAGGCCAGGCGCAGGGCGCCATCACCGGCCGGCTCCACGGTGTCGAGGATCAGTTGGTAGTCACCACGGCCTTCAAATAGCGAAACCTTGCCGCGAACCTTGACCGCCAAGCCGTCCTTCAACGCCTGCCGAACCCGAGCGGCGTTCTGCCGGAACAGCGCGCAACGCACCTGGGCGCCGCTGTCCTTGAGGGTGAAATACACATGGCCGGACGCCGGGCGGGCGAGGTTGGAGATTTCACCTTCGACCCAGATGTTGCTGAACACGTCTTCGAGCAACACCCGCGCGCGGCCGTTGAGCTGGCTGACAGTCAGGACTTCCCGGTCCAGGCCGAGTCTTGCAAAGGGATCTTTAATCATGGGGCGCATGATAAAGGCAATCTCCTGCGCAATGCACGATCCCCCTGTAGGAGCTGCCGCAGGCTGCGATCTTTTGATCTTGATTTTCGGCGAGGCTGAAATTGCTGAAGATCAAAAGATCGCAGCCTTCGGCAGCTCCTACGCCGATCGGGTGAAGTGTTCGACAAATTGCTGGACCAATGCCGTGGGGGGCTGCCGAAAGGCGAGGGCGACGGTGCTGTGGCAATCCGGGTCGGCCAAGGGCAGAAAGTGGATATCCGGCGGCGCGATGTCCTGCATCGATTCCGGTAACAGCGCGATGCCGAACCCGGCCTGGATCAATTGCAGTTGCGTGGTTTTACGCGACACCACCCGAGCCGTCAGGGGAAAGAACCCCTGGCGCATGCACAACTCGGCGGACAGATAGCTCAGGCCGCCACGCTGTGGATGAGGGATGGAAATAAACGCTTCATTCTTCAACTGCGCCAGATCGATGCCTTGCGCGGACTTATCCACAGCCAGCCGATGATTCGGCGGCACCGCCAGCAACAGACGCTCGCTGTACAGCGGAACAATCTGCACCCCTTCACGCTGACGCAGCACCGGCAGGCGCAACAACCCCACATCGAGACGACCTTCGGCCAATTCTTCCAGTTGCGCCTCGGAGGACAGCTTGACGATGTCCATCGACACTCCTGCATGCCGATCCAGATAGACACTGATGCCTCGCAGCAGTCGACCGCTCATGGGCACGGTACTGGAATGACTCAGGCGCAACACGCCCAGTTGACCGCTGCCCACTTGGGTGGCCATCTCGCTGGCCTTGGTCAGTTCGTTCAGCAGGTTTCTCGCCCGAGGCAAAAAAGCTTCACCTGCCGCCGTCAAACGGGGCTGGCGCGCGGTGCGTTCGAACAGCGGCGTTTGCAGCCGGGTTTCCATGTCCTTGATCTGCCGGCTCAGGGCGGATTGAGCAATAAACAGTCGTTCGGCCGCAGCGCTGAAGCTGCCGCTCTCGGCGATTTCCACGAAGTAACGCAATTGGCGGGTTGAAAGCACGAGGTATGCCTTTTCGAGATGGGTAGTCGACGTTGAAGATATTAGTCGCAACGCTTGGCGCTGGCTAAAGTCATCGCAGGAATAAAAGGAAGCCGTATCGATGAATGTGCTGGAGTTATTGAACCAATGGCCGTGGGGTTCGGTGGATTGGCTGGTGATCGGGTTGGGCGTTGCCTTGGCCTACATAGTGTTCGGCATCGCTGGTTTTGGTACCGCCTTGGTGGCGGGGCCGATTCTGATCCTGTTCATGCCACTGTCGAAAATCGTGCCGCTGTTGGTGCTGCTGGATTTCGTCGCGGCGTTCGGCAATCTGCTGCCCTCGCGACGGGATGTGGCGAGGCCAGAATTGCTTCGACTGCTGCCGTGCATGGCGGTGGGCTGCACGTTGGGGGTGATCTTTCTGCTGAACCTGAAATCCGATGTTTTGCTGCTGTTGATGGGGCTGTTTATCAGCGCCTATGCGGTTTACAGCCTGTGGATTAAAACCCGCCCCACGCAACTGTCCGCCGGGTGGGCGGTGCCGATGGGCACCGTGGGCGGGATGTTCGGGGCGCTGTTTGGCAGTGGCGGCTTTTTATATGCGATCTATTTGAACAGTCGGCTGCCCAAGGACGCGGCCCGGGCGACCCAGAGTGCCCTGATCAGTTGCAGCACTGTGGTGCGTTTGAGCCTGTTTGCCATCGCCGGTGTGTATGCCGAGCTACCCTTGTTGGTGTTGGCGCTGTGTTTGTTGCCGGCGATGGCGTTGGGGTTGTGGATCGGTCGGCGGTTGACCATGAAATTGTCCCGCGAGGCATTCGTGCGGCTGGTGACCTGGCTGGTGCTGGCCAGCGGGATTGCCTTGATCGGGCGTTATTTGAGTACTTGACCGGATTTCGTCAGGGATTAAGCTGCCGGCCGCAAATCCTGTGGGAGCGAGCCTGCTCGCGATGGCGGTGGGTCAGGCAACAACAATGTTGGCTGCAATGGCCTCATCGCGAGCAGGCTCGCTCCCACAAGGGTGGATCATTCAGCATTTGTAGGCTTGCACCATGAATTCCCAAAGCATCATCGTCCCGAAAATCTCCACCCTGCCGGTACACGAACCCCGGGCCAGGGCGGTCGTGCGTTGGCTGGTGCGCAAGAACATCATCAAAGAAGAATTGACCACCTGTGGCCGCACCGGCAATCGCATGGCCCACGCCATCGCCGACGGAGCCCGCGCCGTGGTCCTGCACCCTGACGCGCTGCCGTTCGGCGAGCCGGTCAATGGCTTGGAAATCATCACCAAACGCTGCATCTACACACCGGCCAAAGGGTTTCTCGAAGAAGCCGGCTGCGCCGAGTGCCGCAAGGAGATCGGCGAAGCGCTGTTCGAAAGCCTGGAAGAGTGGATGCCGGGGCGCACCGATAACTTCACGTGCCCTGAGTGCGGGCATGAAGACGACATCAACGGGTTTCTGTTCTTGCAGGAATGCGGCTTTTCCAACCTGGGTTTCATCTTCAACAACTGGCTCGAGGCCGGGTTCAAGCAGAGCTTCATCGACGAATTTGCCGATTGGCTGGATCAACCCGTGAGCTGGGTCAAAGTCGAACTCTGAACGCGGGCGCCTTTGTAGGAGCTGCCGAAGGCTGCGATCTTTTGATCTTGTTTTTGAATATCAAAGTCAAAAGATCGCAGCCTTCGGCAGGTCCTACAGAGGCTTTGTTTCTCCGTATGTCAGTAATGCCAATAATAGACAGAGTTTTACATTGAACCCGAGGGGGTGTCTGACTATAATGGCGCGCTTCCATTTTCCCGCTCGGGAGCCCCCGCGATGCTGCGTATCAGCCAAGAAGCTCTGACCTTCGACGACATTCTTTTAGTGCCCGGTTATTCCGAGGTTCTTCCTAACGAAGTCAGTCTCAAGACCCGCCTTACCCGTGGCATCGAGCTGAATATTCCACTGGTTTCTGCTGCCATGGACACCGTTACTGAAGCCCGCTTGGCAATTGCCATGGCTCAGGAAGGTGGCATCGGCATCATCCACAAGAACATGACCATCGAGCAGCAAGCTGCCGAAGTGCGTAAGGTCAAGCGGTACGAGGCCGGCGTGGTCAAGGACCCGATCACCATCGAGGCTGACGCCACGGTTCGTGAACTGTTCGAACTCACCCGCCTGCACAACATCTCCGGCGTACCGGTACTGCACGATGGCGACCTGGTCGGCATCGTCACTTCCCGTGACGTGCGTTTCGAAAACCGTCTGGATGTCAGTGTCCGTGAAGTGATGACGCCTAAAGAGCGTCTGGTCACGGTCAAGGAAGGCGCCGACAAGAACGACGTCCGTGAGTTGTTGCACAAGCACCGCATTGAACGCGTACTGATCGTCGACGACAAATTCGCCCTTAAAGGCATGATGACCGTCAACGACATCGAAAAAGCCAAGGCTTACCCGCTGGCAAGCAAGGACGATCAAGGTCGTCTGCGCGTTGGCGCTGCAGTCGGTACCGGTAAAGACACTGGTGACCGCGTAGCTGCCCTGGTTCACGCTGGCGTTGACGTGGTAGTGGTCGACACTGCTCACGGTCACTCCAAGGGCGTGATCGACCGCGTTCGCTGGGTCAAGCAGAACTTCCCTGAAGTGCAGGTCATCGGCGGCAACATCGCCACCGGCGCTGCCGCCAAGGCCCTGGCCGAAGCCGGCGCTGACGCAGTCAAGGTCGGTATCGGTCCTGGCTCGATTTGCACCACCCGTATTGTCGCCGGTGTCGGCGTCCCGCAAATCAGTGCCATCGCCAACGTCGCCGCTGCCCTCGAAGGCACTGGTGTTCCGTTGATCGCCGACGGCGGCATCCGGTTCTCCGGTGACCTGTCCAAGGCCATCGTTGCCGGTGCTTCCTGCGTGATGATGGGCTCGATGTTCGCCGGTACTGAAGAAGCGCCAGGCGAGATCGAACTGTTCCAGGGCCGTTCGTACAAGGCTTACCGCGGCATGGGTTCGCTGGGCGCCATGTCCCAGGCTCAAGGTTCCTCCGACCGTTACTTCCAGGACTCCTCGGCAGGTGCCGAGAAACTGGTTCCGGAAGGCATCGAAGGGCGTGTTCCGTATAAGGGCACCCTGAGCGCCATCATCCATCAACTGATGGGCGGCCTGCGTTCTTCCATGGGCTACACCGGTAGCGCCGATATCGAAGAAATGCGCACCAAGCCTGAATTCGTGCGGATCACCGGCGCTGGCATGGCCGAGTCCCACGTTCACGACGTGCAAATCACCAAAGAAGCGCCAAACTACCGCGTAGGTTGAGGCTTCAAGCAAATCGTTAAGCAACCGGGGCTGTTCTATTCAGCCCCGAGTTGTTTCTGAATCACGACTGTTTCTGAATTATCTAGACGAGACTGAATCATGGCCCTCGACATTCACGCCCACCGCATCCTGATCCTCGACTTCGGTTCCCAGTACACCCAGCTGATCGCCCGCCGCGTGCGTGAAATCGGCGTGTACTGCGAACTGCATCCGTTCGACATGGACGACGAAGCGATTCGCGAATTCGCTCCAAAAGGCGTCATTCTCGCCGGCGGCCCCGAATCCGTGCACGTAGCCGACAGCCCGCGCTGCCCGCAAGCGGTGTTTGACCTGGGCGTACCGGTCTTCGGTATCTGCTACGGCATGCAGACCATGGCTGAACAGCTGGGTGGCAAGGTCGAAGGTTCCGAGCTGCGTGAGTTCGGTTATGCCCGCGTTGACGTGGTCGGCAAGAGCCGTCTGCTCGATGGCATCGAAGACCATATCGACGCCGATGGCCTGTTCGGCCTCGACGTGTGGATGAGCCACGGTGACAAGGTCACCAAGATGCCGGAAGACTTCCACATCCTGGCCAGCACCCCAAGCTGCCCGATTGCCGGCATGTTCAACGATGCGCGCGGCTACTACGGCGTGCAGTTCCACCCGGAAGTGACCCACACCAAGCAGGGCGGTCGCATCCTCTCGCGCTTCATCCTCGACATCTGCGGCTGCGAAGCCCTGTGGACACCTTCGAAGATTGCTGAAGACGCCATCGCCCAGGTCCGCGCCCAGGTTGGCACCGACAACGTGTTGCTCGGCCTGTCCGGCGGCGTTGACTCCTCGGTGGTTGCCGCGCTGCTGCACAAGGCTATCGGCGACCAGTTGACCTGCGTCTTCGTCGACAACGGCCTGCTGCGCCTGCACGAAGGCGAGCAAGTGATGGCCATGTTCGCCGAGAACATGGGCGTCAAGGTGATTCGCGCCAACGCCGAGGACCAGTTCCTCGACAATCTGGCAGGCGAAAGCGACCCAGAGAAGAAGCGCAAGATCATCGGCCGTACCTTCATCGACGTGTTTGATGCCCAGTCCAACAAACTGGACAACATCAAGTACCTGGCCCAAGGCACCATTTACCCGGACGTCATCGAGTCGGCTGGCGCCAAAAGCGGCAAGGCCCACGTGATCAAGTCGCACCACAACGTGGGCGGCCTGCCGGAAGAAATGAACCTCAAGCTGGTTGAACCCCTGCGCGAACTGTTCAAGGACGAAGTCCGTCGTCTGGGTCTGGAGCTCGGCCTGCCGTACGACATGGTCTACCGTCACCCGTTCCCGGGCCCGGGCCTGGGCGTGCGGATCCTCGGTGAAGTGAAGAAGGAATACGCCGACCTGCTGCGTCGCGCCGACCACATCTTCATCGAAGAACTGCGCAAAGCCGACTGGTACCACAAGGTCAGTCAGGCATTCGTGGTGTTCCAGCCGGTGAAATCGGTTGGCGTTGTCGGCGATGGCCGTCGTTACGCCTGGGTCGTTGCCCTGCGTGCCGTGGAAACCATCGACTTCATGACCGCGCGTTGGGCACACCTGCCTTACGAGCTGCTGGAAACTGTTTCCGGTCGCATCATCAATGAAATCGAAGGCATCTCCCGCGTCACCTACGACGTGTCGAGCAAGCCGCCGGCGACGATTGAGTGGGAGTGATCCCGCGCAAGCCTTGATGGTTTGATCGCGAGAAAAAAGGCCCCGTGAACGCGAGTTCACGGGGCCTTTTGCGTTTCAGCGCCGCGCCACATCCGAAAAGTAGAACTTATCCAGGGTATGCCGCGACTCGGTGTACTCGAACTGCCGGCCATCCTGCAAAAACGTCTGGTTACTGACCACAATCACATGGCTCTGGCCGTCGAGATCCAGGTGTTGCTGGTCGTCCTTGCTGCGGGGCACCGCTTCGATGGTGCGCTGGGCATAGGCGATTTGCAGTTGCAGGGTCTGCTCGATGAAGGCGTAGATCGATTGCTCGGCGATGTCGCGGGACAGACCGGGAATCACGTCGCTGACGAAATGGTTGATGTCGAGGATCACCCGTTTGCCATCAATCCGCCGCACGCGTTTGATCCGCGTGATCAGGCTGCCTTCTTCGGCCTTGATGTGTTCGAGCAGTGGGCCTTCGAGGGGGATCTGGGTGAATTCGACCACCTCGGTGCTGACGTCGTTGCCCAGTCGCGGGTAGGTTTCCTGGAAGCTGACGATGCCGCCGAGTTGAAACTCAATCGGGTTGGTCGACAGCACGAAGGTGCCTTTGCCGTGGACTTTCTGGGCGAAGCCACGCTCCTGCAATTGTTCGATGGCCTTGCGCACGGTGCCGCGGCTGGCCTGATAGCTGTCCATCAGTTCGGTTTCGGACGGCAATCGGGCGCCGCGTTCCAGACGTTCGGTCGTGATGCTGGCAAGCAGATCGCTGTAGATCTGGTTGTATTTACTCATGGGGATGGCTCTGTGCCGCGCTGTGCTCAAGGTTTTGAACCTTAAGGGCAGGGTAGGGGTTTGTCCATGCGGGTTTAGGTTTCTTTGACTTTTGAGGTAGGAAATATCGCCGCTTGTCGGGTTCAGGATAAACAAAACCAAACTCGTCTGTACGAGTTGTTGCAATAACTCGTACAGACGAGTACTTTTCGCTTCGGCGTGCTGCCAATAACAAAAAACTACAGCGCAAGGACAATCATGAGCCACGACTATCCGAATATCGTCACTGAGCTGCTTCACAGCCTCGGTGGCAGCGATAACCTCGAGCAGGCCGCGCATTGCGTCACACGGCTGCGCCTGGCCCTCAAGGACCCGAGCCTGGTTAACAGCGCCACGCTGAACCAGATCGATCTGGTCAAAGGTTCGTTCTTTACCGGTGGCCTGTTCCAGGTGGTGATCGGCCCTGGCGAAGTGGAAAAGGTCTACGCCGAGCTGCGCCGGCAAACCGGTCTCGCCGCCTCGACCATCGCCGACGTCAAACAGAAAAGCGCCGACAAAATCCACCCCATGCAGCGATTGGTGCGGGTGTTTTCCGACGTGTTCATGCCGATCCTTCCGGCGCTGATCATTGCCGGCCTGCTGATGGGCATCAACAACCTGATCGGCGCCAAGGGCATGTTCATCGAGGGTAAGACTCTGCTGGACGCCTACCCCAAGCTTGACGGGCTCTGGAGCCTGATCAACCTGATGGCCAACACCTCGTTCGTGTTTCTCCCTGCGTTGGTGGGCTGGTCGGCGGCCAAGCGCTTTGGCGGCAGCGAAATCCTTGGCATCGTGCTCGGCCTGATGCTGGTGCACCCGGATCTGCTCAATGCCTGGAACTACGGCAAAGCGGTGGCTGGGCTTGAGGGGCAGAGCCTGCCGTACTTCGACATCCTCGGCCTGTTTCAGATCGAGAAGGTCGGTTACCAGGGGCAAATCCTGCCGATCCTAATGGCGGCCTATGTGATGAGCGTCATCGAAAAGTGGTTGCGGGCGCGAGTGCCTAACGCGGTGCAATTGCTGGTAGTGCCGATCACCACCATCGTCGTCACCGGCGTGCTGGCGCTGGCGGTGATTGGCCCGGTGACCCGCCATCTGGGGATTCTCATCACCGAAGGCGTGGTCACTCTGTTCGACCTGGCGCCCATGGTCGGCGGCGCGATTTTCGGCCTGCTCTACGCACCGCTGGTAATCACCGGCATGCACCACATGTTTCTCGCGGTCGATTTGCAACTGATCTCGACCCAGGGCGGCACCTTCATCTGGCCGATGATCGTCATGTCCAACGTCGCCCAGGGCAGCGCGGCACTGGCGGTGTTCTACATGACCCGCAGTGTGCGGGACAAAAGCATGGCCTCGACTTCGGCGATTTCTGCCTACTTCGGCATCACCGAACCGGCCATGTTCGGGGTCAACCTGCGCTACAAATTTCCGTTCTATGCGGCCCTGATCGGCTCGGCGCTGGGCAGCATTTTCCTGTCGATGAACAAGGTCCAGGCTTCGGCGATCGGCGTTGGCGGGTTGCCCGGTTTCATCTCGATCATCCCCCAGTTCATTCCGATGTTCGTGGTCGGGATGGTGATTGCCATGGTCGTGCCGTTTGTTCTGACCTGCGGGTTGAGCATGAGGATTGTCCGGCCCGGGTATCGGGTTGCCTGACAGATCGCATTCGCGAGCAAGCCCGCTCCCACAGTTGACCGCATTCCAATGTGGGAGCGGGCTTGCCCGCGAAGAGGCCCCCAAGGCCAGTACAAAACTTACTGAAGGAATCCCGCCATGCAAGACTGGCAACGTTCGGTGATCTACCAGATCTACCCGAAGAGTTTTCATAGCCACGCCGGCAACCCCACGGGTGATTTGCTCGGCGTCGTGGCCAAGCTCGATTACCTGCACTGGCTGGGTGTCGATTGCCTGTGGATCACGCCGTTCCTGCGTTCGCCCCAGCGCGACAACGGTTACGACATCAGCGATTACTACGCCATCGATCCAAGCTACGGGACCATGGCCGACTGCGAGTTGCTGATCGCCGAGGCCGGCAAGCGCGGGATCAAATTGATGCTCGACATCGTGGTCAACCACACCTCGATCGAACACACCTGGTTCCAGCAGGCCCGCAGCAGCCTCGACAACCCTTACCGCGATTTCTACATCTGGCGCGACCAGCCGAACAACTGGGAATCCAAGTTCGGCGGTTCGGCCTGGGAGTACGAGGCCCAGACCGGTCAGTATTACCTGCACCTGTTCGACCACACGCAGGCCGACCTGAACTGGGACAACCCCCAGGTGCGAGCCGAAGTGTTCAAGATGATGCGTTTCTGGCGCGACAAAGGTGTGGGCGGTTTCCGTCTGGACGTGATCAACCTGATTTCCAAACCGGCGGATTTCCCCGAGGACAACAGCGACGGTCGGCGCTTCTACACCGACGGCCCGAACGTTCATGAATACCTGCAGCAAATGCACCGTGAAGTGTTCGAAGGCCATGACCTGATCAACGTCGGCGAGATGTCGTCCACCAGTCTGGAACACTGCATTCGCTATTCGCGGCCGGAGTCGAAAGAGCTGTCGATGACTTTCAATTTCCATCACTTGAAAGTTGATTACCCGAACCTGCAGAAGTGGGTTCGCGCCGATTTCGATTTCCTCGCACTCAAGCGCATCCTCTCCGACTGGCAGACCGGCATGCAGGCTGGCGGCGGCTGGAACGCGCTGTTCTGGTGTAACCACGACCAGCCGCGGGTGGTCTCGCGTTTTGGTCACGACGGCGAACACCGGGTGGTGTCGGCGAAGATGCTCGGCACGGCGCTGCATTTCCTGCAGGGCACGCCGTTCGTGTATCAAGGCGAAGAACTGGGCATGACCAATCCGGGGTTCGATCACATCGATCAGTACCGCGACGTCGAAACCCTGAACATCTTCCGGCTCAAGCGCGAAGCCGGTAGCAGCGACGCCGACAACATGGCGGCGATCATGCAGAAGTCCCGGGACAACGGTCGCACGCCGATGCACTGGAACGCCGAGTCGAACGCTGGCTTCAGCGCGGTCGAACCCTGGATCGGCGTGCCGGCCAACGCGGCGCAGATCAACGTCGCTCACCAACTCGACGACCCGGATTCGGTGCTGCATCACTATCGACAGTTGATTGCGCTGCGCCGCAGTGAAACGTTGATGTCCGACGGCGTGTACCGGCAGTTAATGCCTGAGCACACACAAGTCTGGGCGTACGTGCGTGAAGGCCATGGCGAGCGTTTGCTGGTGCTGAACAACTTCTACGGCACGCCGTGCGAAATCGAGCTGCCGCCAGAAGTGATCAACGAATCGATGGTGCAATCTCTGGTCATCAGCAACTACCCGGACTGCCCGCCGCGCAATCGGCAGGTGTTTCTACGGCCCTATGAGTCGTTCGTTCTGCGCCTGACTGACCACTAAAAAACACTAATTCAAAAAACACGCAGAACGCTGCGCGGGGGAGTTTTGCGCGCCGATTTTGCTGCATCACACAATAAAAATAATGAGGTGGTTCTTGAAAACAACAATAAATCGCAGCCTTGTAGCGGCGGGCGTGTACCTGGCGTTACCGTTATCGGCCCATGCGCTGGAGTTCGCCGGCTATGTGCGTAGCGGTGTCGGCACCTCGGTCAACAGCAGTTCGCAGTCATGTTTTCAATTGCCGGGTGCGCAGTCGAAATACCGCCTCGGCAACGAATGCGAACAGTATGCGGAGCTGGAATTGCGTCAGGATCTGTTCACCCTGGACGACGGTTCGGTGCTCAGTGTCGATGGCATGGCTTCGCTGTATAACCAGTACGACCGCAGCCTGACGTTCAACGGCGACAACGGCTCGGTGCGCATGCCGCAGTTGTATGCGCAATGGTCGAACATGCCCAGCCTAAACGGCGGTTCACTGTGGGCCGGTCGGCGTTACTACAAGCGTAACGATATCCACATTTCCGACTTCTACTACTGGAACCAGAGCGCCACCGGCGGCGGTATCGAAGATGTGCTGATCGGTGATCTGAAGTACAGCTACGCCTTCTCGCGCAAGGACAACCTGTACCAGAAGGACTACATCAACCGTCACGATTTCAACGTCGCCGGCTTCAACACCAACCCTGGCGGTGAGCTGGAGTTCGGCTTGAGCTACATCGACAAACCCGACAGCCGCGACGCTCACCACGGTTGGGCGATTACCACCCAGCATGTGCAGAAAGACTTTCTGGGTGGCAAGAATAAACTGGCCTTTCAGTACGGCGAAGGCCCCGGCACCGGGTTGGGCTATACCGGTAACGTGAGGCTGGACGACAGCAGTAAAAGCTATCGCGTGGTGGAGTTCTTCGACTGGCAAGTGACGCCGCGTTTCGGCGGGCAAGTTGAAGCGGTCTACCAGAAAGACATTCGCCCGGACGGCGCCGACCAGAACTGGATTTCCCTCGGGATTCGCCCGGCCTATGCGATCACCGAGCAGTTCAAACTGGTGACCGAGTTGGGCCACGATCAGGTTGAAGCCACGGGCGGGACGCGCAAGCTGAGCAAGTTCACCTTCGCCCCGACGTGGTCGCCCAAGGGCCCGGATTTCTGGGCGCGCCCCGAGGTGCGTCTGTATTACACCTATGCCAGCTGGAACGAGGCGGCCAAACGGGCGGCCAATGAACTGGCGGCGGGTTCGGCGTTGTCCGACACCGGCGCCTTCGGCACGGCGCGACACGGTTCGAACGTCGGATTGCAGGTCGAGTATTGGTGGAAGTAAACGCCGCATGACCCCGTAGGAGCTGCCGAAGGCTGCGATCTTTTGCCTTTAAAAGATCAAGATCAAAAGATCGCAGCCTTCGGCAGCTCCTACCAGGTACCGCGAGATCACAAGCGTCTTTTAAAGAACAAAACAGCAGGTGACGTCATGGCCACACCCCAACAATTGCAACTGCTGGCACCCTTGTCCGGCGTGCTGATGCCGCTGGATCAGGTGCCCGATCAGGTGTTTTCCAGTCGCGTGATCGGCGACGGTCTGTGTATCGATCCGACTTCGCAAACCTTGTGCGCACCGCTGGCCGGCGTGATCAGCAATGTGCAGGTCAGTGGGCATGCCGTCAGCATCACCGACGACAATGGCGTGCAGGTGCTGATGCACATCGGCCTCGATACCGTGAACCTGGCTGGAAAGGGTTTCACCCGATTGGTGGAGGAAGGTCAGCGGGTTGAGGTGGGGCAGGCACTGATCGAGTTCGATGCCGATTACATTGCCTTGCACGCACGCAGTTTGTTGACCTTGATGCTGGTGGTCAGCGGTGAGCCGTTCACCTGGCTGGCGCCCGAAACGGGTGTGGTGGAAAGTGGCCAGCCGCTGCTGAGTCTGAATCCATCCGAAGGGGCGGCCGATGAGGGGATTGCGCAGGAGGGCGAAGCGCTGTTTTCCAAACCGGTGACGCTGCCCAACACCAACGGTTTGCATGCTCGCCCCGCAGCAGTGTTTGCCCAGGCAGCGAAAGGCTTTGCGGCGAGCATTTGCCTGCATAAACAGCAGGACAGCGCAAACGCCAAATCCCTGGTGGCGATCATGGCTTTGCAGACCGCCCATGGTGACGTCCTGCAGGTCAGCGCGGCGGGCGCGGATGCCGAAGTGGCAATCAAGACGCTGGCCGAGTTGTTGGCCGCCGGTTGTGGAGAAGCCGTAACGGTGATGGCAGAGGTTGAGGCAGTTGCCGCGCAGGCCTCATCGCTAACGGTGCTGCGCGGCGTCTGTGCATCGCCGGGGTCGGCGTTTGGCCAGGTGGTGCAGATTGCCGAGCAGAGCCTTGAGGTCAGTGAATCAGGGGTCAGTCCTCAGGTTGAGCGTGAGCACCTGTCCCGAGCGCTGGCCAAGGCGGTTCTGGCCTTGCAGCAATTGCGAGACAAGGCCACGGGTGACGCCCAGGCAGACATCTTCAAGGCTCATCAGGAACTGCTCGAAGACCCTGGCCTGCTGGATCAGGCACTGGCACTGATCGATGCAGGCAAAAGCGCCGGTTTCGCCTGGCGTGCGGCCACCGAGTCGACGGCCACCTTGTTCAAAAAACTGGGCAATGCCTTGCTGGCCGAACGGGCCGCGGATTTGGCTGACGTCGGTCAACGGGTACTCAAGCTGATTCTCGGCGTAGAGGATCGTGCAATGGAGTTGCCGGACGGGGCGATTCTGATTGCCGAGCAACTGACGCCCTCCCAAACGGCCGGTCTGGATACGCGCAAAGTACTCGGGTTCGCGACGGTCGGTGGTGGTGCCACCAGCCACGTGGCGATTCTCGCGCGGGCCTTCGGTTTGCCGGCGATCTGCGGCTTGCCGGTTCAGGTGCTGACACTGATCAATGGCACCCGGGTGTTGCTCGATGCCGACAAGGGCGAACTGCAGCTGGATCCCGAGCTGGCTGCCATTGAGCAGTTGCAAGCCAATCGTCAGCTGCAAAAGAAACGCCAGCAATACGAGCTGGAAAATGCAGGACTGGCCGCCTGTACCCGCGATGGGCATCACTTTGAAATCACCGCCAATATCGCGTCCTTGGCCGAAGCCGAACAGGCCATGGCGCTGGGCGGCGAGGGCGTTGGTCTGTTGCGTTCGGAGTTTCTTTATCTGGATCGCAACCACGCGCCCAGCCATCACGAACAGGCCTCCACCTACAGCGCCATTGCCCGCGCCCTTGGGCCGGCGCGCAATCTAGTGGTGCGCACCCTGGATGTCGGCGGTGACAAACCCTTGGCCTATGTGCCGATGGAGCGCGAAACCAACCCGTTCCTGGGCATGCGCGGCATTCGTTTGTGCCTGGAGCGTCCGCAACTGTTGCGCGATCAGTTCAAGGCGATCCTGAGCAGCGCCGGGATGGCTCGCCTGCACATCATGCTGCCGATGGTCACGCAATTGTCGGAACTGCGGCTGGCTCGCCAACTGCTGGAAGAAGAAGCGCTGGCATTGGGCCTGACTGAACTGCCGAAGCTGGGGATCATGATCGAAGTACCGGCTGCGGCGCTGATGGCTGACCTGTTTGCACCCGAAGTGGATTTCTTCTCCATCGGCACCAACGACCTGACCCAGTACACCCTGGCCATGGACCGCGATCACCCACGGCTGGCCAGTCAGGCCGACAGTTTTCATCCTTCGGTATTGCGCTTGATCGCCACCACCGTGAAAGCCGCCCATGCCCATGGCAAATGGGTCGGGGTATGCGGTGCCCTGGCTTCGGAAAAACTGGCGGTGCCGCTGTTGCTGGGGCTTGGCGTGGATGAACTGTCGGTGAGCGTGCCGTTGATTCCAGCGATCAAAGCGGCGGTTCGCGAAGTGGATTTGCTGGACTGCCAAGCCATTGCCCAGCAAGTGCTGGGGCTGGAAAGTGCCGAGCAGGTACGCGAGGCATTGCGGCTGCACCACGAGGCGACGGTCGATACTTCACTGGTTCTGGAGAACTGAGCATGTTCGAGAAAATGCAGCGGGCGTTCTGGAAAGCGTTGACCCCGGACCTAGTGGTGGACGAGCCGAAAATGGAGGCTCAGCCGATTGGCGGTTTGGCCGCAAATATCGTCGCTGCGCTTGGCGGAATGGATAACCTCAAGTCGCAACAGCCAGTGGCGCTGACCCGGGTGCGGGTGGAATTGCGGGATGTGGCGCGGATGGATCGACAGGTTTTGGCTGCGGCGGGGGTGCCGGGGGTGATGATGCTGGAGGATGGGGTTGTTCATCTGATCACTGGTCTTCAGCCATAACCGGACCTTTGTGGTGAGGGGGCTTGCCTGTGGCGAGGGAGCTTGTTCCCGCTGGTCTGCTGAGCGGACAATCCTGATGTCGCCAACTCTACACGGTGATCGTTCCCACGCTCCGCGTAGGAATGCCTCAAGGGACGCTCCGCGTTCCAGCCACACCGCCGCTGTCGAGCCAGACACCGATGTGACGCAGAGCGTCACGGGCTGCATTCCCACGCAGAGCGTGGGAATGATCAAATGTCGGCCGCCGCTACTCCGACGGCCGAGCCCGCAACCGCCGCCCAATCACATCCAGCACATCACAGCCATCGCGCAATGGAATGGCGCAGAGCAAAGGCGAAGTCGCTGAGAATGAAGGATTCGCACTCGACTGAACCGCGCATCGACATGTTCTCAAGCACCTGAGTGACGGCACGAATTCGGTAGTTGGCGGCGTCATACAAAACATCGAGCGGCGCGTGGGTATCGACGAACAGGGTCGGCATGTCGTTGCAGTTGCCGGTGAGTGCCATGAAGCGGTTGTCGGGATGAGGAATTGGATTTTCGTAGGGTGGATCGGGATGAAGACTTTTCATTTTTAAACCTCTGGTAGAAGTGGAGCTACCATCGGCCTTCCTACAGGCTTGGGTGGCAGCTATACGCGGGGTAGGAATATCGAGACCAGAGAACTCGACCACACCGAAGCGTGCCCGCGCACAGCCGCCGCAACTGATCTTACGGACACACGTTGATGGCCGCAATTCAGGTGTCGACGCCAAAGCGTCCTCTCTAGTCTTGAAGGGTTCCTACACCCTGCCACTGAATTTTCAGTGACCACCAGAGACTATCGATGGAGCGCATTTCACACCAGTTCATGGAAACCGCTACGAGTTGAAGGAAACTTCCGATGACCTTGCCCAGAAATTTCACCGTCTTGTAAGACCGCCTTCGCGGGCAAGCCTCGCTCCTACGGAATCGAGGCAGACCGCTAAATATGAGAACGACTTTAATCCTGTAGGAGCGAGGCTTGCCCGCGATTGAGCGCGAAGCGGTCATAAAATCTATCTGCCTCAGAGATAACAGGCCTTACCTGGCGCAGAAAATTAGGCGCGGGGACTTTGCGGGGGATCGATCAGGAAAGAAGTCGGGAAAGGTGGAAATGGATGTAGGGCGATTCGCTGATTAGCGGCGACCAAGTCATGTTCAGCGAAGCGGCCCTAAACCCTGCAATCGCATTGCATCTGATACATCGTGCTGGATGGTTTTACGACTGCTTCGCAGCCCAACGGGGGCAAGCCCCCTCGCCACAGGGTTTCATTTCATTCAATTAGCTGAGGTTGAACACACCAGGCGCATTGCCAGCCATGCTTTGACTGTGACCATCCGCCGCGCTGCCCTTACTGTTTCTCAACCGCAGGTGTATCGTATTCGCCTTTTGCAGGCCCCGCGCCTGTGGCTGATACGTGAGGTAGTTGAGTTCATGTCCTTTACCCGTCGACAAATACTCGGTGGTCTGGCCGGTCTTGTGGTGGTTGGCGTGGGGGCCGGTGGCGCGTCGCGTTACTGGCTGGGCAAGATGGCCGATGCTGACGCCGGCCACGACTATGAGCTGATCGCCGCACCGCTGGACGTCGAGCTGGTGGCCGGGCACAAGACCCCGGCCTGGGCGTTCGGCCCATCGGCGCCGGGCACCGAGTTGCGCGTGCGTCAGGGCGAATGGCTGCGGGTGCGCTTCATCAATCACCTGCCGGTGGCGACCACCATTCACTGGCACGGCATCCGCCTGCCGCTGGAGATGGATGGCGTGCCGTATGTCTCGCAATTGCCGGTGTTGCCGGGGGAGTACTTCGACTACAAATTCCGCGTACCCGACGCTGGCAGCTACTGGTATCACCCGCACGTGAACAGCAGCGAAGAGCTCGGTCGCGGATTGGTCGGCCCGCTGATTATCGAAGAGCGCGAGCCCACCGGTTTCAAGTACGAAAAAACCTTGAGCCTCAAGAGCTGGCACGTCGATGAAGAGGGGGCTTTCGTCGCGTTCAGCATTCCTCGTGAAGCGGCCCGTGGCGGCACGGCGGGGGGCTTGTCGACCATCAACGGCGTCTCACAAGCGGTGATCGACTTGCCTGCCGGGCAGATCACTCGCGTACGGTTGCTCAACCTCGACAATACGCTGACGTACCGCCTCAACATCCCCGGCGTCGAAGCGCAGATCTACGCGCTGGACGGCAATCCGATTGAACCGCGCCCACTGGGCAAGGAATACTGGCTGGGTCCTGGCATGCGCATTTGCCTGGCGATCAAGGCACCGCCGGCCGGTGAAGAATTGTCCCTGCGCAACGGCCCGGTACGCCTGGGCACCTTTCGCTCAGTGGCCAATACCGACGCGCCGACCGCGTGGCCGCCGGCGCTGCCCGCCAACCCGGTGGCCGAGCCGGACCTGGCCAATGCCGAGAAACTCAACTTCAATTTTGAATGGGTGGGTTCGGTGTCGGTCAATGTCGAAAACGGCAAGCCGCCAAGCCTGTGGCAGATCAACGGCAAGGCTTGGGACATCACCGACAAGACCTGCGCCGATCGGCCGATTGCCAAGCTCGAAAAGGGCAAAAGCTATATTTTCGAATTGAAGAACATGACTCAGTATCAACATCCGATCCACCTGCATGGCATGAGCTTCAAGGTCATTGCCTCGAACCGGCACAAGGTCATCCCGTACTTCACCGACACCTACCTGTTGGGCAAGAACGAGCGTGCGCAAGTGGCGCTGGTGGCGGATAACCCCGGGGTCTGGATGTTCCACTGCCATGTGGTCGACCACATGGAAACCGGCCTGATGGCCGCCATCGAGGTGGCGTGATGCGTCAGATTCGCCCCGCAGCGATTATCGACCGCAGCCGTGATCGTGATTTCATGCGCGAAGCCCTGGCCCTGGCCGCCGAAGGTGCGGCGCTGGGTGAAGTGCCGGTGGGCGCGGTGCTGGTGCAGGACGGTGAAATCATCGGGCGGGGTTTCAATTGCCCGATCAGCGGCAACGACCCCAGCGCCCACGCCGAGATGGTCGCGATCCGCGCCGCGGCCCAAGCCGCCAGCAACTATCGCCTGCCGGGCAGCACGCTCTACGTGACGCTGGAGCCGTGCAGCATGTGCGCCGGGCTGATCGTGCATTCGCGGATTGCGCGGGTGGTGTATGGCGCGCTGGAACCCAAGGCCGGGATTGTGCAGAGCCAGGGGCAGTTCTTTACCCAGGGCTTTTTGAATCATCGGGTGTTGTACGAGGGCGGGGTGTTGGCGGAGGAGTGTGGCGCGGTGTTGAGCGAGTTTTTCAAGGCCCGTAGAGCCAAACCTTCAGAGTAAACACCGAACCATTGTGGGAGCGAGCCTGCTCGCGATAGCGGACTAACATCCAACATTTTCGTTGGCTGAAAGGTCCTCATCGCGAGCAGGCTCGCTCCCACAAGTGATCTCCATTGTTTGGGAGATCGGGGTTTTACTTGCGGGCGACGATGACGGCGCGCATCGGCGCCGGCAGCCCTTCAATTGTCTTGCTGTGATCCTGCGGATCAAGGAAGTCGCTCAACGACTGATACTTCATCCACTCCGTCCCGCGTTGTTCCTCGACCGTGGTCACGCTCACATCCACGCAACGCACATCGCTGAAGCCGGCGCGGCGCAGCCACAGTTCCAGCGCCGGCACCGATGGCAGGAACCACACGTTACGCATCTGCGCATAACGGTCTTCGGGCACCAACACCTGCTGCTGATCGCCTTCAATCACCAGCGTCTCCAGCACCAGTTCACCGCCCTTGACCAGGCAATCCTTCAGCGCCAGCAAATGCTCGATCGGCGAGCGGCGATGATAGAACACGCCCATGGAAAACACGGTGTCGAAGCCTTCCAGATTGGGAGGAAGATCCTCAAAGGGAAACGGCAGGTGCCAGGCATTGGGCTCGGACAGGTAACGCTGCACGGCCTGGAACTGGCAGAAGAACAGCCAGTTGGGGTCTACGCCGATCACGCTGTCGGCCCCGGCGCCGAGCATGCGCCACATGTAGTAGCCGTTGCCACAGCCGACATCGAGGATGCGTTTGCCTTTCAAATCCAGATGTGGCGCGACTCGCGACCATTTCCAGTCCGAGCGCCATTCGGTGTCGACATGGACACCGAACAGGTCGAACGGGCCTTTGCGCCAGGGCGATAAACCCATCAGTGCGGTGCGCATTTGTGCGCGGGTCTCAACGTCGCAATCGGTGTCCAGTTTCAAGCCATTCAACAAGTCGACTTCGCTTGGCTGAATCTTCGGCAACGCATCCAGCGCGCTCTGCCAGCGTTCCAGGTCGCCGTGACCTTTTTCCATTTTCTTGTCGAGTTGCGCTTGCAGGGTGTTGGCCCATTCGGCCAGCGGAGTACCGGCCAGGCGGCGGGCGAGGGGGGACAGATCAATCATGGCAAGGCAATCAACGAGGCAAAGTTAAGACACTGGAACCACGGCACGACTTTCGAGAACCCGGCGGCCAGCAGGCGTTCGCGGTGTTCTTCGAGGCTGTCGGGCTTCATGACGTTTTCGATGGCACTGCGCTTCTGGGCAATTTCCAGTTCGCTGTAGCCGTTGGCGCGTTTGAAGGCTACATGCAGGTCGGTGAGCAGCGCGTGTTCTTCGGGGTCGTTGAAGCGCAGCTTCTCCGAGAGGATCAGCGCGCCACCGGGCAACAACGACTGGCGGATGCGCGCGAGCAACGCGGTGCGCTGGTCCGGGGCAATGAATTGCAGGGTGAAGTTCAGCGCCACTACCGAGGCTGGCTGGAATTCCAGGGCAAGGATATCGCCCTCGATCACTTCCACCGGCAGCAACTCCTGGAACATCGAGTCCTGGCCGTTGAGGTACTCACGGCAACGCTCGACCATGGCTGCGGAGTTATCCACAGCGATGACGCGGCAGCCGTCGGTGCGCACGTGACGGCGCAGGGCCTGGGTTACGGCGCCCAACGACGAGCCCAGGTCGTAGAGCACGCTGTTGGGCTGGGCGAACTGCGCGGCAAGCACGCCGAGGTTTTCCACGATGGTCGGATAACCCGGCACCGAGCGCTTGATCATGTCCGGGAACACCCGCACCACGTCCTCGTTAAAGGCGAAGTCAGGCACCTGGGTCAAAGGCTGGGCGAAAAGGCGATCGGATTCTTTGCTCACGGCGGTTCCAGCGGCGTAGGTGGAAAAGGCTGGCATTTTAGCCAAATTGACGGGGGGATGCGCGGGTTGTCGGATAAAGCGGCTGGACTGATGCGCTTTGAATGGTGAGAGGGCTGTTGTGGCGAGGGGGCTTGCCCCCGTTCGGCGGCGTAGCCGTCGTAGAACGTTAGATGCAATCGACCTGAAAGAATGCGTTGGTCGGGATTTGGGGCTGCTTCGCAACCCAACGGGGGCAAGCCCCCTCGCCACAGAGTTCAGTGCGGTTTCTGGGTGAACGCCGACGCCGCAATCCCCCATTGCCCCAGCCAGTAGCTGAGGATGATCACATAAGGTGCTGCGTTGAACGGTGATACAAACCGGTTAATGCCAATCACGCTGTCAGAAAACACAAACGCCACCGCGCCCGCCGCCGCCAGCAGCGCCGAGCGTTTGGGCACGTCAGTGCCGAGTCGGGCCAGGGCGCGCCAGAGCATCGCGCTGATGGCCAGGCCATAAACGATTACCGGGACCAGTAACGGACCCAAGCCATTGGAAATCAGAATCCCCAGCAGCACAGCGCCCACGCTCAACGCGAGGATCAACGGCAACAGCGCCAGACGCCGGCAATCGCTCAAATAAGCCTTCAGATACGCCAGATGCGCGACCAAAAACGCCCCAAGGCCAAACACGAACAAATCCCCCGGCCATGCCAGCAACACGTCACCGAGCAAGGAGAAAATCAGCCCCAGGCTGATCCAGCGTCGATAGTCGCTGGGCGGCGCATCATGCAACCAGCCGAGCAGCGCCAGCACCGGCGACGGTTTGACCAACAGGCACAGCAGCGCCGCATGGGTGCTCACCCCATAGAGAAACGTCACCGCGCCCATCAGCGCCAGAATCAGCCAGCCCACGATTAGTTAACCGCGATGGCGCAGTCGAAGGTTTTCACCGCCGGTACTTCGGGTGCCCACGGCTGTGAATACGTCAGCCGCAACCGACCAGTGCCGGTGGCAAAGGCCTGAAAGCGCCAGGTGGAAATGCCCGCGCTGCCGACGATCCCGGCATCTTCCGGGTTGCTGTAAACCTCGGGGCTGAGCGCGCGCAACACGCCACCGGCCGAATCCTGGATCGCCCAGCGGTAACCCGTGGTCGGGTTGCTGGGCAGGGTCAGGATCAGGTTTTGCCCGTTGTTCAGTTGCACCGGGCATTCGCTTTGTTTTTCCACGGTCACGTTGTGTTTCGGTTGCGTGGCGCAAGCGCTCAGCAGGGCGAGGGCGAGGGGGATAAACAGGCGGGTGGGGGACATTAGTCAGCGGCTCCGGCATTCACGACGAACGGCGAGCATAACTGAAGATGAGACAAAGTGTGACAGCGTTGCGGGAGATGATCGTTCCCACGCTCTGCGTGGGAATGCATCCTGTGAAGCTCTGCGTCACGCTGGTGAAGGGACGCGGAGCGTCCCGGGCGGCATTCCCACGCAGAGCGTGGGAACGATCAGTTACGGGGGTTAGAACAGAATTTTCGCCACATCCGCAAAGCGTTTGGCAAAGTGCACGGTAATCCCTTCCTTCAGATAATCCGGCAGTTCTTCAAAGCTTCCACGATTAGGCTCGGGCAGGATCAACTCGAAAATCTTCTGCCGCCGCGCTGCAATCACCTTCTCGCGCACACCGCCAATCGGCAGGACATGCCCGGTCAGCGTCAGTTCGCCGGTCATGGCCACGCCTTTTTTCGGTGGCTGGTTGCGGGCCAGGGACAGCAGGGCGCTGGCCATGGTCACGCCGGCGCTCGGGCCGTCTTTCGGCGTGGCGCCTTCCGGTACGTGGAGGTGAACGAAGGCTTCGTCGAAGAACGTCGGATCACCGCCAAATTGCTTCAGATGGGAGCTGACGTAGCTGTAGGCAATTTCTGCCGACTCTTTCATCACTTCCCCCAGTTGCCCGGTGAGTTTGAAGCCACGGTTGAGGGTGTGAATGCGCGTGGCTTCGATCGGCAGGGTCGCGCCGCCCATGCTGGTCCAGGCCAGCCCGGTGATCACGCCGATGCCGGACAGCACTTGTTCGTTGCGGAACACCGGTCGGCCGAGTGAGGCTTCCAGGTCTTTCGGCCCGAGCTTGATCACCGCTTTCGGTTCGTCGAGCAACTTCATCACAGCCTTGCGCACCAGTTTGCCGAGGTTTTTTTCCAGCTGCCGCACCCCGGCTTCACGGGCGTAGCCGTCGATCAAGGCTTTCAATGCGTTGTCGCTGATGCTCAGGCTACCCTTGGACACGCCGGCTTTTTCAAGTTGTTTCGGCCACAGGTGACGCTTGGCGATCGCGACTTTCTCTTCGGTGATATAGCCCGACAGGCGAATCACTTCCATCCGGTCCAGCAACGGGCCGGGAATCGAATCCAGGGTGTTGGCGGTGCAGACGAACAGCACTTTCGACAGGTCCAGGCGCAAATCCAGGTAGTGGTCGAGGAATTCGACGTTCTGCTCCGGATCGAGGGTTTCCAGCAGCGCCGAGGCCGGATCGCCCTGGTAGCTCTGGCCCATTTTGTCGATCTCGTCGAGCATGATCACCGGGTTCATCACTTCGACGTCTTTCAGCGCGTGGACGAGTTTGCCCGGCTGCGCGCCGATGTAGGTGCGGCGGTGGCCCTTGATCTCGGCTTCGTCACGCATGCCGCCGACGCTGAAGCGGTAGAACGGCCGGCCGAGGGATTCGGCGATGGATTTGCCGACGCTGGTCTTGCCCACGCCCGGCGGGCCCACCAGCAACACGATGGAGCCGCTGATCTCGCCCTTATAGGCACCGACCGCGAGGAATTCGAGAATGCGGTCCTTGATGTCGTCGAGGCCTGCGTGGTGTTTGTCCAGCACCTTGCGCGCGTGTTTGAGATTGAGATTGTCTTCTCCGTACACGCCCCAGGGCACTGAGGTTGCCCAGTCGAGGTAGTTGCGGGTCACCGCGTATTCCGGCGAACCGGTCTCGAGGACCGCCAGCTTGTTCATTTCCTCTTCGATGCGTTTCTGCGCCTGAGGCGGCAACACCTTGCCCGTCAGACGTTGCTCGAACTGCTCGATGTCGGCGCTGCGATCATCCTTGGTCAGCCCCAGCTCTTGCTGGATGACCTTGAGTTGTTCCTTGAGGAAGAACTCGCGCTGGTGCTCGCCGATCTTGCGGTTCACTTCGGCAGAGATTTCTTTCTGCAGGCGCGCGACTTCGACTTCCTTGCGCAGCATCGGCAGGACTTTTTCCATGCGCTTGAGCATCGGCACGCAGTCGAGCACTTCTTGCAGCTCGCTGCCAGTGGCCGAGGTCAGGGCGGCGGCGAAGTCGGTCAGCGGTGACGGGTCGTTGGGGCTGAAGCGGTTGAGGTAGTTTTTCAGCTCTTCGCTGTACAGCGGGTTGAGCGGCAGCAGTTCCTTGATCGCGTTGATCAGTGCCATGCCGTAGGCCTTGACCTCATCGGTCGGCTCGGTGGGCTGATGCGGGTATTCGACTTCCACCAGGTACGGCGGGCGATGGTGTTTGAGCCAGGTTTTGATGCGTACGCGGCTCAGACCCTGGGCGACGAATTGCAGTTTGCCGTTTTCGCGACTGGCGTGGTGGACTTTGACCAGAGTGCCGTATTCCGGCAGGGCTTTGGTGTCGAAGTGGCGCGGGTCTTCCTGGGGAGTGTCCATGAAGAACAGGGCCAGGGAGTGGTGGTCGGATTGGCTGACCAGTTCGAGGGTTTCGGCCCACGGCTCTTCGTTGACGATCACCGGCAATACTTGCGCCGGGAAGAAAGGCCGGTTGTGGATCGGGATGATGTAGACCTTGTCCGGCAGGTTCTGGCCAGGCAGGGCGAGGCCTTTGCCGGTGGAGTGGTGTTCGACGTTGTCTGTTTCGGCGTATTCGCTCGTGTCTTCGGGGAATTCTTGCTGGTCGGTCATGGGGCACCTGCGCAATAGGGTATGGGTCTTAGATGGGGCAGGTGGGGGGTGGTTTCAATGGGTCTGGATATTTCAGCGTGTGTGTTCAGGGTTTTGACAGCGCCCTCAGGCGCGTCTTTCCTGACTGCTGAAAATCAAGATCAAAAGATCGCAGCCTTCGGCAGCTCCTACAGGGGGATGGGTGACCTGAAACAATCGAGCACAAAAAAGGCGACCCCCTCTCAGGAGTCGCCTTTGCTTTAACTGCCGCTACCGCTTATTCCGACAGTTTGTACGCAATCACATAGTCACCCTGTTTGGTGCCCAGCGATCCGTGACCGCCCGCAACAACGAGCACGTATTGCTTGCCGTCTTTGCCGGTGTAGGTCATCGGTGTGGTTTGCGCGCCTGCTGGCAGGCGGCCTTCCCACAGTTGCTTGCCGTTTTTCACGTCGTAGGCGCGCAGGTACTGGTCGAGGGTGCCGCTCAGGAAGGCCACGCCACTGGCAGTGGTGAAGGCCCCGCCCAGGCTCGGTACGCCCATGCTCAGAGGAATTGGAACCGGCGAGCTGTCGCGCACGGTGCCGTTCTTGTGCATCCAGATGGTTTTGTTGGTGGTCAAATCGACCGCCGCCACGTAACCCCATGCCGGTGCCTGGCACGGCAGGCCCATTGGCGACAGCAGGGCTTCGAGGATCACGCCGTAAGGCGCGCCTTTGTTGGGCTGCACGCCTTCGGTTTCGCTGACGCGAGGGCCTTGTTTGGCGATTTCGGCGGCCGGGATCAGTTTCGATTTGAACGCCATGTAGCTCGGGTTCACGAAAGCAATCTGACGCACCGGGTCAACCGAGATGCCGCCCCAGTCGAACACGCCGAAGTTACCGGGATAAACGATCGAGCCTTGCAGCGACGGCGGAGTGAACATGCCGTCGTAGCGCAGGGATTTGAAGTCGATCCGGCACAGCATCTGATCGAACGGGGTCACGCCCCACATGTCGCGTTCCTTGAGGGTCGGCGGCACGAAGTTCAGGTCGGACATCGGTTGGGTCGGTGAAGTATGGTCACCTTCCACTGCGCCTTGCGGCACCGGGATTTCCTTGATCGGCACGATCGGCTGACCATTGCTGCGGTCCAGCACGTAGATGCTGCCTTGCTTGGTGGACGCGAGCACCGCCGGTTTCACACCGTCTGCGGTTTTCAGGTCCATCAGGGTTGGCTGGCCGCCGACGTCCATGTCCCACAGGTCATGGTGGGTGAACTGGAAGTGCCAGCGCACCTTGCCGGTGGCGATGTCCAGCGCGGTCAGGCCGGCGGCGTGCAGTTCCGATTCAGGGGTGCGTGCGCCACCGAACTGATCCGGGGTCTGGTTGCCCATCGGCAGGTAGATCATGCCGAGTTTTTCGTCGACGCTGAAGATGGACCACATGTTCGGCGAGTTGCGGGTGTAGACCTTGCCTTCGGCAATCGGCGTGGTGTCGTCCGGGTTGCCGCTGTCCCAGTTCCATACCAGTTTGCCGGTGTGCACGTCGAACGCGCGGATCACGCCGCTTGGCTCGTCGATGGAAACGTTATCGGTCACGTGGCCGCCAATCACCACCAGGTCTTTGGTGACCGCCGGTGGAGATGTGGAGTAATAACCGCCGGCGGTGAATTCACCGATGTTGGTCGTCAGGTCAACCTGGCCACCGTTGCCGAAGTCTTCGCACATTTTGCCGGTGTCGGCGTTCAGGGCGATCAGGCGGGTGTCGGCGGTCGGCAGGAAGATCCGGCGCGGGCAGACGCTGGCGACAGGCGCGTTGGCAGTGCCGGTAGGGCTCTGCTCGGACGCGTAGGCGGCGTCATCGTGATAAGTCACGCCACGGCAGGTCATGTGCGCCCAACCCTTGAAGTTCGCCGCGTTCTGCGTGGAGAGCTTCGGATCGAAACGCCAGAGTTCCTTGCCGGTGTCCGGGTCCAGCGCGATCACCTGGCTGTGCGGCGTGCAGACATAGAGCATGCCGTTGGCTTTGAGCGGGGTGTTCTCGGCGGTGGTTTCGCCCGGGTCGTTGGGGCCAGGCAGGTCGCCGGTGCGGTAGGTCCAGGCGGGAACCAGTTTGTTGACGTTCTGCGGCGTGATCTGCGCCAGTGGCGAGTAGCGATCGCCATGGGCGCTGCGGCCGTAGGAGTTCCAGTCGCCATCGGGCATGGCCGGGGCGGTGTTGCTCATGCCAGGCACGGCGTCACGATCCAGTTCGCCTTTGATTTCACCGGGGTTGGTGAACAGGCTGGCCAGCGCGGCGATACCGGCGATGACCACGGCAGCGCTCAGCACGCCGGTGCCGACCGGGTTGAACTCGCCGGTACGCAACGGACGACGGAACCATGGCAGCAGCATGACGATACCGAGGGCAAAGAGCAGCGCCAGACGTGGCACCAGTTGCCACCAGTCCAGGCCGACTTCCCACAGTGCCCAGACCGTACTGGCGAACAGCACCACCGCGTACAGGCTCAGCGCTGCATAACGGTCGGCAAGCAGCAGCCCCCCGGTCAGCATCAGGCCGATACCGGCCAGCAGGTAGTACAGCGAGCCGCCGAGCATGCTCAGCTTGATCCCCCCGGCCAGCAAGGCCAGGCCCATTAGTAGAAGCACGATACCGAGCAGGCTCGGCAGCAGACGGCTTCGACTGAAAGCACCATCAGCGCTCATAGTGTGGTTCTCCGTGACGTTTTAAGTAAGCCCGCGCAAGTTCACTGTAGATGACGATCTGGCGCGGGCAGGGTTCAGTTAAGAAAGGTGTGCGGTTGATTCAATCCCTGTGGGAGCTGGCTTGCCTGCGATAGCGGTGTGTCAGTTGGCAAAAGTGTCGGCTGACCCACCGCTATCGCAGGCAAGCCAGCTCCCACAGGTCTTGTGGTTTTAATTAGAACGATGACTGGATCTTGATCCCGCCAATCAGCGCGTCATCGACCTTGTCCACGCCACCGGGGTGGCGGATGTATTGCAGGTTCGGGCGCACGGTCAGCCAGTTCGTGACGTGCACGCCGTAATAGAGCTCGCTGCTGTATTCGGTGTCTTGCGGCGGCAGGAACGACGGGTCGTCGAAGTCGAAGACGGCGCGGGCCTGATTGGTGGCCTCGGCGTTCTTGCGATAAGCCGGGTTGACGTGGACACGGGCCAGGGCAAAACCGATGTCGTCCCTGGCGCGGGCATCGAACAAGCCTTTGTAGACGACGCCGGCCTGGACGTAGTTATCGATGGCGTTGGTTTTCTTGTCGTGCATCGTGCCGTTGGCAAACACGCTCAGGCCCCGAGAGTGGTCACTGGCGCGGCTGGTCAGCTGCTGCTGCACGCCCAGCCACACGCCATGCTTGCTCGATGCGCTGCGATAAGCCTCGCCGCTGAGGGCTGCTGGCTGGCCGTTGCTGTCCTTGTAGACATCGGTGGCCTTGGCATTGCTGTAGTAATAACCGGCACGGTATTCACCCGGCAGGCCATTGAATTTCGGGGTCCAGACCAGTTCCACCGGCAGGATCGCGCCCTGAGTACCGCTGCCGCTGAGTTTGAAGCCGTTGTCGCGATCCAGGTTGGACGGGTTTTGCTCGTAAGCCCCGACCTGCGCGTACAACTGCGGCGTCAGGTGATATTTGACGCGCATCGCCCACTGGCTGACCGGCCAGTTGTACCAGATGTCGCCCACCCAGTTGCCGACCTGGGAACCGCAGAACGCCAGGTTCTGGAAGTCGCAGGGGAAGCTGTTGAAGTCTTCGCCCTCGCCGAAGCGGCCGACTTTGATGTCGAGCTTCTGATCGAAGAATTTCTGCTGATACCACATCTGCGTCAGGCGCCAGGTCTGGCCGCGACCCCAGACTTCCTGAGCCGAAGTGAAACCGCCAACCCGCGGATCGTTGATCCGGTCGTTGCTGATGTTGTTGCCGTTGCGCTCGGTGATGGTCAGCTGAAATTCAGCGTCGTCCCAGCCCAAAATTTTCTGCAAGTCCAGATGACTGCCAAAGCCGAACTGGTCGCTGTAGCGAGCGGTGCGATCGTGGTCGTAGCCGCCGTGCAGGTTGCTGCCCATTTCACCGGTGTAATCGACTTTGAAGTCGTAGCCCTTTTCCGAAAGTTCGGTGCGCGTGCCGTTCCAGTCACCGAGCATCCACGGCGAGTCGCTATCGAAGGCTGGCGCGGCCTGGGTGCAAGTGGCGAGGCTCAATGCGGTGAATCCACCGAGCAGGCTCAGGGTTTTTCGACTGGCCATAGGGAGTAAGACAGCGCTGTCTCGCGGAGTTTTAAAATCAGGCATAGAGAAGAAATTCTTGGTTTTTTTCTAAAGGGGTGAACTGAACGCAGCGGGAATGCAGCAGGGGGAGAAGCGTTTCAGCTGGACGGGCGTAAGGATAATGTTCTGAAACACATTGAGAAAGGGCTTTTACTGACATGGATCATTTCGGATTTGGTAATAGTCCATTGAACAAAGCAAAATCAAAAGATCGCAGCCTTCGGCAGCTCCTACGCGCCTGTGGGCGCTGCCGAAGGCTGCGATCTTTCCAAGGTCACCTACATTTAACAGAGAGCAAACAGATAGCTTCCCCCCAACGAAGCCCTCGGCTAAGGTGCGCGGCTTCCAATTCCCACTTCGCTCGAAGGCCCGGCATGACCGAACAGAACACCAACCCCCTGCACGGCGTGACGCTGGAACAGATCCTCAACGCCCTGGTTGAACACTACGAATGGTCAGGGCTGGCCGAGCGTATCGATATCCGCTGCTTCAAGAGCGACCCGAGCATCAAGTCGAGCCTGACATTCCTGCGCAAAACCCCGTGGGCGCGGGAGAAGGTCGAACGCCTGTACGTGAAGCTGATGCGCACCAAGCGCCCGGTCTGAGCATGGTCATACCCTCGACCGCGAGGCGTCGTTGTGTTGCCGTGGCGGCGATTCTGGGCTGGGCGGGTTTGAGCATTCAGCTGTACCTGATTTTTTACTTACGCTGGAGTGTTGCGGCCAGTCTGCTGGGTGGGCTGGTGAGTTTTTTCAGTTTCTTCACCGTGCTGACAAACACGCTGGTGGCGGTGGTGCTGACCTGTGAACTGACGTCCCGAGAATCGGCGGCGCGGCGCTGGTTTTTGCAGCCATGGGTGAGCAGTGGGATTGCGGTGAGCATCGCCGTGGTGGGTGTGGCGTACAGCCTGTTGTTGCGCCATTTATGGCATCCAGAAGGCTGGCAATGGCTGGCCGATGAGCTGATGCATGACGTCATGCCGCTGCTGTTTCTGGTTTATTGGTGGTTCTGTGTGCCCAAAGGTACGTTGCGGCTGCGGCACATTGCGCTGTGGGTGATCTATCCGCTGGTGTACTTCGGCTATGCGTTATGGCGCGGGCATCTGCTGGCGGTTTATCCGTATCCGTTCATTGATGTGGACAAACTGGGTTATCCACAGGTGTTTGTGAATGCAGGGGGATTGTTGGCGGGGTTTGTGGTGATTGCGCTGCTGGTGATTGGGCTGGATCGGTGGCGCACGGATCGGCAGTGAACACTGACTGTGGCGAGGGAGTTTTGTGGCGAGGGGGCTTGCCCCCGTTGCACTGCGAAGCAGTGCTAAAAACCTGCAACCGATTTTTTCTGGCGTACCGCGTTTTCTGATTTTGCGACTGCTACGCAGCCGAACGGGGGCAAGCCCCCTCGCCACATTTGGATTTGCTGTTATTCCTCTTCGCTGTCATCCAGCCGCCAGTATCCGACGGCTTTGACGAATTGCTCATCCAGCCCGTGCTCATCGAGCAATACCCGACGGATCTGCCGCGACACTTTGGACTCGGTCGCCACCCACGCATACAGATTGCCATCGGGCACCTTGATCTGTTGCACGGTGGTCAGCAGGTTGTTTTTGCCTCCCTCACGCAGCACCCAGATCACATCGACCTGGGCGGCGCTTTCCAGGCGTTGTTGTTCGGCGCCGTTCTCCACTTCCACGATCACCTGCGCACGCCGGTTGGCCGCCAGGCCTTCGAGGCGACGGGCGATGGCGGGCAGGGCGGTTTCGTCGCCGATCAGCAGGTAGCTGTCGAAGATGTCCGGCACGATCATCGAACCCCGTGGCCCGCCGATTTGCAGGAACTGGCCAGGTTTGGCCTGCTCGGCCCAGGTCGAGGCAGGGCCGTCGCCGTGCAGCACGAAGTCGATGTCCAGCTCCAGGGTGTCGAGGTCGTAGCGGCGCGGGGTGTAGTCGCGCATTTCGGGCAACGGGCCGTTGTCTTTGCCGGCGCCCAGCACCAGGTTTTCCAGCGCTGCCTCTTGCTCGGCATTCTGCGGGAACAGCAATTTGACGTGGTCATCCGTACCGAGGCTGATGAAGCCTGCCAGCTCAGGGCCACCCAGCGTAATCCTGCGCATGCGCGGCGTCAGGTCGACCACTCGCAACACTTTCAGGCGACGGCGTTTGAGCTCATGCATGACGCGGTGAATGGATTGGGATGGGGATTGCAGGATCACGTCAGTCATTCGGCTTTCTCCTGAACAGGTTGAACAGCGGGGCCATCGACGATGGCCTTGGCGGTGTTGTTGAGCAGGTCGCGCACCCGCAGGATTTCTTCCGGGCTCCAGCGACCATGGTGCATTTGCAAGGCATGGCGCAGGTTGTGCACCGCTTCGTGAATTTCGGCGGGGCGGTCATGGCCGCGCAACGAACGCTTGCTGACTTCGATGCGCATGCGCACGCCGTCCAGGGCAATCGCTTGTTCACTTAAAGACAGACGTCCGGCGTCGGTGATGCTGTAGCGCTTTTTTCCGCCTTCGGCATCGCCCAGGATCATTTCGCTTTCTTCAAGGAAGGTCAGGGTCGGGTAGATCACACCGGGGCTGGGGCTGTAAGCGCCGTCGAACATGCTTTCGATCTGGCGGATAAGGTCATAGCCATGGCACGGCTGCTCGGCGATCAGGGCCAGCAGCAGCAGTTTCAGGTCGCCGGGGGCGAATACCCGTGGGCCGCGCCCACCACGTTCGCGGCCGGGGCCGGGGCGTTTCTCGAAGCCGTCGCGGCCTTCGCCGTGTTCACGGTGGGGGGAATGATGGTCTCTCATTTTTGCTTGCTCTCGTCGTGTTTAGATACAACGTAAGATATATCTTAAGGCCGAAGCAAGCGCTTCAGACCAACGGTGCCTCTGTGCTCGGGACGAAAAAAACAATCCGACGAGGAAAAAACACAAAGGAATTCATATTCTCGCGCCTGTTAATTACAGAGAATTAGTGTTAACTCTCTAATACGTGGATATTAACCTTTAATTTCAGGGCGTGTGGTACTTGTCTTACGGAAGTTGCACGGTGTTGGACAAGTAAAGCAAGTCGTGTTTTGCATGATTTGTAGTCCGTCTCTTACAGTCACTGTTTGATTATTTCAATATGTCGGGTTTTTTCACGCTGCCGCCATGTCCATTTGGCTACACGCTCATCAGAAGTTGCCTGCTTACTTTCAAGAGAGATTGCTTGATGATCTTCCGGCATTGAAAGTTCAACAAAACCTCTGACGGTTATATGACCGATCACAGGCTTTCGGACTTCAATGAGCCAATCCTTAGATAAAAAGACAGGTATTAGATGATGTTCAAGAAAATTGCGATGACTGCTCCACTGGCCATTCTGGCGCTGAGTTCCTCCATGGCTTTTGCCGCCGGGGAAGCGCGACACTCCATCAGTCTGATCGCCACCGTGCCGGAAAACGGTTTCTACGTGACGCCTGTCGATCCGGATCTGGTCAACAAGGATCAGGACATGAGCCCGCGCACAGGCTCCAATACCCTGACGCCTTTGGTCGGTTACTTCGATGTACGCAACAATAATGGTTCGGTTCACGCCAGCGTGGAAAGTACGCCAATGCTCTACGGCGGCGCCAACACGATTCCTCTTACCGTTGCGTTCAATGGCGTTACGCTCACCACTACGCCGCAGTTGGTCGTCGGTGAACAAGAGTCCGATGCGAACTATCGCGCGGCGCTCAACATCAGCGCGGTGGGTACCAACCATCCTGCTGCGGACTACACCGGCACTGTTGCCATGAGTTTCGATGCCGTTCTTCCGATCATCACTCCATGAGTGTCTGACGTGACAGCAAACGCTTACTTGTCCAAGTAACGCAACCGGTCGGTAAATATTTTTTTACCGGCCGGGCTTTAATCTATTGGTAATTAGAGTACGTGTTCATGTTCCCGATGACGCCCATCGCGGCTGCGCTTGCGTTGCTGCTTTGTAGTAGTGCATTTGCAGCGCCCGCCACTGTTTCTAATACGCCGAGAAGTTTGTTGTCTCAGGCCAAAGGTTTGCCGGCGGACTTCGAAGAACACTTCTTTGATGTTCCGTTAGCGGTTCGGGTTGAACTTGATCAACAGCCATTGGGCGAGGCGATGATTATATTGTCTCGCGATGATCGTATTACCTTGCTTGAATTCACCGACACCAGTGACAGTAACATTGGTGCCGTCGAACGTGATGCCTGGGCAACTTACCTGAAGTCGGGCGTGGCCCTTGGCGCCTGCACGGGTGCGTGTCCGGAACAACTGCAGGCGATCCACTACAACCTGCAAAATTCATTGGTGTCGATCGGTACTGAAAACGCCGAACGCGACACCGAAGCCAAGCGCTACTACGACCAGCCCGAGGGCGGCAGCAGTGGCTTGATCGTGCGCAATCAGCTCAACCTCAATGGTGGGCAGGAACAGGATCTGGGCGGCCGTTTTGGCCTGGAGGCCAGTGGCAGCCTGGGCAATTGGAGCCAGACATTCAACATGCAGCTGGCCCGTCTCGGTGGGCCCGATGACAAGCTTTATCACGCCATACATGAACTCCATACCCAGCGTGAATTGCAAGGCAGCTTTTTTCGCCTGGGCTTCTTTACCCCCAATTCCGAAGGCCTGACCCGCCAGCCGCGCACTTTCGGCACCAGTCCCGATACTGCGATGGGCATGATGTTCGGCAGTTCCGACAGCCTGGCGATCGACACCCCGAAACCGAGCGTCTATCCGATCTATGTCACTGCCAACCGGCAGGCCTCGGTGGAAATTTTCCGCGACGGTTTGCTGATCAATACCCAATCGGTGCCGGCCGGCTTGCAAACCCTCGACACCCGGCCGCTGCCCGGTGGCATTTACGAAGTGGAAGTACGCCTGATCGAAGACGGTCAAATCACCTCGACGACCCAGGAGCTGGTGTACAAGCCGAACAACTGGCGCAACGTCGATGAGCGTTGGCGCTACAACCTGTTTGCCGGGCAGGAACGCAAACTGTTCAGCAACTGGGATCAACAGGCCAGTGGGGACGCGACGGCGGGCGCGTCGATCAACTACCTGCTGCACCCCAGGGCCATTCTCGGGCTGTCGTTGCGCCAGGTACGCGAGAAGCTGCAATACGGCAGTTCCATCGATTGGACGCTGGCTAACAGCACCAGCGTATACGCCAATATTTATCAGACTGAAGACCATGGCACCGGGCTCGACCTGCAAGGCCTGTACAACTATGGCTCCGGCAGCGTGGTGGTCAGTCACAATCGCAGCTGGCTCGATACCACCAACATTTACGAAACGTTGCCCGACGGCACCCGAGTGCGCCAACGCAACGTGTTCACCGGCGAGACCAGCAATTCCTCCCTGGCGCTGAACCACCGCATCAGCCGTAAAAGCTCGGTCAACGCGCGGGTGTCCCACAGCGAAGGCAATGTCGAAGGCGTTGGCGTAGACCTGGGATGGACGCAGCGCGGCGAGCTGTTTGGCAGCGATGCCAGTTGGCGCCTGTCGCTGTTCGATCGTCCGGGTAGCTACAGCAGCGGCAATGATCGTAATCGCGGCGTCGACCTGAGCGTCAACGTCGCGCTGGGGGCACCGGGGCAACAAATATCCGGCAGCATCGGTTCGCGCACCGCGCGCGACGGCAGCCGTGACAACAACGCCTCCCTGGGTTACCGCAAAGACCTGCAGGACCACATATTGCAGAGCGTTTCGGTGACGGCACTCACCGACACCTATGGCGTCGGCGTGTCGAGCCTGGCGAACTTCAGTACCGACACGATCCGGGGCGACGGGTTTGTGCAGCGCTCGTCCTACAACGGCAACTTTACCGGTGGCCTGAACCTGGACAGCACGGTTGCCATCGGCGCCCAGCAGATGGTGATGACCAGCCAGCCTCAGGGGCGGGGCGCCGGGATGATTGTCGATGTCGAGTCCGATATCGACGGCATCGCCTTACGCGCCGACGACCTCAGCGGCGGCAGCGCCGCCTTGCGACCGGGGCGCAATTTCATCCCCATCACCGCCTACAAAAACAGTTCGGTGAGTTTCGATTTCGAAGGCAATCACGTACCGGCGGCGACCATCGAGCCGGCGCGCACCCGTTATCACCTGAACAAGGGCGGGGTGGAGTACCGCAAGGTGCGCGTGATGAAAACCCTGACCGTGCTCGGTCGTTTGCTCGACCCACAAGGCCGTCCCCTCAAGGGCCATCACGTGATCAACCACGCCAGCCGCGGGGTGAGTGAAGTGGACGGGTTCTTCTCCATGGAAATGAACGCCGGCTCGCCGACCCTGCAAGTGCGTTACGCCGATCAGTTGCTGTGCCAGTTCCGACTCGATACCGGCAAGTACCGCAGTGAAAACGACGTGCTGATGATCGGTGACCTGCGCTGCAGCCCGGACACCTTGGCGGACGCCACCCACATGACTGAGAAGGCGGGATGATCGACATGAGTGTCTTCAACAGGCTTGAAAAAAAACTGCGTAGCGGGGCATTGCTGACGGTGCTGTATGGGTTGTGTTCGTTACCGGCGGGTGCGGCGGTGTTGAACATCAATGCGTCGTTCGCCCCGGATTCGGCTGCCCCCCATAGGAATGAATTCAAGAATCAAACCCCGTCTCAAGGTTTCTGCACCCAAGTCCCTCAGGCATGTGAGCCGGAAGGTCTGTTCAGTCTGATCGCGCCGATTACCTTTACGGCCAATGCACCGATCCGCGCCAACCATGCGGATCCACGTCAGGGAGGAATGGCCAAAGTACCGTCGGAGTGGCGGGACGTGCAGGTCACCCATTCGTCCGGTGAGACCCATATTGTCAAGATCCGGATTGCTGGCATCGGTCACGAATCGGCAATACCGGTGCCGATCTCTGAGTTGACGGGGCAGGATGGGTTGCGCGGTTGGGACAGTCTGTGGCAGGGAGGCGGATGGATTTATGCGCCGTCCCCTTGTCAGGGTGTCGGTTGGGCCACCGCCGGGACTCGTGGTTACAACAGCTTCTGGAAAGTCCCCCGGGGCGCGGGCGTCTGCGCCAAACAGGCCCTACTCGAAATCCCTTTGTCCTTTCGCTACCTGTACTTCGTGTTCGGTTACCAGCTGATAACCCCTAATCCGTTAAGCATGCAGAGCGGTCAATACACCGGTTCGATCACCTTCAGCGTCGGGCCAGGTCAGGATTTCGACATGGGCGATGTCATGCAGCCCGACGACTCGACATTGACCTTGAACTTCAATCTCGACGTACAGCACACCCTCAAAGTCGACATTCCTCCCGGCGGCAACAAGGTCGAACTGGTACCGGAAGGCGGCTGGCAAAACTGGCTGCAAAACGGGCGCAAACCGGTGCGGCTGTTCCGGGACCAGACCTTCAATATCTCCGCGTCGTCGCGGTTCAAGATGGAGCTGAGTTGCTTCATCACCGGAACTAACAATTGCATGATTGTCGACCTGGTTTCAGGGCGTACCGCGGAGGTGCAGATATCAATCAGCTTGCCCAATGGTCTGACGGACCTTGTGGGGGAACCGGTCAAGCGCAGGCGTTTTTATCCTGGCTCGCATAGGGCCCAACAGTTTCAACCTGCCTTCTATGTCGATCGGGCTCCCGGCGTTTTGCACTTCGAAATCGATTCCTTTTACGTGAACTCAATGCTGCAAAGCGGCCGTGCGGCCACCTATTCCGGGACGGTCACGGTGATCTGGGATTCGGAAGTCTGATGGGCTGTTTATCGAGTTATCGAGCCAGCGTTGTATTCAATGTCATGAGGTTCAAGGTTATGAAGCGTCTGTTTGCACTGGTAAGTCTGGGCGGGTTTTCCCTGGCCGTTCAGGCGGGACCCAATATCAATGTCGGGACGGTTTACGACTATCTGGATGGCGATAAAAGTACCTACCTGAAACGGGTGTTCAATGGCGGCGACAGCACGGCTTTCGTCAAGGTCAACATTCTGGAAATCATCTACGACGCCGATGGCACGCCCCGTGAAGTGCCGGTCAAGAGCAAGGCCGACGCCAGCGCCCGCGACGGATTGATGGCCAGCCCCGCGCGGCTGATCGTACCGGCCAATGGCATGCAAGGTTCGCGTCTGTTGTACATGGGCGAACGTGACACCGAACGCTATTTCCGCGTGCGCTTCGTGCCCGTGGTGCCGGAAAAGGAAGACGAATTCGCCGTTTCCGAGGAAGAACGCGACACCTACAAAAAGAACCTGTCGGCGGGGGTCAACGTGATGGCCGGTTTTGGCACGGTGTTCTTCGTGCGGCCGAAAAACACCCGTTATGACAGCGTGATCGATGATGGTCCGGGCACTTACAGCATTCGCAACAACGGCAACACCGTGGTGGTGGTCGATGAGTTCAAGAACTGCTCGCTGAAGGTCGAGACCGAATGCGAGCCGACCACCAAGCACCACATCCTCGCGGGAAAGAGTTTTCAGTTCGAGAAAAAACCCGGTCGTGAGTACCGTTTCCAGCTGATTGAAGGCCAGGCCAAAAAGACCATGCGCATTGCCAGCCGGTAGCACCGACCCGTGTTGCTGCGGTTTTCTTTGATGAACAGGTACCAGACATGATCAAGCAATGGGCCTTCGCGGCATCGTTGAGTGCCGCGACGCTGATGAGCTCCCAGGTGTTCGCGGCGCGGGAAGAACATGAGTTCGAAATTTCGGTGAACATCCCCACCTTGGCGTTTTACGTGATACCGGCGGAAACGGACTGGATTCATCGCGAGCAGAGATTGCCGTGGAATCCTCATACGTCAACCTTGGGCGGTTTGCGCAAGTATTTCGACGTCAAGCACGACACCAGCGCGATTGAAGCGCGGCTGGAGACCGAACCTTATATCTCCAACGGCAACGATGCCGAGAATATATACCTGCGCGTCAGCTTCAACGGTCAGGCGCTGAGTCACGACGCTCAGCCCCGGCAAGTGGTCTCGGCACAGGAGGCCATGGCAGGCAGTCGGGTGCGGTTGGACATCGAGCCGACAATCCCCACTGGAGGTTATAAACCGGGCAGTTACTACGGCAACGTGCTGTTGGTGTTCAGTGCCGTGGCGCCCTGAGCCCGTTAAAAAAACGTCCTCCATCCCATGACAGGGAGTCATGAGCGAAGATGAAATCAGTGAAGGTTTGTAAAACCCTCCTCCAGGGCAGCGCGGGGTGGGTGATGTTGTGTGCATTAACCGTTGAATCGGTGATCGGCGCGACCATGGACATCAGCGCTTCGTTCAGGCCGGATCCGTCCAAACCCCATGAAAACAAGTTCACCAATGACACCCCGGTGAGCGGACATTGCGCACATCAACCTGAATTCTGCAAGGAGCAGGGGTTGTTCTCATTGCTTGTCCCCATCGAGTTTCAGTCCATCGCTCCCATCCTGGCCGGGCATGCCGATCGCCGCAAAGGGGCGATGTTCAAAGTGCCGGCCGATTGGCGACGGCTCACGATCAGAAAGGCCGACGGTCAGCCAGAGACATCGGAGGTCGAAGTTCGTATTGTTTCTATCGGTGGCCGTTACATTCTTCCCGATACGGCGCAAAACCTGGTCGGTGAAGGCTCACCATCCAATGATAATTCGGTCTGGCACCGCCGTTTATGGGGAGGGACTGACTGGACATGGGCACCACCTGCGCCCTGCATGGGCTCTGGTGGCGGCATGTACGTGCAGCCAACCTGGCGCACTTTTTTCTGGCTGACGCCCACATCGGGCGAGTGTGCTGCAATTGCGGGATATCGAATCGAGACGTTCAGGTATGACCAGATGCAAATCGGTTATGAATTGAGAACACCCGATCCGCTGCATATGTCTTCCGGAATTTTTATCGGCGATTTGACCTACAGCGTCGGCCCCGGCATGGACTTCGACATGGGCGATATCATGCACCCCAGCGACTCTACCCTGACATTGAGTTTTACCCTCAACGTTGAACATACGCTCAAGGTCGATATCCCACCGGGCGGTAACAAAGTCGTGCTGGAGCCGGCCGGCGGGTGGCAACACTGGCTGCAACACGGACGAAAACCGGTACGCCTGTTCCGCGACCAGGTCTTCAATATCTCGGCGTCATCACGGTTCAAGATGCAAATCGACTGCGAAATCCCCGGACTGTACGACTGCATGATTCGCGACCCCGTTTCGCAGCGTGCCGTCCTGGTGGAACTCAGCGTCACCCTGCCCGATGGCTTGACCGATCTCGCTGGCGTACCGGTCAAGCGCCGTCGTCTGGTACGTGTGGGTCAGGAGGAGGAGCAAAAATACCAGGCCCTGAATTATGTGAACAATCGGCCGGGCATCCTGCACTTTGAAGTCGCGAGCGAATACATGGATTACATGCTGCAACCTGGCGTCGCCGCCCGCTATACCGGGAACATCGTCGTGATCTGGGATTCGGAAATATGAAAGGCCTTGGGCTAATGCCGGTAAGTCAAGACATTTGAGCGGCGAAAATCCTGTGGGAGCGTGGCTTGCCCGCGAAGAATGCACCGCGGTTTTTCAGGTGCTACGCGTCATCGTTCTTCGCGGGCAAGCCACGCTCCCACAGGTTCTGCGTCTTGACTTACCGGCTGACTGTTTGCCTCCAGGTACAGCATTTGGCAATGGTCGAAACGTTCAGGGCGTTATCAATGACCTGCCATTCTCAATGCCATTCGGGTCAGGCGTCGCGCCAGCTCTTTTTCGTCTTCGAAAAGGTCGTTGATCAATCGGTTGTACACCTCATCGGTCATTTCCTTGCCAGTGAGCACAACCGATTCGGGGACAGGAAGCTGCCGGGCCAGTTCTTTGAGTTTTTCCTCGAGCTGGTTTTTGTATTCATCCGTGCGGTGCCGGGTGTGAGCCCGTTCGTTTTGCGTCTGCCGCAAATCCGCCAGTAACCCGGCCTTGACCACCGTGTACAGCTCGGTGTTTTCCTCAAATGCTCGCGGGTGCGTCGCTTGCAGGTATTCAACCCAGAAGCGTTGCTCCAGCATCTGGTTCACCAGCCCGTCACCGTACTCCAGTGACAGCACCGCGCCGTAGGCGTGATCGATCATGCTCTCACTCACGCCGGCAACCGGCCGGTGAAGCATGCTTCGCGATTGCCAGGGTAGGTCCAGCCGTCGGGCCAGACCGGTCTGGTAGGCGAGATAGACCTCGACTTCATCCGGTGTGAGGCCGCTGGCCATCCGTTCCTGCATGTCCGCCCGGGCAATCTCGTTCACATGATCCAGACGCGCCGCACTCCGGGCCAGGGTCACCAGTTGACGTTCGAGCATCTGCGGCGAGGTGCTCAATGACCTGGCTTCCGAGGCCAGCACTTCCAACCCCATGTTGTTGAACAATTGAGCGCCGGCATCGGCGCAGTTAACGGGTGAGCTGGCCATGGTGAAGAGCCTGTTCCTGAGCTCGGCATCCATGTCGGCGGCATCGATCATCCGCCATACACGCTTGGCCAGATCGGTTCGAAACTCGCCTCCCGCTCGATAATCAGCAGACTGGGTAAGGCCGCGAATCACCGTGAAGAATCCCGCCGAGTCCGGTTCATCGGCCAGATCACCCCAGGCCTCGCCACGGTATCGGCCAAGCCCGGGCGAAGGCGTCCACCATTCGCTGTCGTCCGTTACAGGCCAGAAGACCAGATCGTTGTCGGTGGCAGGTGGATAGGCATGTCGAGGGCTGAGCCCAACGGACCTCCTGAGGTCTTCGTAGGCCAACCGGTTCACGTCGCTGAGCGCTTGCGCGTCAAGCCGGGTGCGCGCGACCACAAAGGCATCGTTCGAGCCCGGGAGCACGTCGGGAATACGCGCCAGCGGGTTGTCCTGCAAGTCGAGGAAAAAACCGCGCGGTCGAGGTTTGGCGAAGGTGCCTCGGGGCCAGGTGTCGATGCCGGTGCCACGCAGGCTGACGATCATCAGGCCGGGCATGCGTCCGATGTCCGGGAGGGCGCCCAAGGGGTTGTGATCCAGCCTGAGGGTTTTCAGGTAGGTCAGGCGACTGAGTTGTTCGACGCTTTGCGGTGTCAGGCGGATGTGGTTGTCGTTCAGGCGCAGGGTCGACAAAACGTGCATCGCGGTGATGCCCTGGGGTATTTCAGTCAGTTGACAGCCTCTGGCGCTTAATTCGTCCAGGTGCGCAAAGTCCTTCAACAGACCGCCCGGTTCGCTGGAGAAACGCGTGTTGTCCAGATTCAGGATCGAGACCTTGTCGAGAAACCGCTTGAGATCGGGCTTCTGTTTCCACCAGGTCTCAAGATTGACACTGCTCAGCTCCACCGATAAATCGAGACGATAACCGCCGTGGGGATGCAGGCTGCGTTCGTCGAACACCAGGCTTCGACGTTCAAAACACTCGATCAGCCGTTCGGCGATGTGGCGCCCGCCGCCGTCGCGGAAACCCTGGGGGTCAGGCCCCCAGATGTCGGGTTGCTGATAGCGCCACTGATTGAGGGTGACGCGCAAATCGTCGAGTTCATCCTCAAGCGCCGAAAGGGCGGTCAGGGGGTCACCTTGCGCGGTCAAGGCCTCGACAAATCGCGTCGCCTCCTCAGCGCTGAAGGTCGGGTAAAGGTCGCGAACCCGCCGATCCAGTGAGGCTGAACCGTCCTTGCTCAGGCCCCCACCCTGTAACAGCAGGGTGGTGATCCGGTCACGCTGCGAGCGAATCGGTAGTTCGGCGAGCGCGGTTCTGCGGACGTCAGGGGTGACGAGGATTTGCTTGAACCAGTGTTTGAGCGCTTTGCCCTGGCCGAGCTGGAAACCCAAGGCGTTGCGCTGATCCTGCGGCATTGCACGCAGCAACGACTCATAGAGGCTGCTGGCTCCGTAAAGGCGATTGTCCTCGTCGAACACTTCGTATTTGTTGCGTCCGCCGCTGCTGACGAGCGTCCTGACCCGGCTGGCAGATTGCGCGCCAACGCTGCAGCGCAATCTTCCGTGCGGGGAGCCGTCGCGGATGTCGACACGCAGGTCGGTGAATACGTCGCTGTGCAGTCTCAGCGTATTCAGGACCAGACGCTCGGTGTCCGCTGTTAATCCCGAATGCCCATAAAGGCTCTCGGTTGCCCGGACCGCGCGCACTTCGAAATTCAGTTCACGGGCCTGATTTTTTATACGCAACGGAAGGCGTTTTTCGCTGAGCATCTTGAAACGTTCCGCGCCCGTGGCGTTGGCCAGCAGTGTTTGGCTGATGCTTGAGGGCAGTTCGGGAAACGCGTCTCTGAGCAGCCTCACTTGCGGATCGCGATTTTTTTCCCGGGCGCGATACGTCCGTTTGGCCAACCTGTCCATGTCGCCTTCGACAAAGTCGGCCAGTTGATCGCGCAAGGCTTGTGCCCGATGCACCGGTGGCACGTCGGGGCCGAGCATGACGGCGAGTTCGGGCTCATCCAGAAACGCCGCCACGCGTTCGGGCAACTGCCCGGCCATGACGTCCGCCAGGCTGATGCTGAGGATGTCCGATGGCAAGGCCTCGGGATTGCCATAGAAGCGGTCTTGCGCCGAAGCACTGGTTTGATGAAGCACGCGCAGGGCCTTGTCCTCAGGCCAGCCGGGCAGCTCAGTCACGGTTTGTTCGAACCAGGCCGAAGCCGGATCAGGCGTCAGCGGCAGACCACCGCGAATCTGTTCTTCCAGCCGGGCGACATCTTCATACGCCTCGAAGCGTTTCAGCGCATCGGCCAGCAGCGGCGGTGGCGCTTCAGATTCGACATACATCCGTCGCAACGCATCGTGGTCGGTGCCGCTGATGGTGCGGATCTGCTCCAGTTCGCCGCCGCTAAAACGCTCGACCGAATGCCCGAGCCGGCGCATCAGTTGGCGTTCACTCCAGGCTCTGGGCTGTTCGCCTTCATGCACGAAGGCACCCAGACCATTGTGTGTCACCTGCGGCCGATAAGCGTCCGGCCGCCGGGGATGAATCACCCGCATCCGGCCGGAGGGTTCTCGCTCGACCTCAAGCAGTTTGCCCTCGTGGGGCAGAATGGATTTGCCTTGATGCCGGTGCAACCCCCAGGCGTCAGGTGTCGAATCGGCGGGCAATGACAGGTTGTGCTGTTGATAGGGGGTGAGATCGGGATGCCAAAGGCGTTGGCTGCCGTCAGGCAATTGCACCGGTTTCATCGCGTCGATGAACGGTGAGGAGAGGGATTTTCCCAGCTTGGCGGCGCTGCCGAAGATACCGAACTGAACCAGATTTTCGACAATGCCCAATACATGCCCGGCCGCTTCGGTGGTCTGTCCTTCAGCCCAGTCCACAACGCCTTCGAACACCTCATCCGTCAGTTGGTAAGCGGTGTACGCCAGCATCAGCTCACCGAGCACCGGCACGAACGGCGTGACCACGAACAGGGCAACATTGAAGATGTCCGAGAGCATTTTCTCCAGGTTATCCCACCAGGCCCAACGCGCCATGCGGTCGGCATCCTGGGTGGAGATCGCGAGGTCGCGGGCATCGTTGACGATCTTGTTGAGCCTGACCCGGAGCAGGTATTGCCAAAGGTCGTCGTGGGCCGGGTCGGGCGAGCGATTTTGATAGTCATCGGTGATCGCCTGGACGCTGAAACTCAGGTTGGGATTGTCCACCGGCGTATCCCTCCAGACGGGGCCGCCGGCCTGCCGATCTCGTTGATGCCATTTCACTGTGCTCAGGCGTTGATTGAGACTGGCGAAGAAATGCCCTCGCTCCTTGTGGGGCACGAACTGGCTGAAGAACTGTTGATAAACGAACCCACCCGATGACTGTCCGTCGGCGGGTTTTTCTTCCTGCAACTGGCGAGTCAGTTCGGCCATTAACTCGGCGGGCGAGGGGTATTCCTTGAGTGGGTGTTGGTTGTCGTGTGGCACATAGGCGATCAGGCGGCCGGGAGAGCCACCCGGTCCCGGGTCGGTTGTGATCAACAGAATGCCCGCCAGCACCGTTTCCATCATGGCCAGGTTGTAGTAGCTCACGGGCTTGCCGTCCAGCCTCAAATCTTGTCGGCCATGGACCAGATCGAGGATGAGTCGATGGGCGTGCGCATCAATGTGTTTGTTCAGCAGTGCCAAATGTGCCGCTGCTTTCAACGCGGCTTTTTGGCTGGCAATGACCGCCGTGCGCACGTTGTTGGCGACCTGGGGGCTGCCGAATCCGAGGGCCTGACGCAGTGCCTGCTGGTAGCGGGCGCCGATGTCCAGATCACGGCAGATGGCCTTGAACGCCTGGGCGGTAAGCGGGGCTCCCGTGATCCTGTGGTTGATGTGCAGCGTTTTCATCTGTCCGCGCGGGTCCGGCGCGTCAAGAAAAGCAAAGTCCGAGAATGTTTCGTCATCCGAGAAATTGTGCAGGGCCGCGTTCAGTAACGAGACCGTCCGGACCTTCGTGCCACCCTTGAAATCGTGCACCCACCATGGGAGGCCGACGGCGGCATAAAGCCGCAGGTAGGTGTTCCTGACATCAATGTCGCCGTAGTGCTCGCTGAGCGTTTTTTTCAACAGGGGTTCGGCAAACGCATAGACATCGGTCAGGTTATCAAGCAGGGCGTCCACGGCGTTCTGGGTAGACCAGTGCTCGGATATCGCCTCTTTGAGCTGATGATGAGCTGAGCGGGCATGGGTTTTGAACGGAGCGAAGTCGCGCTGGGCAGCCTTTAATGCGCGAGCGTTGACAGGGGAAATGTCGGTGATCCAGGCGGGCAGCGCCTGAGCGATCCAGGCGTCATTAATGCCGTCCTGGTTTTTGGTGTTGCGGCGTCTTTGATCAATCCTTGATAAATTCGTCATGTGCTAACCGTCAAAAGCTGTAATCAGGCTCTTCAGGTTAGGCAGGTGCTGCGGTCGAAAAAAGCTCAAATACAGGGTTGGATTGCCCCGAAAGACGCCTCAATCCAACGATAAACAAAGAGCAAAAAATACAGGAATACCACCCTTTAATGTGCGGATGTGCCCAGTGCCGCCGTAGCTTGGGTGACGACCGGCAATCCCGTCCCGGCATGGCACAACGTGTGGGTACCCGGTTGCAGATAAGGCGACAGGATCGGCGCCATGCCCTTGAGCACTTGCGCGGGCAACGCCGAGGTGAATTTGAAATTCTCCGCCGTGCGACCGGGGACATAGGCGGTGAGGGTGCCGAAATGCTTGTCGCCGATAAAGAACACGAAAGTTGCCGTGCGGTTGATCGATTTGGAGCTGAGAATCCGCCCGCCGGAACCGATGGCTTCAATGCGGTTGTCGCCAGTGCCGGTCTTGCCCCCCATGGCCAACGGGCTGCCATCGGCCAGTTTAAAGCTGCCGGCCAGGCGTTTGGCAGTGCCGGCGTCCACCACTTGTGAGAGGGCTTCGCGCATCGCGGCGGCCACTTCCGAAGGCATCACTCGTTTGCCGACCACCGGATTGTTGATCAGGCGGGTTTCATAGGGCGTATCTGCCGCGAAGTGCAGACTGTCGATACGCAATGTCGGCATCCGCACACCATCGTTGAGAATGGTGCCGATCAACTCTGCCAACGCAGCGGGGCGATCGCCCGAGCTGCCGATAGCGGTGGCCAGCGATGGCACCAGGTGATCGAACGGATAGCCGACTTTCTGCCAGCGCTGGTGAATGTCGAGGAACGCTTCGATCTCCAGCATGGTGCGGATGCGGCTGTCACGGGCGCCCTTGTGACGGCTTTTGAACAGCCAGCTGTAGACTTCCTGGCGTTCGAACTGGCTGGCTTTGACGATCTGGCTGAACTTGGCATCGGGGTTATTCAGCAAGTAGCCGATCAGCCACAGATCCAGCGGGTGGACTTTGGCGATGAAGCCTTGATCCGGCAGGTCGTAGCTGCCAGGGCCGTAACTCAGGTAGAGGCGTTCGAGGCGTTCATCGGTCAGTTTTTCTTGAAGCTTGGCGCCTTTGAGGTGCGAGCGTACGAAGGTATTGAAGTCTTCCTGGTCGGCCTGGGGGAATAGATAACGATGCACGGCGGACATGCGAATCGGCGTCGGGCGCATGCCGTCGAGAAAGGTCTCGAGCCGCGCCTGGGTGTTCTTGTTGCGGTACTTCTTCCAGAACTTCAGCAGGAATGAGGTGCCTTCTCTGTCGGCGAATGAGGCCAGGTATTCCTGACGCCGCGGGTCGCGGTCATCCTTGAGCAATTCGGCGCTGCTGTTGGGGCCCGCGTAGGTGCTGTAGCGTACCAGGTCACGCATCAGCCGAATGAACGGCAGGTTGATCGATTCGCGCAGAGCATCGCGCAGGGTCGGCAGGCGACCGTTGTCTTCCTTGCGGAAGTTGACGAATGTGTGCAGTCCACCGCCGGTGAAAAAGGCCTCGCCAGGGCTGGCGGAATATTTGCGATCCAGCGCGGCGCCGAGCATTTTTGGCAGGCTGCGGTCGGTGTTCTGAATCATGTAATCGACGGCCCAGCGGGTCAGGCGATCCGGGTCGGCGACTTCGATTTTCTTCAGTTCGGCGACGCTCATGCTGGCGTAGCGATCGTGCAGTTCGGCCATGATCTGCAGGTAGGTGGTGAGCACGCGCATTTTTGCGGTGGAGCCCAATTCCAGCTTGCTGCCTTCATTGATGTCGAATGGCTGGTCGGTGCTGTCGGTTTGCACCCGCACGCGCGAACCGTCCGGGGTCAATTCGAACAGGGTGAAGCTATAGCGCACCTGCGCAGTGTTGGTGGGGGTGAGCAGGCGTTCGCCGATCAGGCCGATTTCCGCTGCATAAGTTGGATCGGCCAGATGCTTGAGGTATGCGGTGGCCTGGGTTTGCAGCTCGCCTTGCAAGGTGCTGGTGGCGGACAGGTCGAGGCGGTCGAGGTCATACAGCGGACGATTGAGCAAACCGGCCAGGCGGCTGCGCGCCACACTGATGCCTTTATTGGTTTCGATGGGCTGAATGGTGGGCTGGGTGGCCCAGTCGCGGTAAGTCACTTTACTGGCCAATGCCGCCGTGGCGAGTGGCGCATCGATCACGCCGTTTTGAGACAGCAGGCGAATATGGCTGTCGGTGAGGCTGGCCAACTCATCACGGCCCTTGGTCAAGTAATGGGAAGGGCGGCGCTGAGCAATCATCAGTGACAGCATTTCGCGCAGGGCCAGGCCTTTTTCCGACAGGCTTTTCGGATCGGTATCAGTGCTGGCCAGCCGTTCGTTGGCCTGGTTGAAGTCGGCGCCGTACCAGACGCGCAGACCTTCGGCCATGCCATGCACTTCACCGTGGCCCGGTACCGCCGACAGCGGAACACTGTTGAGGTAGTCGCGAATCACGTTTTGTCGCGCCTGGAGGGTTTCCGGCCCCGCCTGATAGGCGCGCACGCTGGCGGAAATCATCTGCCGGATTTTTTCCGCGCCCGACACCGTCAAGCCATCAGGCGAATGGCGATATTTCTCAAGTTGCGTGGCCAGCGTACTGCCGCCCGCCGACTGACCGGGCAGGCCCAACAGTTTGGCCACTTGGGACCACGCTGCCCTGCCGAACCGCGGCCAGTCCACGGCGGGGTTGGCCAGAGGCTGACGGGGATCGAGCAAAAAACGGTTTTCAATAAACAGCAAGCTGCTGACCACGAGCGGCGGGATCGCGGCAAAGCTTGAATAGAGTTGCTGGGGGTACTTGAACTGGTACAGCGGGGCCGCGCGGCAATCGGTGATCGACAGCCCGGCCTGGATTTTTTCTGCATAGGGCACAAAAAAACCCTTGTCGGTGTAATTCATCAGCGCTGGGGAAAAGCGGGTTTGTGCCGCTATTACGTAATCGCGTTTGAGCAGTCGCGGTAGAAACTCATCCATGGCGCTGTAACCCAAACGCTGATCGAACGGGCCTGCGCCAGGGTAGCGAATCGCATCGCTGTGTCCGGGTTGCAGCTCGTACTTCAGCGAGGCGGCGTATTTGCTGATTTCCCGGGCCTGAAACTTGGAGGTGCGCATTTCCTTGGTCGCGGCGAGGCCCAGGACAATCAGGATAATCAGCAACAGCAACCAGAAAGCCCCCCAGCCGTGCCGGGAGCGACGGGGTTTCTCAGGTAAAGGCGCTTCATCCACTCGTTCAGTCGGAACCACGGTTTTACTCGAATCGGTTTGCCACAAAGCGCCCATAGTCGACTGATCCATTCACGCAGATTGATCGGACTTGCTTGAAGCTTAGACGGTGGTTGGCGTTGGTGAAAAAATTGTGAATAACCAAATATCGGGTACGCACCATTCCTTGTGGCGAGAGAGCTTGCTGTGGCAAGGGGGCTGTTGTGGCGAGGGGGCTTGCCCCCGTTCGGCTGCGCAGCAGTCGTGAATCCATTACACGCGGTATGTCTGACACAAATTAGTGCTGCTTGTTTTTGGGACTGCTGCGCAGTCCAACGGGGGCAAGCCCCCTCGCCACAGCAAGCCCCCTCGCCACAACAGCCCCCTTGCCACAGAATTCCCTCACAGATGTGCTGTTCAGCGTTATAGCCAGCAGGCATCCCAGAGCGGGTAATCGCCAATTTTTTCCACCAACCCAGCGCGCAACGGATTGGCAACAATGTAACGAGCGAACGGCAGGAGTTCTTCGCCATCGCGGATTGCTCGATCGTGATAGCCGGTTTGCCACAGCGGACCACTCCGACCGGTCATTTTGTTCACCGCCTGGGTGCAGCGTGACTTGGTAGAGCCGACAACACTGCCCAGATTGTTGTCCCGCAGCTGCATTAGCCAATGGAAATGATCGGGCATCACTACCCAAGCGATTGAATCCACTAACCCCGCGTCGTGAACTCGGCGCAGTTCTGCGACCAGCAGACGTCCCAATTGCCAGTCAGAGAATATAGGTTGGCGTTCGTGAATAACTGCGGTGATGAGGTAAGCGCGGCCATTTTCGGAGGCTCTGCCAAAGCGCAGGCGATGAGAGTTTGGTTGATTAGGCAATCCATTGCTTCCTTGCATAAGTAGTCAACTTGACGTTCTCAGGCTAGTTCCCGATTTCCTGGATCGGGGCCGTAGTTATTGAGTGAATATTCCGATTTTTGCGAAGGATTAACTGCGGTGCGGGCGCAGCTATTCCCAGAGAGCTGTTGTGGCGAGGCGGTTTGCTGTGGCGAGGGGCTGTTGTGGCGAGGGGGCTTGCCCCCGTTGGACTGCGCAGCAGTCGCAAACCCTTTGCACGCGGTATGTCTGATACAAATTAGTGCTGCTTGTTTTTGGGACTGCTGCGCAGTCCAACGGGGGCAAGCCCCCTCGCCACAACAGCCCCTTGCCACAGGGGCTGTGTCGTCTGTAATAGCCGAGCTAGACGCATCAAAGAGCTAAATGCTGCCTGGATAGGGGCATGACGATGCACCATTGCTGTGCAATACTCGGCGCCGTTTCAGTGGCGAATAATCCTACATAAGCCAGGTAATGCCCCTCCGAAAACCCCGCTTTTGCCGAGAGTTATGGCTGAATGTTGTGGTTTATAGAGTGAAAAACCCTGCTGGAAGCTTTTTATACTGCATGCCCGCTGATCTTGCAGGTTTTGGTCCTGCAAGACGTGTCTGCCCATGAAGCAGGCCCGGTTTCAACAGGCACTGGCTTATCGGTCGGTGCTTCGACACTCGGTGGTCATATCCAATAACAAGACGAGGTACCCCTATGCCAGTTGGCAATCATCTGCCTCACGGCGAGACCGCTCAGGGCGGTCCGCTTAAACGCGAACTCGGCGAACGGCATATTCGCTTGATGGCGCTCGGTGCCTGTATCGGCGTCGGCCTGTTCCTGGGTTCGGCCAAGGCCATCGAAATGGCCGGCCCGGCCATCATGCTCTCTTACATCATCGGCGGTCTGGCGATCCTGGTCATTATGCGTGCCCTCGGCGAGATGGCAGTGCACAACCCGGTCGCCGGTTCGTTCAGCCGTTACGCTCAAGACTATCTCGGCCCGCTGGCAGGTTTTCTGACCGGCTGGAACTACTGGTTCCTGTGGCTGGTAACCTGTGTCGCGGAAATCACCGCGGTGGCGGTGTACATGGGCGTCTGGTTTCCCGACGTGCCGCGCTGGATCTGGGCACTGGCGGCGTTGATCAGCATGGGCTCGATCAACCTGATCGCGGTGAAAGCCTTCGGTGAGTTCGAGTTCTGGTTCGCCCTGATCAAGATCGTCACCATCATTGCGATGGTGGTCGGCGGCATCGGCGTGATCGCATTCGGTTTCGGCAACGACGGTGTGGCGCTAGGGATTTCCAATCTCTGGGCTCACGGCGGCTTCATGCCCAACGGCGTGCAAGGCGTGTTGATGTCTCTGCAAATGGTGATGTTCGCCTACCTCGGCGTCGAGATGATCGGCCTGACCGCCGGTGAAGCCAAGAACCCGCAGAAGACCATTCCCAATGCGATCGGCTCGGTATTCTGGCGGATTCTGCTGTTCTACGTCGGCGCCTTGTTCGTGATCCTGTCGATCTACCCGTGGAACGAAATCGGCACCCAGGGCAGTCCGTTTGTGATGACCTTCGAGCGCCTGGGTATCAAGACCGCCGCCGGCATCATCAACTTTGTGGTGATCACCGCAGCGCTGTCGTCCTGCAACGGCGGCATCTTCAGCACCGGGCGCATGCTCTACAGCCTGGCGCAGAACGGCCAGGCCCCGGCCGGTTTCGCCAAGACCTCGAACAACGGCGTGCCGCGTCGCGCGCTGCTGCTGTCGATCGGTGCCTTGCTGCTGGGCGTGTTACTTAACTATCTGGTGCCAGAGAAAGTCTTCGTCTGGGTCACCGCGATTGCCACCTTCGGCGCGATCTGGACCTGGGTGATGATCCTGCTGGCCCAGCTCAAGTTCCGCCAAGGCCTGAGCGCCAGCGAACGTGCCGGCCTGAAATACCGCATGTGGCTGTACCCGGTCAGTTCTTACCTGGCGCTGGCATTTCTGGTGCTGGTGGTCGGCCTGATGGCGTACTTCCCGGACACTCGCGTGGCGCTGTATGTCGGGCCTGCTTTCCTGGTACTGCTGACGGTGTTGTTCTACATGTTCAAGCTGCAACCGACCAATGTGTCGCAAGGTGCGGTGCGTTCGGCTTCGTAAGTCGTAACGCCAGAAATGCAAAAGCCCCGGTTTAGATGACCGGGGCTTTTGATCTTAAGCTACCGACACCACCATCGAGCGATTCAACCGCTTGTTGAAATCCAGCCAGGCCCCCAGCAGCACCATCAACCCGACCCCCAGCATCGCGCTGAATACCTGCATCGCCAGTGCATTCGCGCCCAAGGCGTTGAGCATGTCCGCCAATGGCGCCAGCAACACGCCAAAACAAAACACTTCCAACGAATAACGACCCATGCGACAGCTTTGTTGCGCCAGCCAATGTTGCGTCCAGCCATTGTCGGGCAACAACCTGGCGGTGACGTAGGCGAGGGCGAGGAAATGCAGCAGGCGTGCCGGCGAGAGGTTGGTCTTGCTGATCGGATAGAGCCATTCGCCGAGTGTCTGGGGCATGAAGACGTCATGCACGGTCGGCCACTTCCACGACACCGCGATCAGCCCGGTCAGCAGCAAATAGGTCAGCGCTGCGATAAAAACCGGCTGCCGAGTCAGCGGTCGAGGTTGCGGCGCCCGAGGCCTTTGCCCGTGAATCGCCGTGGCGCCACCGAGAATAAACAACAGTTGCCAGGCCATCGGATTGAAAAACCACACGCCACCGTCGGTGCCCGCCAGGTTCCATTGAAGCCATGGCGCCAGCAGATACACCACCACCGACAACCCCACCACGTATTCAGGCTTGCGCAGCAGCATCGGCAGCACCAACGGCAGGCCGAGCAGCAAAAAAATATACAGCGGCAGCGGGTCCATCAGGTTCGGCTTGAAACGCAGCAACAGCTCATCCATCAATGCCTGCTGCGGATTGCTGAGGAAGTACTGCAAGCCCATCTCCTGCACCAGGTCACGGGTTTCCACGTGGCTGTTGGCGAAAAACACGATACCCATCAGCAGCGCCAGCAAAAAGATATGCACCACATACAGCACCCAGGCGCGTCGCAGGATTTTTACCGTGGCGACCATGAAACCGTCGCGCCGGGCGATTTTGCCGTAGGCCAGCACGGCCGCGTACCCGGCCAGGAACACGAAAATCTCTGCCGCATCGCTGAACCCGAAATTACGCACCGTGAACTGCGCGAGCGGGTTCTGTGGCACGTGATCCCAGAAGATGAAGATCAAGGCCAGGCCGCGAAAAAAGTCGATTCGGTGATCGCGTTCAAACGTCATGATGGCGGGCTCTTGAACGGGTTGAGTAGGAGCGAGCGGCGCGCAGGGTGGCGTGATTCGCCGCCAATTGCAAAAGGCTGGATATTACCGAATGTCTCAGGGGGCTATAGCGAACGATCGGGATGGCGTGTCCGTCGGTCTGCCGGGCAGTTCGCGCACCAGAACGCCCCCTGATGGCGGTCTGCCGAACATCTACACTTCGATTTTCAGGAGTGTGAAACGTGAAAGTTTCGCTGATTGTTCCGGTATTCAATGAAGAGCAGGCGATCAGTCTGTTCCATCAGGCGGTGCGTCGCGAATTGAAACTTGACCCGTGTGAGGTCGAGATCGTGTTCATCAACGACGGCAGTACCGACCGGACGGCTGAGCAGGCCAAGGCGCTGGCACAGGTCGATGAACAGGTATTGCTGATCAACTTTTCGCGCAACTTCGGCAAGGAACCGGCGTTGTTTGCCGGCCTGGAATACGCCACCGGCGATGCAGTGATCCCCATGGACGTGGACCTGCAGGATCCGATCAGCGTCATCCCGCAGTTGATTACCGAGTGGCAGAAGGGGGCCGATGTGGTGCTCGCCAAACGCCGCAATCGTGACAGTGACAGTTATTTGAAACGCCACAGCGCATCGCTCTTCTATCATTTGTTGAACAGGATTTCCTACACCCGGATCGAAGAAAACGTCGGGGATTTCCGGCTCATGGACCGCAAGGTGGTCAATGTGATTCGTGCGCTTCCCGAGCATCAGTTGTTCATGAAGGGCGTTCTGTCCTGGGCCGGATTCACCACCGCGGTGGTGGAGTACGAGCGGGCCCGGCGAGTGGCAGGACGCAGCAAGTTCAATGGCTGGAAACTGTGGAACCTGGCGCTGGAAGGCATTACCTCGTTCAGCACGGTGCCGTTGCGATTGTGGACTTACATCGGTGGCGGCATTTCGATCTTCGCGGTGCTGTACGCGGTGTACATGGTGCTGGACAAGATTTTCTTCGGCAACAATGTCCCCGGTTACCCCTCGCTGATGACGGCCATTCTGTTTCTCGGCGGCGTCCAATTGATCGGTATCGGCATCCTCGGCGAGTATGTCGGCCGCATCTATATCGAAGCCAAGCATCGACCCCGTTATGTGGTCAAAGACGTCATTGGCGGCAAAGACCGGACCGGGCTTTAGCATGGGCAGGCTGAGCGACTTTTTCAGCAAAGAGCTCGGGCGTCGTCGGGTCTGGCTGTTTTTTTTTATCGCGACGCTGGTTTATGTCATTCCGCTGGTCCTGGCGGACTATCCCTACATCGATGACAACTGGCGCTCGCTGTCGGCCGGCACGGCCTGGGCGGGACAGGGGCGGTTGTTCACCGAGCTGTTCTACAACCTGCTGACGTTCAGCGATGGCGCACCGAACATCTTTCCATTGCCGCTGTTGATCGCCACGCTGGCCATGGCTTTTGCGTTGACCAGCCTGACATTCCATTACTACCCACGGCCGACAATATCCTGCTGCCTGGTGCTGTTGCCGCTCTGGTACAACCCGTTCTTCCTGCAGAACCTGTCTTATCAATACGACGGGCCGGCCAATGCCTTGAGTCTGGTGGCAGTGATCTACGCGATCACTTTTCGTCATCCCTCGCGCATTCTGCAATGGCTGGTGCCGGCCTTCCTGATTGCGCTGGCGCTGGGGCTCTATCAGGTGAGCCTGAATGTGTTTCTGGGCCTGTGTTGCCTGGAACTGCTCAGGGGCGTGAATGACAAATGGGCGTGGCGGCAGTGGTCCGAACTGATCGGCTGGAAAATCGCCCAGGCAGGGCTCGGCGGGTTGATCTATAGCGTCACGGCTTATCCGTACATGAACCAGGATCGCGCCTTGCTGCTGAACTGGGCAGCAGAGCCTTTGCTGCAAGTTGAAATCAACATCGGCCGGGTGCTGGAAAAAGTCACGCTGCTGTTTCACGGTGGATTCACTTGGGTGTTCGCTGCGCTGCTGTTGTGTGCACTGGCGGGCAGCGTGCGGCTGGCCCGGAACGTGATGGAACGCCACGACACCGGGCTGAGAAAAATTGTGATGGGCCTGGCGTGCGTGCTGACGGTATCGGTCGTGACTTTACTGGTGTCGGGTGCTGCGCTGTTTTTCCGCGACTTCAATGAAGGCGCCAGAACCTTGATGGGGTTTGCGGTGTTGCTGGTGCTGGTGTTCTATTTAAGCCATCTGGCGCTGGCGCCCATCCATGAGCGGCTGCCGCTGCTGTTGGCGGTGCCTCTGTTGGCCATGCTTTCGTTGTCTTACGCCTATGGCCGCGTGCTGACGGTGCAGAACACTTTTGCGTCCAGCGCGTTGTTTTCCCTGGGGCATGACATTGCGGCCCATCGGCAATTGCACGAGGCCAAGCGCATTTACCTGGCGGTCAGTTACTCCGATCACTGGCTGGTGGGGGCCGCGGGGTCGTTCAAGCAGATGCCGGTCTTGCATTATCTGCTGAACATCAACTTCTTCATGCTGGCTGAAAACCTGCCGAAGGCGGGCATTACCAATGTGGTCGCGGAGAGGGAGCGGCGTAATGCGACCCTGATGGGTTACCAGGCTTATCCGCCGCTGGTGGAGAGCAAGTTTTACCGCATCTATCTGCTGGGTGATTACGGTTTCATCGTCATGAAGGAGCCAACCCCGATCACCATGCTTCAGTGGTGAGCCTGGTGATTAACTCTTCGATCCCTCCCGAAAGCTTTCCATCCCGGATGGCCGACAGGGCAGGTCTGGTGGCGGTGATCGTCCTCGCGTTGTTCGCAAGGTTTCATTCCATCACCGTGCCGGTCATCTGGTACGACGAGGCCTACAGCATCTTGCTGGCCGAAGGCTCGCCTGCGTATATCTGGGCTACGACGGCACGGGATGTTCATCCGCCGCTTTACTATGTTTTGCTGCATTTGTGGATGTTGCTGTTCGGCAACGGCGTGTTGGCTGCGCGATCCCTGAGTGCGCTGGCGGATGTCGGCACGCTGTTGCTGTGCATTAAATTAATGAGTCAGGTGACGACGCGAAAGGCGACCTGGATAGCCGCCGTGTTGTTGGCGTTGCTGCCGATGTCGGTGCGTTATAGCCAGGAAGTGCGAATGTACACCTTGCTCGGCTTTTGGCTGATGGGCGCGACCGTGGCGCTGGTGTGCTGGGTCAAGGCACCGGATCAAAAACGTTATCCGGTTTTTTACGTGCTGCTGATGTCGGCTGCTTTCTACACGCACTACTTCGCCGCACTGTCCGTTCTGGTGCATTGGCTTTGTTGGTGGCGAGCGCGGGAGGGCGGTCGGCCCAGGGCAATACCGATTCATGCGTGGGTCGTGGCCAATAGCGCAATCGTTGTGCTGTACCTGCCGTGGATTCCTCATTTCATCGATCAATTGCTGCGAATGGACGGGCTCGAGTGGATACCGCCGCTCACCTGGCAATCAGCGCTGACCTTTGTTTGGCAGCTGGTGATGATGGGAGATTCGGCCAGTTATTCATCTTTATGGCGTGCGCTGCCCTCGGTGTTGATCGTTGTTTGCGCTGCTGCGGTGCTGCTCAAGGCTCGTCATGAGCGGCCTTTCAGCGTCTTGCTGGTGGGCTATTTCTTTGTGCCGGTGCTGACCGTTTTTCTGGTGTCGCTGATCGTGCCGGTTTTCAATGCCAGATACCTGGTGTTCGCTGTCGCCGCGTTGCCCCTTATCGTTGCGCTCGCGTTGGACGCATTCAGCCAACGCCATGCCGTTCTTGCCGCTGTCGCCATGGCGTTGGTTTTATTGGCAGAAGTACACGGGCTTTCGGCGGTCTATGCACAAACCGATGAGATGAACGGGACGAGCATTCGCAAGGACGCAAGACTGGACGCCGTGGTCGCAGGGCTTGGCCGCGAAGTACGTCCGGGTGACGAGATCGTTGTGGATAACCTGTATTGGTATTTGCCGTTTACGTACTACAACTCGACCGGTATTCAGCCGAGGTTATACGCTTTCAAACCACCGACAGGCACCCTTTGGGGAACCGCCGAATACGGTGGTTGGGCACTCATCCCCCGTCACCTGCATTCGATTCTCTTCGACGATTTTTCAACCTTGCAACTGAATGCCAAGCGGATCTGGTGGGTCACGGGCGACGCTCGTCCTGAACACGACGCCTTGTTTCCCAAACACTGGAAGCAGGTGCTGATGCTAAAGGAAGGGGATAGCGAAGCCCGTTTGTTTATCCGAGGGGAAGCGGCAACCCCCCTTGAGGTTGACGTCAGAACGCATCCATCAGCACAACAATACAATCCTTCGCCTGGTAACCATTGATCTGCGGCACCAGACGCCGAAAGTGCTCAGACTGGCAATGAGCATCCAGCGCCGCCTTATTCGGCCATTGTTCGACGAAGATAAAGTGCCCCGGGTCTTTTTGATCGATGAACAGATCGTAAGCAATGCAATCAGGTTCCAGTCGAGTCTTCTCGACCAGTTCGGCGTACCACGGGCGAACGGTTTCAATGTATTCGGGTTTGATGAAATCTTGAGCGATTACTTTCAGCATGGTGTTCTTTCTTGGTGTATGGGTATCTACACATCTTCCCGGATTTTGAGGGTGTACATATCCGTTTTTGCGGTAATAGCCACTTTGGGGGCCGCCCTTACGGCGGGTCACTTGGAAAAGGGCGAGCGACTCAGGAGGGACAGGCTCAAACGGTTTTCTTGGGTTCGGACTCGGTAAGGGTAGGCAGTGGCATACAGGCTCTGTGGCGAGGGGGCTTGCCCCCGTTGGACTGCGCAGCAGTCCCAAACGATTCACTGCATTCTTCCTGACAGATCTCATTTGCAGGTTTTACGGCTGCTTCGCAGCCGAACGGGGGCAAGCCCCCTCGCCACAAGATCTCCTGTGTTAGAGCAGGGCGTCAGGCATTCTGCGCCTGGAGAAAAAACGAAAACAGCCCGGATTGAGATTTGATCCCTTGTTCGGCTGGTCAGACAGCCGCTTTCGATTGGCGCACCGGCAACTCGACCCGAAAGGTGCTGCCCACCCCGACTTCGCTGCGTACCGAAATATCGCCCTGGTGTTTTTTCACGATGCCATAGGACAGGGACAACCCGAGCCCTGTCCCCTGGCCCACCGGTTTGGTGGTGTAGAACGGGTCGAATATTTTCTGCAGGTTGTCCGGCTCGATACCTATGCCCGTGTCCGCGACCTCGATCGATACCGTTTCACCTTCAAGCCCGGTGCGTAGCGTGATGGTGCCCCGTTTCGGCCCCATTGCCTGAGACGCGTTGACAATCAGGTTCATGATCACCTGATTGATTTGCGACGGCAGGCATTCGATATCGGGCAGCTGTTGAAACTCCTTCACCACATCGGCCTTGTACTTGAGTTCATTGGCGACGATGTTCAAGGTCGACTCGATGCCCTGTTGCAGATTGGCCCACTGCCATTCCTGATTGGAGTCGACGCGGGAGAAGTCCTTCAGGTCTTTGACGATTCGCCCGACCCGGCCGATGCCATCCTTGGATTCCTTGATCAGCAGGGGAATGTCTTCACGCAGAAAGTCCAGTTCCACCCGTTCACGCAACTGACTGAGTTGCTCGATGACCTCGCTTGAGCCAATGGCGTTTTCCGCCTCCCGATAGGCATCAAGCATTTCCTGCAGTTGCTTGAAGTAGCCATCGAGGGCGCCGAGGTTGGAGGAAATGAAGCCGATGGGGTTATTGATTTCATGGGCGACGCCCGCCGCCAGTTGCCCCAGCGAGGCGAGCTTTTCCGACTGCACCAATTGGGATTCAAGCTGTTTGCGCTCGTCGATTTCCCGCTGCAACGCCTCGCTGGCCTGCTTGAACTGGTCCGTGCGCTGATCCACCAGATGCTCCAGATGGATCATCTGAATAGACGCCCGTTCGGTCATTTCCCATTTGGTGAGCAGGGTGTTGGCCATCTGCTGGACTTCAATGTTGTCGAACGGCTTTTTCAGAATCAGCAGGCGATCATGGGCGTGCAAGCGTTCCAGCAGTTCATCCCACGAATAGTCGGAATAGGCAGTACACACCACCACTTGCAGCTGCGGGTCTTCCTGCCACAGGTGTTCGATGGTCTGCGCGCCGTCCCAACCCTCGGGCATGCGCATGTCGACGAAGGCCAGCGCATAGGGGCGGTTTTCCTGTAATGCCTGGATGAGTTTGCCCAGCCCCTCCTGACCGCCATAGGCCGAATCCAGCTCGAACAGCAGGTTGGTGGATTTCGCTTCGCTGCCGAACAGCGCGGCCTCCATTTCGTCCAGCTCTGCATGCTGCGCTGATGTCGGGGTGAGGATCTTGCGAAAATCTTCATGGATGGACGGTGTGTCGTCGATCAGCAAAATGCGTCGGTTTGAAAGATCGCTCATGCTTCCTCCATGACGGGTTTCAACGGGATCTGCAAAGTGAACAGTGCACCTTTGCCCGGTCCGTCGCTGTGGGCGGTGAGATGGCCGTTCATCTCGATTGCGGCCAGGGCACAGCTGTGCAGGCCGAAGCCGTGACCTTCCTTGCGGGTGGTAAAACCATGGGCAAAGATCCGCGTCATGTTCTCCGGCGCGATGCCTTCGCCGTCATCCTTGACGCTGATTTGCAGGATCGTGTCTTCGACGACTTTCACCCCAAGGGTCATTTGTCGCGGGCGATTGCTGAGGTCAGTCATGGCGTATTTGGCGTTGCTGATCAGGTTGATCAGGATCAGCAACAACCGGTGTTTGTCGCCCATCACTTGCGGTACGTCGCCGTACTCCTTGACCACCGTGACGTGATGCCGGGTCAGGGCGCCAGCGTTCATCCGCAGGGCATCTTCCAGCAGTTCGTTGATGTGCAACGGCTCCATCAGGCTGTTGGCACCCGCGTAGGATTGCTGGGTGGCGACGATGTCCTTGATGTGATCGACGCTTTTGCTCAGTTGCCCGAGTTCGTCGGCCATGCCTTGTTGCTCAAGGGCAATGGCATCCACCAGTTGGTTCAGGTAACCGGGCAGCAGTTTTCCTTTCTCGTCCTGGGTCAGGAAGGCGCCCAAGTCGTCTTGATGCGCGTTGATCAGCAGCATCGCCTTGCCCAGTCCCTGGGTCTTGCTGTTACGCAGCTTGCGGGTGACCAGATCGGCCGAGATGTTCACGCTGTTGAGCACGTTGCCGACGTTGTGCAGCACGTTGGTGGCGATTTCAGCCATGCCGGCCTGGCGCGCGGTGTCGAGCAGTTCACTCTGGGTATCCTTGAGTTCGCGGGTGCGTTCTTCGACCCGTTGTTCGAGTACGTCGTTGGCAGTTTGCAGTTCCTTGTTGACCCGATGGGTCTCCCCGAAGCTGCGCATTAGGCGAATGGCCAGGTACACCAGCACCATCACCAGCAGCGTCGAAAATACCAACATGTAGAGGTGGTAGCGCCGGTTGGCTGCATCGGTTTGCTGCTGATCCTTGTTCAGCAGCGCAGTCATGTCGTCCAGCCGTGCGGCCACGGGAACGGCTTCGATATTTTCCAGCAGCCGATTGACCACGGGTTGTTCCCGCAGGATCAGCGCAATGTGACTGCTCAAGACATCGATCGGGCTATGAAACTGCTCCGGTAATCGTTCCTTGTTCACCTGCAGTTTGTTCAGCCCGACCAGGATATCGGCCGCTTTGTCGTCGGAGGTGACCTGGGCGAACTCCAGGCTGCTGAGCAGCAAGTCGTAGGTGTCGGTGGCGATGTTCTGTAGTTGCAGTTTGTCTTCGTCGACCAGTTGGGTAAGCGGTTCCTGGATATCATCTTCGGCGGTGGGCAAAAACGCCAGTGAGTTACGCAGCACAGCGTTGTGCGATTTGAACTGCTCCACCAATCGGGTTTTTTCCTGAATGGCTGCGTGGTAAGCCTCATGGCTGGCACGCCAGATCGGCGAGTCATTGCGACCATGACTGGATTCCATGGTCTCGAACCGCTCCCACAGGTGTGTCATCTCGGTCAGTGGTGCAACCAGCGGGTCGTAGTTGTGACTGATGGCAATCCTGGCCTTGAGAATCTCGGTTTCCCACTGCGCGTTGAACTGTTTGATCCGGCCAATCAGGTCCCGGGATTCGGCGTACGTCGAGGTCTGGTCGGAGCTTGATTTGAGGTACAGAAACAGCAGTGTCGAGGCCAGCAACACGGCCACGCCACTGAGCAACAAGAGGTTGCGACGGTGGTACGTTTTCATAAAGATTTGCCTCCCCACTCACCGGTCAGGGTCTTGAGGAATTTGACGATCAAGGTTTTGTCCTTGTCAGAGGGCACGCGACCGAGCTGGAACTTGAACATCACGTCTACCGCTTCTTCGAGGGTCTTGGCCGAGCCGTCATGAAAGTACGGTGCGGTCACGGCGACGTTGCGCAGGCTCGGAACCTTGAACACGTTGCGGTCTTCTTCATCTTTGGTGACCAGATAGCGGCCCAGATCGGCTTCGGTGGGGTTGCCCCGAATCTGGAAGTAATCGCCCATGACCCCGAATTTCTGGAACATGTTGCCGCCGATATTGACCCCCTGATGGCAGGCGATGCAGCCGTAGTCCTTGAAACGTTGGTAACCGTATTTCTCCTCGGTCGTCAGAATCTCGGTATTGCCCAGCAGGTATTGGTCGAAACGCGAGTTGGCGCTGATCAGCGTGCGCTCATAGGTGGCCAGGGCATTTTGCACATTGTTCATGGTCACGCCGTCCGGGTAGGCCTTGGCGAAAGCGCTTTTGTAAGCCGGGTCGGCGGTCAGTGTCTGAACGACATGCTCCCAATGACTGCCCATTTCGCTGGGGCTCTGCACCACTTCGTGGGCCTGTGTTTCCAGGGTGTCGGCGCGGCCGTTCCAGAATTGCCGGAAATTCAGGCTTGAGTTGAAGACGCTGGGGGTGTTGATCGTCAGGGGATTGCCTTTGAAACCGATAGACAATGCTTTGTCGTCTGCACCTCCGATTTCCAGACGATGGCAACTGGCGCAGGACAGGCTGTTGTTGACCGACAGGCGTGGCTCGTTGAACAACCGGCGACCGAGTTCAACTTGCAAGGGGTTCTGCTGGGGCACCGCGGGCAAGGGTTTGAGCGGTTCGTCCAGCGGCGCGCCGTTGGCTATCAGACAGCATCCGAGTAGAGGCGCAAGAAGCAGGTAGTAGAAGGGGCTCGACATCTTATGATTCCTTGGCGCAGGGGGCCTGGGTGTCGTTGCACATCGTTTATCTGGTGGTGGATGGAGCAGGCTGCACGGACATCAGGTATTGCACGAAGGCCTCCGGCTCCACGGCTTTGCTGAAGTAATAACCCTGGCCTTCCTCGCATTGGAGGGCCTTGAGAAAATTCAATTGCTCGAGGGTTTCCACCCCTTCGGCAATGACGGTCAGTTTGAGGCTCTTGCCCAGGCTGATGATGGCGCTGACCAGGGCCGCGTCATTGCTGTCACGGCTCAGGCCACGAATGAATGACTGGTCGATTTTCAACACATCGATGGGAAACCGTTGCAGGTAACTCAGGCTCGAATAGCCGGTGCCGAAGTCATCGATAGCCAGCCGTACGCCCAATGCCTTGAGCCGATTCAGCGCGAGCATCGTGGCATCGACGTTCTGCATCAATACGCCTTCGGTAATTTCCAGCTCCAGCAAGGTGGGGTCCATACCGGTTTGCTTGAGTATCTGTTCGATCCCTTTGACAAAGTCCCGCTGACGGAAATCGATGGCCGACACGTTCACCGACATGCAGAGTTTCGGCAGACCTTTCGCCTGCCAGGCGCAGGCTTGTTGACAGGCCTGGGCCAGCACCCATTTGCTCAACGGTACGATCAAGCCGCTGTCCTCGGCCACACCGATGAAATCTGTCGGGTAAACCCAGCCTTGCCCCGGCTTTTGCCAACGGATCAATGCCTCGGCGCCGACCACCTTGCCGCTGCCCAGGTCAAGTTTGGGCTGGTAGTGCAGGACAAATTCGTTGCGTTCCAGCGCCAGGCGAATACCCGACTCGATGCTCTGCTGTTCCCGGGCGCGCTGGTTCATCTCATCGATGAAAAAGCTGAAATCGTTAGGGCCGCTTTCCTTGACGTTGCGCATGGCGGTTTCGGCTTTTTTGATCAGCGCGATGGCATCGAAACCGTCCTCGGGGTAGATGCTGATGCCCAGGCTGGCCGTCACGCTCAGGTCGTGGCCGGCAATGTGTTGAGGCGCGCGTATGGCGTTCAAGAGCTTTTCGGCGATGCCCTTGGTCTGTTGGGGGTGATGGATGTCAGCCAGGATCACCACAAACTCATCGGAGCCGTAACGAAACACCGAGTCGGATGCGCGCACGCAGGCCACCAGATTGTGCCCGACACGTTTGAGCATCTCGTCACCGGTCGGGTGACCCAAGGCATTGTTGATGCGCTTGAAGCGATCGAGCCCCAGAAACATCACCGCCAGTTGTTTGTCATGGCGTCGCGACAGGGCCAATGACTGGTTCAGCCGGTCGCCCAGCAAGGTGCTGTTGGGCAATTCGGTCAATACGTCGTACTGCAACAAGTGCGACACCTTGAGCAGCTCATGGACCCGGGCCTCGATGGTTTGCTCCAGTGTTTGCACTTTCATGGCCGCGTCCTGCGCCATCTGCCACTTCCAGGTCAAGGCGCTAGCCATCTGGCGGATTTCCAGGCTGTCGAAGGGTTTTTTCAGCACCAGCAACTGATCGCCGAACTCCAGTCGCTCGGCCATGGCTTCCCAGGTGTAATCGGAGAAGGCCGTGCACAGCGCGATTTGCAGGTGAGGATCAGCCTTCCAGAGCTGTTCGATGGTTTCCAGGCCGTCCCAGCCCGGGGGCATGCGCATGTCGGTGAACGCCATGGCGTAAGGCCGACCTTGTGCCTGGGCACGCTTGACCAGTTCGAGTGCTTCCTCGCCCTGATAGGCGGAGTCGAGCTGGAACACCAGCCGTGCGGACTGCGGGCTGCCGAACAGCGCGGCTTCAGTGCCGGCGAGGGTTTGTTCGTCGTCGGTATCCGGGCCGAGAATCTTGCGAAAGTCCTGATGGATCGAAGGTGTGTCGTCGATGATCAGGATGCGCCGGTTAGCCTGGACGAACGGAGTTTTCATTCCTTGCCCTCCGTGGTGCGCCATGGAGCACCCGGTACCGCTCCGGTTTCGGGGTTGGTGTGCACGATACTCCCAGCCTTCAGCAGCTCGGCGGCCTGCTGGCTGCTGACCGCTTGGCTGAAGTAGTGCCCCTGGGCGTTCATCGGTGAGCCGGTGGCTATCAGCGAACGGCGTTGCTCCTGGGTTTCGACGCCTTCGGCGATGATGCCGATCCCGACGTCGCGGGCGAAATTGATGATTGCTCGCAGGGTGGTGGCACTGGCCGCGTCATGGGCGGCGGTGTCGATGAACGCCTGAGCGAGTTTCAGGTGATTGACCTGGTAAGTCTTGAGGTAGTCGAACGAAGAGTATTCGGTGCCGAAGTCATCGATGGCGATCTTCACCCCCAGTTCATGCAGGCGCGGCAGGATATCGTTGTGCGTCCACTTGGTCTGGGCCAGGGTCGCTTCGGTGACGTCGAAACGCAGGTCCCACGGGCACAGTTCCCAGCGCGCGGTGGTGCGTAACACGTCATAGATCAGCTCGGGGCCACTCTTGAGTTGGGCCAGGGACAGTTTTATCGCCACCACCGGTGGCGCCATGCCTTCGTCTCGCCACTGGCGCATTTGCCGACAGGCGCGCTCCAGCACCCAGTGACCGAGAGCGATGATGATGCCGGTCTTTTCCGCCGCGGGCAGAAACGCAGGGGCTTCCAGTAAACCGCGTATGGGGTGGTTCCAGCTGACCTGCGCCTCCATGCCGAGGATCTTGCCACTGCTCAGGTCTACTTCCGGCCAGTAACGCAGTTCGAGCTCGTCGTGTTCGATGGCCTTTTTCAGGTCGTTGGCGATGGTCATGCGCTCGACCACTTCCTGATTGATCTCCTCGGAGTGGAAGTGGTACTGGTTGCGGCCCTTTTCCTTGGAGCGATACAGCGCCATGTCGGCCTGGGTCAACAGGCTGTCGGCGCTGAGACTGGCCGGGACGTAGCTGCTGATGCCAATGCTGACCGAGACCCGCACATCATTGCCGGCCAGGGAATAGGGCAGCACCAGTGCATCGCGGACCTTGGCAGCCAGGGCTGCTGATTGGGTCGGGTCGCCGACGTCCAGTTGCAGGATCGCGAACTCGTCGCCACCCAGGCGGGCGACCACGTCGTTTTCGCGCACGCAATTTTTGATGCGCCTGGCAACCTCCTGCAGCAACAGGTCGCCTACCGGGTGGCCCAGGGTGTCGTTGATGCGTTTGAAGTGATCCAGATCCAGATAGAACATGGCGAACGGTGTGGCCCCGCGCCGGGCGGCGGCGAACGCCTGGTGCAGCCGCTCGATCAGCGTCGCGCGGTTGGCCAGCCCGGTCAGCCCGTCGGTGCGGGCCAACAGGGCGATTTTTTCCTCGGCCAGTTTGCGTTCGGTGACGTCGATGATGATGCCTTCGACTTCCAGCAAGCGGCCTTCATCATCGCGCACCGGGATATAGCGGTTTTCGACCCAGCGCCAGTCCCCGTCACCGGTGCGCATCCGAAACTCGATGGAAGCCCCTGACGCATGGCGGTCCAGTACCCTGGCCATCGCCGTATCGACTTTTGCTTGATCGTCAGGATGGATCAGCTCCTGCGCCCAATTGGCCGACGCCACCAGGGCCGCCGCGATGTGGCCGTATTTGGTGATGTTGTGGGAGATGTACATCAACGGGAACGACGGTTCGCCCCGCAGCCGATACAGAATGGTCGGGCTGTTCTGCACGATGATGTTGGCGTCGGACAATTCCCGGGTGCGCTCTTCGACCGCGTGCTCCAGCAAGGACATCTTCAGCGCCGCGTCTTCGGTCATTTGCCACTTGGCGGTCAATGCGCTGGCCATCTGACGGATCTCGATGGCATCGAAGGGTTTTTTCAGGATAAGCAGGCGATCGCCCAGTTCCAGGCGCTCGGCGATGTCTTCCCAGGAATAGTCGGAATACGCGGTGCAGAGCGCCACCTGCAGCTTGGGATCGACTTGCCACAAGCGTTCGATGGTTTCCAGACCGTCCCAGCCCGGCGGCATGCGCATGTCGATAAAGGCCATCGCGTAGGGCGAGTCATTCGCCAGTGCGCTCTCGACCTTGTCCAGCGCTTCGCGGCCCTGAAACGCGGAATCGATGACGAAACTTTGCAACGATACCGACGCCGGGGTACCGAACAGGGCGTTTTCGGCGTTGATCAGGCTGTCGTCTTCGATCGATGGCGGGCTGAGAATCTTGGCAAAATCCTCATGGATCGACGCCGTGTCATCGACGATGAGAATCCGACGATTAATACGCGCAAGCAGCGTATTCACTGACATGCGCCTGTACCGACTGCAGGTTGGTGCAATGAGTTCATAGAGGGTATCCCTTCCCTGATCGCTGGATGAAGCGGGTATCGTTCTGGATCCGAGTGATCTGAGCATAGTCGCCCGGCCAGAAATTCGCCCGGTTGACTGAAACGAATCATTTCCGGGGTCGGGCTGAAAATCATCTAGCCTGTAAGTCAGGCTCGGGGCGCCAGGACGTTTGCCCCGCGCGCGACATAAAGACACACGTTTCACTTGAGGTAATGCCATGGAAGAGCAACTCCCCACGACTGAGACCTATAAACCCAAATTACTGCTGGTCGACGATGAGGAGTCGATTCTCAATAGTCTGCGCCGTCTGCTGCGCGGTCAGCCCTACGAGGTACTGCTGGCCACCAGCGGTGCCCAGGCGCTGGAGATCATGGCGCAGCAGCCGATCGATCTGGTGATGAGTGACGCGCGCATGCCCAATATGGACGGCGCCACGCTGCTGGCTCATGTCCATCAGCGTTACCCCGACACTCTCCGGATCATGCTGACGGGTTATGCCGATCCGTCGGCCATTATCAAAGCCATCAATGAAGGGCAGATTCATCGTTACATCAGCAAACCCTGGCACGATGAGGAAATGCTGCTGACCCTTCGACAATCACTTGCCTATCAGCATTCCGAGCGTGAACGCTTGCGTCTGGTGCAGGAGACGTGGGATCAGAACGAGAAGCTGAAGCTGCTCAACGCCACCCTGGAAAAACACGTCGCGGCCCGCACCAGCGAGCTGCAGCAGACCGCCGACATGCTGGACCTGGCCTACGAAGAGCTCAAGCGCAGCTATGTCACTGGCACCGAGGTGTTTTCGTTGCTGGCCAACCTGCGCCTGCCGCCCGCCAAACAGACCAACCGGCAGATCATCGAACTGGTGCGGGTGTACTGCAAACTGCATGGTCTGGACGAAGGCAGCAGTCGTGACCTGACCATGGCCGCGGCGCTTTACAACATCGGAAAGTTGAGCTGGACCGACAGCATGATGAGCACGCCCTCGGACCTGCTGCATCACAATGATCGCGAGCGCTATCGGGGGTACCCGAAGCAGAGTGAGTCGCTGCTGATGACGCTCGACCCAATGAAGGATGCCGCTCGGCTGATCCTGCATCACCAGGAGCGTTGGGACGGCAGCGGTTTTCCGGATCGGCTCAAGGGCGAAGCGATTCCGTTCGGTTCGCGGTTGCTGAAACTGGCGGTGGATTTCATCGAGTTGCAGCGCGGGCTGATCCTCGAACGGCAGATGAACAGCGATGAAGCCCTGGTGTACATCCGCCAGTACGCCGGTCGCCTCTACGACCCGGAACTGGTGGAGGATTTCATTCAGGTCTGCGCCACTTATCTGAGCGACGTGACGCTGGCCGATCCGACGGTCAAGGTGCTGACCACCCGGGATCTGGCGGCGGGCATGATCCTGGCGCGCAATCTCAACGCCGACAACGGCATGCTGCTGCTCAATGCCGGCAAGGTGTTGAATGGGCCACTGGTGGAGAAGTTGATCGCTTTCGAGGCGATGGAAGGTGCCAGGTACAGCATTTTTGTGAAAGTGCCGGAGGAAGTGGAGGGCGCGCTTCTCGAGACGAGCTAAGTGTTCAAGGCTCAACACTGATCCCCTGTGGGAGCCCTGTGGTGAGGGTCTGTGGCGAGGGTCTGTGGTGAGGGTCTGTGGCGAGGGGGCTTGCCCCCGTTGGGCTGCGAAGCAGCCCCAAAATCTCCAATGCACCAAAGATCTTTGTGAGTGCTACGCACTCAAACGGGGGCAAGCCCCCTCGCCACAGGCAAGCCCCCTCGCCACAGAAGCAGTGCTCATGTGATCCTTGCGTCTTTTGCCCAAGGCCAATCCTGATCCATGACGCTTTCATCCGCCGCTTCGTCTCGTCTCATCCGCATTGCCGCAGCCCTGCTGATCGGCCCCGACGGTCGCACCCTGCTGGTGCGCAAGCGCGGCACCCAGGCGTTCATGCAGCCGGGAGGCAAGATCGAGGCCCATGAGCAACCGGTCCATGCCCTCGCCCGGGAGCTGGAAGAGGAACTGGGACTGGTCATCGATCCGGCGCAAGCCGCCTACCTGGGGCAATTCTCGGCACCGGCCGCCAATGAGCCGGGTTTTGTCGTACACGCCGAACTCTTTCAATTGACCATCGACTCACACGTTTCCCCAGCGGCGGAAATCGAAGAAGTGCGCTGGATCGATCCTGCCACCGACGGCGATGTCATGCTGGCGCCATTGACACGGGACCAGATATTGCCGTTTTATCGAGCCTCACTGAACGAAACCGCTTGATCGTCCAAGGACGGAGGATGCCCATGATCCCGCTTCAAGATTTGCTGATTTTCGCCGCGGCGGCGCTGCTGATGGTACTCACGCCCGGGCCAAACATGATCTACCTGATCTCTCGTTCAATTTGCCAGGGGCGCAAGGCCGGAGTGACTTCGTTGCTCGGCGTGGTCGCGGGGTTTTTAGTGCACCTGTTCGCGGCCGCTGCGGGTTTGACCGCGGTGTTCGTGGCAGTGCCGATGGCCTATGAAGTGTTGAAGTGGGCCGGTGCGTTGTACCTGTTGTGGCTGGCCTGGCAGGCGGTCAAGCCCGGTGCGCGTTCGCCGTTCGAGGCGCAGCAGTTGCCAGCGGACTCGTCCCGCAAGCTGATCACCATGGGCTTTCTCACCAGCGCGCTGAACCCGAAAATCGCGGTGTTTTACCTGTCGGTGTTTCCGCAGTTCATTACCCCTGAGCACGGTTCGGTGTTCACCCAGAGCATCATCCTCGGCCTGACCCAGATCAGCGTGAGCTTCAGCGTCAATCTGCTGATCGCGCTGTTTGCCGCGGGCATCGCCTCCTGGTTCGTCAACAACCCGAACTGGCTGGCGATGCAGCGTTACTTCATGGGCTTCGTGCTGTCCGGGCTGGCGGTGCGCTTGATGCTCGAGCAGCGGCGAGTGGCCTGAAATGTGGATTCAACGGCTTGATGCCAGCCATGCCCTGGATTACCGGGCGTTGATGCTTGAAGCCTATGACTTGCATCCCCAGGCGTTCACGTCCAGCGTGCGCGAGCGCGCGGTAATGCCGTTGAGTTGGTGGGAATCGCGCCTGACCGGCAAGCTGGATGTAGTGTTCGGGGCGTTCGAGAAGGGTGAGCTGGCGGGCATCGTCGGGTTGGCCTTCGAGCCGCGGGAGAAGGCCCGGCACAAGGCGACGTTGTTCGGCATGTACGTTTCGGGTGACGTTCGGCAGCGCGGGCTCGGCTATCAACTGGTTCAGGCAGCGTTGGCTGAAGCACAGACCCATCAGGGCCTGAGGCTGATCCAGCTGACCGTTACCGCAGGCAACGAAGCCGCCTTCAAGCTGTATCAGCGATGCGGTTTCGTGCAGTTCGGGCTTGAGCCACTGGCCGTGCGGGTTGGCGAAGACTATTTCGACAAGATTCATATGTGGCGTGAGCTCACCGCTGAATCTTTGGCATAAGGGCTGTTGTGGCGAGGGAGCTTGCTCCCGCTGGGCTGCGAAGCGCCCCCAAAACCAATCAACCCGGTTGTATCTGATAAACCGTATTCGCCGGTTTTACGACTGCTGCGCAGCCGAACGGGGGCAAGCCCCCTCGCCACAGTTTCTTCGAGCATCGGGGACGCCAAGCCTGTGGCGCGAGATCTGAAACCACCCCGATCCTACACACAGGGGATCTGCAATGACCCCATTTTTTGTGAACCCCGCAGATCCAATGTGGGAGCGGGCTTGCTCGCGAAAGCGGTAGATCAGCCAACATTTATGTTGAATATGAACCCGCCTTCGCGAGCAAGCCCGCTCCCACATTTGATCATCATTGCCCCAGCCATTTCGGGTGACAGAGCATTAGCGCACTGCACTAACCCCGTCCAGCGTCGAAAACGACGTGTCCTTGGCCGTCAGCAAAAAGTCGCGCATGTAGGGTGCATCCAGCATGTCGGCGCGAATCCCGGCGTAGAGTGTTGCGAACAAGCCTTTTTCCCCCAGCCGTTTAGCCTTCACGTAACCCCGTGAACTGTATTCATGCAGCGCCCAATGAGGCATGCCGCAGACGCCACGACCGCTGGCCACCAGTTGCATCATCATCACCGTCAGTTCCGAGGTGCGCACCTGGGCCGGTTCGATGTCGGCCGGTTCCAGGAAGCGGGTGAAGATGTCCAGCCGATCACGCTCCACCGGGTAGGTGATCAAGGTTTCCGTCAGCAGATCTTCGGGCACGATGTACGGCTTGCTCGCCAGGCGATGCTGGTTAGCCACCGCGAGCATGGCTTCGTAGGTGAACAACGGCACGTAAGTGATCCCGACCAGTTCCAGCGGATCGGAGGTCACCACCAGGTCCAGGTCGCCTCGGGCCAGCGCCGGCAGCGGGGCGAAGGAGAAACCCGAGGCCAGGTCCAGCTCGACTTCCGGCCAGGCGTCGCGGAACTGGTCGATGGTCGGCATCAGCCACTGAAAGCAACTGTGGCACTCGATCGCCATGTGCAAACGCCCCGCCGTGCCGCCGGCCAGCCGCGCAATGTCACGCTCGGCGCCGCGCAGTAGCGGCAGGGTGGCGTCGGCCAGTTGCAGCAGGCGCAAGCCGGCACTGGTGAAGCGCACCGGTTTGGTCTTGCGCACGAACAACGGCATGCCCATGCGCTCTTCCAGCTCCTTGAACTGGTGGGACAGTGCCGACTGGGTCAGGTGCAGGCGGTCGGCCGCATCCACCAGGCTGTCGGCTTCGCGCAAGGCGTGCAGGGTTTTCAGGTGACGGATTTCAAGCACCGGGGGCTCCATGAGGAAAACTTGTGATCAACACGAAAAGGTTGAGTTTGTCTCATGTTGGGTGAGCTGTCGACAATAGCACCATGTTTTATAGCGTCCTTTATAGAGAGAACTCTTACCATGGCCTTGGCCCACACACTTGGTTTCCCGCGCATCGGCGCCGACCGCGAACTGAAAAAAGCCCTCGAATCCTACTGGAAGGGTGATCTGGATCAGGACGCGCTGAAAAGCGTCGGCCGCCAATTGCGCGCCACTCACTGGCAATTGCAGAAAGACGCTGGCATCGACCTGCTACCTGTGGGCGACTTCGCCTGGTACGACCAGGTACTGACTCACTCCCTGACCTTCGGCGTGATTCCCGAGCGCTTCGACGGTGCCAAAGACTCCCGTGGCCTGCCGACCCTCGACACCCTGTTCGCCATGGCCCGTGGCGCTACCGCAGCCTGCTGCGGCGGTGAACATACCCAGGCGCAATACGCCCAAGAACTGACCAAATGGTTCGACACTAACTACCATTACCTGGTCCCGGAATTCACCGCTGATCAACAGTTCAAACTGAGCTGGGAACAGCTGTTCGACGAAGTCGACGAAGCCAAAGCCCTGGGCCACAACGTCAAACCGGTGATCATCGGCCCGTTGACTTACCTGTGGCTGGGCAAGGCCAAAGGCAATGACTTCGACAAGCTCGACCTGCTGGAGCGCCTGCTGCCGATCTACGGCGAAATTCTCGGTCGCCTCGCAGCCCAAGGCGTGGAGTGGGTGCAGATCGACGAACCGATCCTGACCCTCGACCTGCCACAGGCCTGGAAAAACGCCTTCGAACGCGCCTATCACATCCTTCAATATTCGCCGCTGAAAAAACTCGTGGCGACTTACTTCAGTGGCCTGGAAGACAACCTCGGCCTGGCTGTCAGCCTGCCAGTGCAAGGCTTGCACATCGACGCGGTGCGCGCACCGGATCAACTCGGTCAGGTGCTGGATCGTCTGCCGACTTACAAAATTCTCTCGGTGGGTCTGGTGAACGGTCGCAACGTCTGGCGCTGCGAGCTGGAGCAAGTCCTCGCGCAACTGCAGCCGGCCCAGGAGCGTTTTGGCGATAACTTGTGGGTCAGCAGTTCCTGCTCGCTGCTGCACAGCCCGGTGGACCTGGACCGTGAAGACAAACTCGACCCGGAACTGAAAAGCTGGCTGGCGTTTGCCGTGCAGAAGTGCGGTGAAATCGCCGTGCTGCGTGATGCCCTCAACGATCCGCAATCGCCCAAAGTGCAAACCGCCCTGGCTGAAAGCCGCGCCATTGCGGCCAGTCGCGCTCAGTCTCCGCGTATCCACAAAGCGGATGTGCAGGCCCGAATCAATGCCATCGGCGCAGCGGACAGCCAACGCCTCTCACCATTTACCAAACGCATCGCACAACAACAGGCACGGCTGAAACTGCCGGCGTTCCCGACCACCACAATCGGTTCGTTCCCGCAAACCGCTTCGATCCGTCTGGCGCGCCAGGCCTTCAAGCAAGGCAAGCTGTCGGCCAACGATTACACGGATGCCATGCACAGCGAAATCCGCCACGCCGTGCAAATCCAGGAACGCCTGGGCCTGGACGTGCTGGTGCACGGTGAAGCCGAGCGCAACGACATGGTCGAGTACTTTGCCGAACAACTGGACGGCTACTTGTTCACTCGGTTCGGCTGGGTCCAGAGCTATGGCTCGCGCTGCGTTAAACCGGCGATCATCTACGGCGACCTGAGCCGTCCGAAACCGATGACGGTCGACTGGATCACCTACGCCCAGAGCCTCACCGACAAAGTCATGAAAGGCATGCTCACCGGTCCCGTGACCATGCTGATGTGGTCGTTCCCGCGCGAAGACGTCTCGCGCAAAATTCAGGCGCAGCAACTGGCCCTGGCCTTGCGCGATGAAGTGGTGGACCTGGAAAACGCCGGCATCAAGATCGTGCAGATCGACGAAGCCGCGTTCCGTGAAGGGCTGCCACTGCGCCGGGCGCAATGGCAGGAATACCTGGACTGGGCGGTGGAAGCCTTCCGCTTGAGTGCATCGGGCGTGCGTGACGAAACCCAGATTCACACCCACATGTGCTACAGCGAATTCAACGACGTGATCGAGTCCATCGCCGCCATGGACGCCGACGTGATCACCATCGAAACCTCGCGCTCGGACATGGAATTGCTGGAGGCCTTCGAAGCGTTCGACTACCCGAACGACATCGGCCCGGGCGTCTATGACATCCACTCGCCACGGGTGCCGGACACGACCGAGATGGTCAAATTGATGAGCAAAGCGGTGAAGCGCATTCCAGCCGAGCGGTTGTGGGTCAACCCCGATTGTGGTTTGAAAACCCGCGCCTGGCCGGAAACCGAAGCAGCGCTGGTAAACATGGTCGCGGCAGCACGGCAGTTGCGTAGCCAGCTGGCGTGAAGCGCCAGGAAGGAGCGGGGTAATCCCGCTCCTTTTTTTCATCAGAGGTTTTCGAAGTGTGGCAGCGCGGCAGATTGTTTGCCGATATCGGCGTAAGGCAGGTCGGCGTTGTCCGCGTGGGTGAGAAACCGATGTTCCGGTAATTTCAAATGGGCTTTCTCGAATGCGCCGAATGCAGGTGCGGCCTTGTTGTAATGGAAGTGGGCGTACCACAGCACTTTCGCGGGTGTTTGCGTCAAATCCCAGACTTCGTATTCCTGCATATAGTCAATTCGACCATTCGAGCGTCTGCCCAGGTTTTTGATCGGACTGGTTTTACGGATATCTACCACGTGGTGCGTGACGAGGTCGCCGAGCATGCCATCGGTTGGTTTTTTAATCAGCAGCGACTGACGGGTTCGCAGTGCGCGACCGGTGGCAATCAGTTCGGTGGCCTTGTCGCGTAGCTGCTGGACAAGGGCATTGCCTGGGGCAATGTCCTCGATGCCAAGAGCGCGGCGTGTGAGTTCATTTGCCTCACTGACCATCATGTGCTCGAGGTCCACCGGGAGCATGTCTTGATCCGCGTAGGCTTGAACCCTGGCCTGGTAGGTTTCTTGTGATTGCAATCGGTGGCGGGCATCTGCCACTAACGGTTCAAGTTCTCTGCGAATGGAGTGGGATGGCTGTGGCTGTGGGTTCAAGAGGCGGAATTTGCCGTTGCTCCCTTGTTCCCAGATTTCCATGTACCCACTTCGTCCCGTCAGGATGTATTGCCGCTTTTGTGTAGTCGTTTCCCAGCGCTCCACCCCGATCAACAATTGGTCGCCTTCAGTGGTGAACACTTTTTTGTTGCTGCGCCCTGGAATAGTCGGTGCAGGCAAATCAAGCGCCTTGCGCGCTCTCTCGGCCATTTTCGCGATGCCGTCCATCAATGACGGCACGTCATCCAGATGAAAATGCTGAGGATAGCTGGCAGTCCAGGCATTCATATCCCGACGAAATTGACTGTAGTACTCGATGCACTCTTGAAGGATCTGGTTACGCTGAGCCTTGGTAACATTGACTTCCGGCAGACTGAATTGGGTGAACAGGGCGCGGTCGACTTGGGCTCTTTTCACTTGCGCCTGGCTTTGGAGCCAGAACCAGGACACATCGTTGGCGGTGTCATAGCGTGTCACCATTTCCAGCAAGTTACCGGTTCTCAAGTAAAGGAGATTTGTCTCGCTGAGACGCCCGTTCAGCATTGTGATTTCCTGGGTCAGTTGGGCTTTGTGTGCCTTGACGGTAATTTTCTCGTACCAATAGTTAAGGTCCCGCATTTGGGCCTTGATGGTGTCGAGTTCTTTAATCGTTTCCAGCCGCAGCTTCCGGATATCCCCCAGCACCCGCAGCCGGTCGGAGAGCGCTGTAGCGGGCAATGTGTCCAGACTCTCTATCAGCGCATCGATACTGTTCAGCAGGGGATCGGTTCGATGATTGGCAAAGAACAATTGTTGCTTGTACCTGTCGGTCAGTAACGCCGCGTCATCGCTTTGCATTTGCACAAGCGCGCGCTTTTTGTTGCCGTGGCTGAGTGGAAGCAGATCTGCCAGCGTCTGGTAGTGCTGTTTGGCTAACTCGATATCGGCGATGCAGGCTGTCTCCGCTTCGTGCATCAGCGCCTTGGGACGCTCTGGATTGGCGTTGTAGGCTTGCAGGGCGGCTTTGGTGCGCTTTACCTGGGTATCGAATTGCAAGGCGAGTCTGTCGGCCTCTACGGTCAATGCATGATGGCGACGATAAGCATGGTCGCTCCACCAGCGAGGCAACCGTTCGCGCAGAGCCTGAGGCCATACCGGATCAAGCGTATCCGCCAGGTGCCCGAGCATGTTGCCGCCACCGAGCCCCCCGCCTTCGAACGTAACGCCATAAACGCCGAAATAAGTATCCCAGTGGCCTGCTTCATCGAGCGCGATGGGCTGTTTGTAGGTTTTTTGGCTATTGCCGCTCAAGCGCCAGTTGCGTGAATCCTTGCTGCGCTCGACCTGGAAAATCCGTCCCTGGCGCACGATAAAATCACCCTCGGTATGGCGGTAGATATTGCGATAGGTCCCCTGGGTTGCCGGCTGGAGTCCCGACAGGGAAATTGCCTGCTCATACTCGTAACCGGCGAAGCGTTCGGCCACATGCCGGGCCTGACGCATCGAGGGCACCTGTATCGCGGCCGCCGTTGTGCCCAACTTATGCAGCTGGCGCGCGCGCGTGACGGAGCTGGCTGTCCGGGAAAGCGCCGAGGCTGCAACTTCACCGGGGAGCAGATCCATGGCCGCGTCGATCAGCGACAACAGCACCGATTCGACCTCCGCCAGGCCGTCACCCACGTCTGCGCGTAAAAAGGCTGCCACCGCCTGGTTCGCGGCGATCCAGGCATCGTAGAGTGCGATAGCGGTCCCGACGAAAGGCACCAGTCCAAAAGCCATTTTTATGTAGTTGAAGGCGCGCGGGCCTTTCAGTGCGTAACGCTCCATGTACAGCGCGTCGTTGGCGCGGGAGGTGCCGCGATGAGTTTCGATCAGGCGACCCATATGAGCATTGACCAGGTGGGCGGCCAACGAGGTGGTCGCGGGCCAACGCAAGCCGACTCCGATCAAGGCGTCGAAATGTTTAAGCATGCTCTGCTTGATGCGGATTTCGTGGGCTCGTACGTCGCCCTGTAAGGCCCGGCCAGCCAGGTAGCCGACCCATTTGTCATGCAGACACAGGTTGAACAGGGCTTTGCGAGCGGTTTCCAGGCTGTCGTAACGGCGCAGGAATTGGCCATCGGGGCTGTCGGGCAGGTATAGCAAAGTGACCCCGCTGACCTGTTCCTCGATGAAGTTCACGCCAGACAAAGTCACGGGGCCTTCATTGGGTGTGTCCTTGCCACCCACGCTCAAGTAGGCCGGCAGCAATACAATGCGCTTGCCATCGGTGCGCCAGGCTTCGGGGTTGTCGGCGTCGATGGCGATGTGCAGGACTTGCAAGTCGTTTTGGTCGATCTGCTTTTGCAGGCGGGCGGTCTCACCCTGCAATTTGAGCATCAGCGCCCAGGGCTCGATCAGGCTCTCGCGGCGATGCTCTTTGCTGAAGACGGACTCGGTGGCCGCCCCCGTGAACGCGTCGCGGATCAGCGTTTCGTATGCCTTGGGCAGGTCGAGCTCCGGCAGGACCCTCATCAGATAATCACGGGTGATGCCGCTTTTCAGGGCCTGGGCTTCTGTCTTATTCGCCGCAGTAACCTCCACCTGCATGAAGCTCAATCGCAGGGAAAGGGGTTCCAGGTTCATCGACGGTGTGTTGTCTATATTGTGTTGGGCCAGGTCCTCGAGAGACATCCTGCTACGCGTCACACTTGGAATCAGCACGAGTTTTTGCGGGGTTCCTGGCGCTCCGGGAGCGGGATCGAGATGCTTTGCCCATTTCACCGAATCGGGCAAGTCGAGCTTCACGTCGAAACGGCCCTTGATCGCGAAATCCTTGCGCAGACGGGCGTGCAAGTGTTTGCGGGTGAAGTCGTCACGGGGTTCCAGGGCGACTGTTATCAGTTCGTGGCTACGTTGCATCGCCTTGATGTACGCCTCGATCAGTCGCTTGAGCCTGGTACGGTCAGCCTCGGTCAGTGCACTGAGCCAATTTGGCAGGTTGGAGGCGAGGATATTGCTGAGGTCTTGCTCTTGCAGGTGGGCGAAAGCAAGGTTCCTGGCAGCATGTACCGGAACCTGCAACGTGGCGCGGGTGTGTTTGCGCAAGATTTCCAGTTGTTCGGCACGCTGCGCGGCCTGGGCCGGCTCGGCGTGACGCTGGCGCAGCGCGCCGGCCTGCTCTTCGAAGTCGCTGGTCAGTTGATTCAGCCCGTACGTCAGCGCGTCGCCAGGAATTTTATTCAGCTGCAACGTCAGTGCATTGTCCTGCTGATGAATCTGCAATACCTGGCGTTCAAGCTCACGACGGTTGGCGAATCGTTGCAGACCACCGCCGGTGCCAGACCAGTAGAGCAGCACGCTGTGCGGCGAATTGGCATCGGCCAGCGCATCCGCTCGGGTGACGATAAATGCGCCGTTGAGTTCCTGGGCGGTGACCGTGGTTTTGTCACCGCTCTGTTCGGTCATCGATAGGGTCAGGCTGGCCGCGACGGGGTCCGGACCTGGATGATCGGGAGTGTCCAGCAAGGCCTTGAGCAGGCTGCACTCCTCGTCACTGAGTTGTTTAAGCGCCAGTTGGAGCCTGGCTTCTGCGTGCAGACCGGCCTTATGGGCGCTGTGCAGGGCGGTGAACGCCTGCTGGAACGTGACCACATCCAGTGGGCGCGATCGATAAAGCAACGCAGAGGCGGCCTTGTCTGCGGCTTCTTCGGCGATTTCCAACGCTTTGAGCGAGTCCTTGAACGGTTGCAGGCCCTGGCCATCTCCTACCTCTGCCACCAATATTTCGAGCGCATCGCGCTGCTTGTTCAGCGCGGCCCGGCGCAGTGACAAGGGGATATCCGCATATAGGCTGCCAAACAGTGGCTGTTCACTGGCCACCGTGTCGCCATCGGCGGTTTCCAGCTTGGGGGGTGAGGCGAGAATGGCAGTCTTGCCGCGCTCTTGGTCAACCTGGTCAGCCAGGGCGAGGGATTGCGCACCGTGCTCCGCCAACCCGGGCTTGTCGAGGGTTGCGTGGCGTAACGCGCTGACCTGAGCCGGCTGGCAGGCCGCAAACAGGTCGCTTGCGCCCACGCCCATGGGGTCGGTTTTGGCGGTGTATTCAAAGCGAACGTTATCGGTAGGCAAGCCGGTCGGGATGAGTGCCTGTCGGAGCAGCCATGCCTCCATGTCGCTGCGTTGACTGAAAAGTTGAATGGCGACGGGCCGGCAAGGCAGATACAGCCATTGACTGCCGCTGGCCGCCTCGCCTGTGGTGATGACCCATGCGCCTGGGAGTTCGACTCTGCCGAGGTTACTCAATACCAGGGCCAATTGCTCGGTATGGACAGGCTGGCTGTCCAGCGTCAGAGCACCGAGGGGCGGATCAATGATCAACAACAGGGGTTTGAGCTGTTCCGCCGTCAGGGCTCTCTGGGCGAATGCCAGTTGGATGCTCGCTTCGAAATGATGACGGTAAAGCTGTATTGCCCGTTGTTTACGCGATACCGCAGTGCCGGGGGCGCGCGTGTCCCAGTAGGTTGCCCAACGCTCGCGGTGCGACTGTTCAGGGTTGAGTGTCTTGAGTCGTTCGAGCATTTGCAGTGGCGTCAGGTTCGACAGGGGATGAGTCTGATTCAGACCGGTCACTCGACAGCGCTCATCGAGCGTCGTCTCCAGTGTCGGGTGTTGCAGGACGAAGGCGCAGGCATCGGTGAAGCTGACAAACCGTTCCGGATGCTCCTGTGTGGCGACGAAGAGCAAGCCAGCTTGTTGCCCGGCCAGATCGAGTTTTTGTTTCAACAGTTGAGTGAGCGTGTCACGCATTCCCGGACTGGCGGCAAGAAGCTCGCGCAAGCCCTCGCTGCTTTCGCGCCAGCGTGCCGAAGCATGCAGAAACAGGCTTTCGTCGTAGAGAGGCGGCAGCGCGGATGGGGTAGGGATGAGGATCGGCGCCGGGTTGGGGAGGTCGAAAAGAAGTCTATCGGTCATATCAACATGGCTCGGTGCGAGGAGCGGCGGTTCCACTCCATTTGCGAGCCATTTAAGGAAAGTTCTCGGGGACGGTGGCGGTAAATAGTTATCGCGTCAGAGGAGAATGTGATCGAACGCACCTCGTGCAATCGTAATGCTGTTCATTTAGGCGCGCTCTTGGATCGTGCGTACCTTTGTGGCGAGCGAGCGAGCGAGCGAGCGAGCTTGCTCGCGCTGGGCTGCGTAGCGGCCCCAAAATCCGATAACAATCACCGATTTTTGTGAGTGCTACGCACTCAAGCGGGAGCAAGCTCCCTCGCCACAGGTTTCTCTGATTCAAGACTCTCTTAAGTGAACAGCATTCCTCGTGCAATCGGGCTGTCACGATGACCGCTCGGCAATCTTCATCAAACTGTCACGTAACTGTGGCAGCGCGCTTGAACAAACTTCATCAGACTCGCGCTCTACTGGAGTTCTGCGTTTCGGTGTTTTTCATGCGTGCTTTATTGTTATCGGCGACCACTTTTCTGGTCGCTTTATTGTTCAGCTTGCCGTCCCTGGCGGCTTCGCGGTGCGATGTCAATGTTCCGACCGAGCGGGTCGATCTGGAGCAGGTGAGCCTGGCCTACCAGAGCATTGGCCGTGCCTCGGACCCTGCGTTGTTGCTGGTGATGGGCCTGGGCGGGCAGTTGATTCACTGGCCGGACGAGGTGGTGGTTGCGCTGTGTCAGCAGGGGTTTCGGGTCATCCGCTATGACAATCGCGATGTCGGCCTCTCGACTTGGCGGCAGGCGCCTGTCGACGCCAACCTGACGTTCGAAGTGCTGCGCTACAAACTCGGCTTGCCGGTATCGGCGCCGTACACCCTGACCGACATGGCCGACGATGCCTTCGGCCTGATGAGTGCCTTGCACGTCGAGCAATTCCACGTGCTGGGCGCCAGCATGGGTGGGATGATCGCCCAGCATATGGCGGCCATGGCACCGCAGCGTGTCGAGAGCCTGACCTTGCTGATGACCAGCTCGGGGGCCGAAGGTTTGCCGGCGCCGAGTGCGGCGCTGGTGCAGTTACTCGCGCGACGTGGTGCGCCGAATCGTGAAGTGGCGCTGGAGCAACAGGCTGACTTGCTGGCGGCACTGGGCAGCCCGGCGGTGAGCGATGACCGGCAGGCGTTGTTGCAGCAGGCGGCGCAGTCTTATGACCGGGCATTCAACCCTGAGGGTGTGAAGCGCCAGATCATGGCAATCCTCGCTGAACGGAGCCGTGTGGCGCTGCTCAATCAATTGCGAGTGCCGACGCTGGTGGTTCACGGTACCGCCGATCCGTTGTTGCCGGTGATGCACGGCGTACACCTGGCGGCGCACATTCGCGGCAGTCAGTTGAAGCTGATTCCGGGGCTGGCCCATCGTTTTCAGGAGGCGTTCAAGGCGCCGTTGCTGGCGGCGGTGTTGCCGTATTTGCAGGCCCACCGCGAAGACACCTCGCATTGGGCGCAGATCGATCCAGTGGCCGAACGCAATCTTCTGTAACACCCAGATCCAATGTGTGCGAGCCCTTGTGGCGAGGGGGCTTGCCCCCGTTGGGCTGCGAAGCAGCCCCATGACCGGTCAGCGCGGATCTCCTGAAAAACCGCGCAAGCCGATTTACGACTGCTGCGCAGCCGAGCGGGAGCAAGCTCCCTCGCCACAAAAGCGCCTCAATTACAGTGGAGGCTGGTTTACGTTGGAACGAAGTTATCCAGCATCCGGTTCACCGCCAGTTCACCCAGCATGACCGAGTTCTGGATGCCGAGCACGGTGTTGCGTTGAGGGCCGTTCAGCTGCCCCGCGAAATCACTCAACATCACGCTCGCCGCCGCCAGCGATTCGCAGGCGTTGACCAGCAGGGTTTCGTTGTTGGCGTCGGGGGCGACCGAGTAAAGGGTGCTGGGTTTGCGTGGGGTGTCTTTGGGAATGACCGGTTTGAGGTAGTAATCGAGGGCGCGGTCGGCGGCTTCGTTGAGCTTTTTGGAGCCCGGGGTTTCGTATGGGGAAACGTCGTCGGTTTCCGGTGGGTTTGGAGTGATTTTGAACATTGAGGGATACACCTTTTAGTAGAGCTACAACCTCTCTCGCTACTAAACGGTAGGGGTGGTAGCTGTGCGCAAGTTAGTAGACCGGTAACTCCCTCAAACCCGGCGCACCCGAGGGTGCCATGCGCACAGCCACCATCAAATGCAGGTGAAAACCTGACTAAATGACGCTTGTGCAACCGTCTTGAGGGGTAATCCGGGCTACTAAACCCGATCACTGGGAATCAGTGACACGAACCAAGTTACCGACGGGCCTCCAGGCGCACAAGCCGGCGGATTCTGACGTGGTTGTAGGCGACGGCGCAAGACGCTGTAGCTTTCAGGAAGTAACGCTAAACAGAACTAAACACCATCCCCAAAACACCCGAAATCCCCCTGTGGGAGCGAGCCTGCTCGCGAAAGCGGTGCATCAGCCAATGCAGATATCAACTGACATGACGCCTTCGCGAGCAGGCTCGCTCCCACAAGGGGAATAGTGGAACGGCTGCCACACGGGCTCAGCCTGCGGGTGTATCGTTCGAACTTTCCGGCGCGATTCAAGCCTGTGAGGTAAATGATGAGTACCCCCCTGAAAATCGATTTCGTCAGCGACGTGTCCTGCCCCTGGTGCGTCGTCGGTCTGTATAGCCTGACCCGTGCCCTGGATTCGCTCGGCGATGAAGTCCAGGCCGAGATCCGTTTCCAGCCGTTCGAACTGAACCCGAAGATGGGCCCAGAGGGCCAGAACATCACCGAACACATCAGCGAAAAGTACGGCTCGACGCCTGAGCAATCGCAGAAGAACCGCGAAATGATCCGCGCGCGTGGCGCCGAGGTCGGGTTTGCCTTTCGCACGGACGGCAGCAGCCGTATCTACAACACTTTCGATGCTCACCGCTTGCTGCATTGGGCGGGGCTGGAAGGGTTGCAGTTCAACCTGAAAGACGCACTGTTCAAGGCGTATTTCACCGAGGGCGGCAATCCTTCCGATCACGGGCAATTGGCGCAGATCGCTGAAAGCGTGGGGCTGAATCGGCAGCGGGCCGAGGCGATTCTGGCGTCCGATGAATTCACCAAAGAGGTTCGCGAAGAAGAACAGTTGTGGCTATCGCGCGGAGTGAGTTCAGTGCCGACGGTGGTGTTTAACGGGCAGTACGCCGTCAGTGGCGGGCAGCCGGTGGAGACGTTTGTCGGTGCGATTCGCCAGATCATGAGTGAAGCCAGGGGCGGTACGGTCAACGGTTGAACTGACGTTACACGCTCGATCATTCCCACGCTCTGCGTGGGAATGCCTCTAAGGACGCTCCGCGTCCAGTGACGCGGAGCGTCACAGGCTGCATTCCTTTGCTGCGCGTGGGAACGATCAGTTACAGAAGATCGCGGTCAGGCGTGCAAGCGAACCCACACGCTGACCAGCACCGTCGCCGCCATCAACCACGCCACCGCCGCCACCGCCAACGAAGCCTCCAGCCGCATCCGGTCGACCATCACATACAAGGTCGCCAGGTAGACGAAGTACGGAATGATCGACCACATGCCAAACACGATGGTGGTTTTCAGATCATCCAGCGAACGCCCCTTGCCGACGATGTAATGAGCGATCAGCGCAAAGGTCGGAAACAGCGGCACCAGGCCTGCGATGTAATAATTTTTGGTCTTGGCCAGCATGGCGAGAATCACCACCACCGCCGCGCCCAGGGTTGCTTTGAAAATCAGGTCCATCAGTGGCTCAACCCATATTTCTTCACTTTGTCGAACAGCGTGGTCTTGGCCATCCCCAGTTCCTGGCTGGCCTGGGTCAGGTTGCCGCCGCTGCGCTGCAAGGCGTCGCTGAGCAGGTTGCGTTCGAAGGCTTCCACCGCTTCGGCGAAGGCCAGGCCCTGGTTGCTGCCGCTGGCGCCGGTTTTTTTGAAGGCCGGCAGGCCCAATGCGAAACGCTCGGCGATGTTGCGCAATTCGCGCACATTGCCTGGCCAGTCGTGGCTCATCAGGTTCGACAGGGTCTGGTTGTCCAGCTCCGGCACCGCGCGGTCGAAGCGCAAGGATGACTGCTGCAAAAAGTGTTCGAACAGTTGCAGGATGTCTTCGCGGCGTTCGCGCAGCGGCGGCAGTTCCAGGGTTACCACGTTCAGGCGGTAATACAGGTCGCTGCGAAACTCGCCGGCCTTGCTCGATTGATCCAGATCGGACTTGGTCGCGGCGATCACCCGGCAATCCACCGCCACGCTCTGGTTCGAGCCCAGGCGTTCAAGAGTGCGTTCCTGCAACACCCGCAGCAGTTTGATCTGCAAGGGCAGCGGCATGCTTTCCACTTCATCGAGGAACAGCGTGCCGCCGTCGGCGTGTTCGATCTTGCCGATCCGCCGCTTGCCGGCACCGGTGAAGGCGTTGGCCTCGTGGCCGAATATTTCACTTTCGAACAGGTTCTCCGGCAGGCCACCGCAGTTCAGCGCGACGAACTGTTTGGTGTGCCGACGGCTGAAGTCGTGCAGGCAGCGCGCAACCAATTCTTTACCGGTACCGGTCTCGCCTTCAATCAGCACGTTGGCCGAGGTGTCGGCGACGTTGGCGATCAGTTCTCGCAGGTTCTGCATGGCCGGCGAACGCCCGATGATCCGTCCTTCGAGGGAGTCGCGCTCGAACAGCTGTCGACGTAACGACGACACTTCTCGCGCCAGGCTGCGTTGCTCCAGCGCACGGCGGGCGACGTCCACCAGACGTTCCGGGGAGAAGGGTTTCTCCATGAAGTCGTAGGCGCCTTTCTGCATCGCGCCAACGGCCATGGAGATGTCGCCATGGCCGGTAATCAGCACCACCGGCAGGCTGCGATCGCGGGCCTTGAGCCGGGTCAGCAGTTCCAGGCCATCGATGCCCGGCAGGCGGATGTCGCTGATGACGATGCCGGCGAAGTTATCGCCGACTCGTTCCAGCGCTTCTTCGGCGCTGCCGACGCCCACGCAGGGAATGTCTTCCAGGGTCAGCGCCTGTTGGCAGCCGAGCAGGACATGGGGGTCGTCTTCGACGATCAGCACACTAAGGTCGTTGTTCATATTGGCTCGGCGGGAGTGGGGCTTACCAACGGTAAACTGAGAACGAAGGTGGTACCACCGCTGGCCGGGTGTTCGACACCCAGATGCCCGCCAGTGGCGGCGGCCAGGCTGGCGGAAAGCGTCAGGCCGAGGCCCAGGCCTTGTTCGCCGGGTTTGGTGGTGAAGAACGGTTCGAACAGATGCTTGCGCGCTTCGGCATCGATGCCGTGGCCGTTGTCGCGTACCCGCAGACGATACTTGCCATCGAACTCCTCGCCTTCGAGCCACAACGCCGGCAGGGGCTGCGACTGCATGGCGTCGAGCGCGTTGCCGATCAGGTTGACCAGGATCTGCTCCAGACGGGTCTGGTCGATCTGCACCTGTACGTCTTCGAGGTCGCGATGCAAATGCAGGTGCGCGCTTTCCATCCGGCTGCCCAGCAATTGCAGGGCGGCGTCCACGGCTTTACCAAAACTGGCCTGGCCCTTGTCATCACCGCGCCGGGCGAAGGAGCGCAGGCTGGCGGTGATCCGGCCCATGCGGTCGATCAGTTCATTGATGGTCTTGAGGTTGGTGCTGGCCACATCCAGCTGGCCGCGTTCCAGAAAACGCACGGTATTGCCGGACAAGGTCCGCAAGGCGGCCAGTGGCTGGTTCAATTCGTGGGCGATGCTGGTGGACATCTGGCCGATGGCCGCCAGTTTTCCGGCCTGGACCAGTTCATCCTGGGCGCGGCGCAACGTCTCTTCCGCCTGCCGGCGTTCACGGATCTGACCCTTGAGTCGTTCGTTGCTGGCGCGCAGGTCGGTGGTGCGTTCGGTAATCCGACGCTCCAGTTGATTGTTGGCTTCCTGCAAGGCTTCCCGCGCCGCGAGGCGGGTGGCGATCACCTTGCGCCGCTCGTTCCAGGCGATCAGCAGAAACGCCACCAGGGCAAATGCCACCGCCACCAGAATCCCCTGATTGATCGCTTCACGCCGCAAATCCTGCAGGGGGGTGAGCAGGGTGAAATTCCATGGGGTGTCGCTCAGCGGCCGGGTTTGCGAGAGGTAGCTGATGTTCTCTTCATCGGACATCAATTCGCTGTTGGCGGGGAAGGTCAGTTTTTCCTCGCCTTCGGCCAGTTTCTCCCGCGCCAGCGGTTGCAGTTCGTTCAGCGGAAACCAGTAGTACTGCAGGCTACGGGCCAGTTTTTCCTTGGTTTCCTCGCTCAATGGCACAACCGATTTAAGCCGCCGCGCCGGATCGCTGGAGAGAATGATGATGCCGTTCTCGTCGCTGACGAAGGCTTCCAGACGCGCACGCTGCCAGCGTTCTTCCATGGCTTCGAGGCGGACCTTGACCACGGCGACGCCGATGATCTTGCCGTGCTCTTCCAGGCCATGCGCCAGGTAATAGCCGGGTTCGCCACTGGTGCTGCCGATGCCATAGAAACGCCCCGGCTGACCGCGCACGGCATTCTGGAAATAGGCGCGGAAGGACAGGTCTTCACCCAGATAACTGTCGACATCGCGCCAGTTGCTGGTGGCCAGTACGCGACCGGTGGTGTCCATCACATAGATGGCCCGACTGCGGCTGCGCCGGTTCAGGCCTTCAAGGTATTCGTTGACCGTCTGCCGGAGTTCCGGAGACGGGTCGGCCAACAGCTTTGAAACACTGGATTCGAGTTCCAGCAGGCTGGGCAGGTAGGTGTACTTGCTGATTTCGCTCTCGACGGCGCGGGCGTGCAGTTCCAACTGACGCTGGCCATTCTCGCTAAGGCTGCGAATTCCGTAGTGTTCACTGACCCAGAAGCCGATGTAACCCAATCCGATCATCAGGGCGATGACCAGTGGCGGCAGGAACAGATGGCGAATCAAACGGGGTTTCACGGCGAGTGATGGCGGCGCGGCGCGATAGAGAGTGGAGTCGCATTTCATCACAGATGCCTTGGGTCAACCACAACACAAATATCCATATCTCCACTGGCCGCCTGTGGGAGCGGACTTGTGTGGCGAGGGGGCTTGCCTGTGGCGAGGGGGCTTGCCCCCGTTGGGTCGCGAAGCGGCCCCGGTATTTCGAAGTCAAACCGCATGCAACGGGTTTACGACTGCTTCGCAGCCGAACGGGGGCAAGCCCCCTCGCCACAGGCAAACCCCCTCACCACAGAGCCAGCTCCCACAGGGGGAGCAGCGTCCGATGTTTAGTGCTGCAGAATCTTCTCGAGGAAATGCTGCGCGCGGTCGGAGCGGGCGGTGATGTCGCCGAAGAACTCTTCTTTCTTGCAGTCTTCGATGATCTTGCCCTGGTCCATGAATATCACCCGGTCGGCCACTTTGCGCGCAAAGCCCATTTCATGGGTCACGCACATCATGGTCATGCCTTCGTGGGCCAGTTGCACCATCACGTCGAGTACTTCGTTGACCATTTCCGGGTCCAGCGCCGAGGTCGGTTCGTCGAACAGCATGACGATCGGGTCCATCGCCAGCGCACGGGCAATCGCCACACGCTGTTGCTGACCACCGGAGAGTTGGCCCGGGTGCTTTTTGGCGTGGGCGGAGAGGCCGACGCGTTCGAGCAGTTGCAGGGCTTTCTTGGATGCCTCTTCCTTGCTGCGACCCAACACCTTGACCTGTGCGATGGTCAGGTTGTCCATGATGCTCAGGTGCGGGAACAGTTCGAAATGCTGGAACACCATGCCAACGCGCGAACGCAGTTTCGGCAGGTTGGTCTTCGGGTCGGCGATGGATGTGCCATCGACGATCACGTCGCCTTTCTGGAACGGTTCCAGGGCGTTGACGCATTTGATCAGGGTGGATTTACCGGAGCCGGACGGCCCGCACACCACAATCACTTCGCCTTTTTTGACCTCGGTGCTGCAGTCAGTCAGTACCTGGAAGTCGCCATACCACTTGTTGACATTCTTGATAGAGATCATACGGCAAACCTTTTTTGCAGACGCTTGACCAGCAGCGAGGCGGCAAAGCTGATTGTGAAGTACGTGAGACCTGCGAAGATCAGGAACTCATTGGAGCGACCGATGATGTCGCCACTGGCACGGGAGGCATTGAGGAAATCCACCAGACCCACCGCATACACCAGCGAGGTGTCCTGGAACAGAATGATGCTCTGTTGCAGCAACAACGGGGTCATCTTGCGAAACGCTTGCGGCAGGATGATCAGTCGCATCATCTGGCCGTATTCCATACCCAACGCCTGGGCAGCGCCCATCTGACCCTTGGGGATCGACTGCACGCCAGCCCGGACGATTTCGCAGAAATACGCGGCTTCGAACATCATGAAGGCCACGATGCACGAGGCGAACGCGCCGATCGGGGTGTCTTCGCCGGTAATCCAGCGTAATACAAACGGCACCGCCAGGTAGAACCAGGTGATGACCAGCAGCAACGGGATCGAGCGGAAGTAGTTAACGTAGGCGCCGGCGATGTTCGACAGCAGTTTGTTGTGGGACAAGCGCATCAGCGCCAGGATCGTGCCGAGGATGATCCCGCCGATCACGCCCAAGGCCATCAGCTTGAGGGTCATGACCATGCCGTTCCACAAACCCGGAAGGGACGGAATGATGCCCGAGAAGTCGAATTCCATCATTTACCCCCTACGGAAATCAGGCCCGGTACGGCGACTTTCTTCTCGACCGAACGCATCAGCAGCATCAGGCTCATGTTCAGCGTGAAGTAGATCAGCGTGGCCAGGGTGAAGGCTTCGAACAGGTTGGCGGAGAACTCGGCGGTCTGTTTGGTCTGCGCGAGCAGCTCCATCAGGCCAATCAGCGACGCGACGGAGGAGTTCTTGAATACGTTCAAAAATTCCGAGGTAAGCGGCGGAATGATGATGCGGTAAGCCTGGGGCAGCAGCACGTTCCAGTAGATCTGCGGCAGCTTGAAACCCATGGCGCGAGCGGCGGCTTCCTGGCCGCGGGGCAGCGCCTGGATACCGGTGCGCACTTGTTCGCAAACACGAGCGGTGGTGAACAGGCCAAGGCACACGACGACGCTGAGGAACGCCGAAGTGGTGGGGTTGAGATCCTGCTTGTACCACTCCTGGATGTCCGCAGGCAGCAGGTCGGGCACCAGGAAGTACCAGATGAACAGCTGAACCAGCAGCGGCACGTTACGGAAGATTTCGACGTAGCAGGTCGCGATGCCCGATACGATGCGATTCGGTACCGTGCGCATGACGCCCAGAATCGAGCCCAGCAGCAGCGCGATGATCCAGGCTGCGACGGCAATGGCGATGGTCCAGCCCAAACCGGAGAGGTACCAGTCGAAATAAATCTCGCTGCCCACGCCGGTGGACTTGAAGAACACGCCCCAGTCCCAGTTGTAATTCATTAGGGTCTCCCCTCGGATTCGTTCGATTTACAAATGCCCGCCTGGGGACTCCGTTCCCGCCCGACTCTAATGGTCAGGCACACACGAGCGGCTCGACAGCCACCGGTTCGAGTGTTTCCAGAAATGCCAGCAGGGAGTGACAACCCCTGAAAGGGCAAAGGCTCTCTCAGGGGATAAGGTTAGTCAGAAATCAGGATTTCTTTTCGTCAGCCGCTTTGTCGGTCGGATTGGCGATCAGGGCCTTGAGCTCTTCGCTCATCGGGAACATCAGGTTCAGGCCTTTTGGCGGAATTGGCTGCATGAACCATTTTTCGTAGATCTTGTTGATCTCGCCGGACTTGTAGGTCGCGATGATGGCGTCGTCGACAGCTTTCTTGAACGGCGCGTCGCCTTTGCGAACCATGCAACCGTAAATCTCATTGGACTGCGCAGTCCCGGTCACGGCCCAGTCGGTCGGCTTCTTGGCCTTGGCCATTTCACCGGCCAGCAAGGCGTCGTCCATCATGAAAGCCACGGCACGGCCGGTTTCCAGCATCTGGAAGGACTCGCCATGGTCTTTGGCGGAGATCACGTTCATGCCCATCTGCTTGTCGGCGTTCATCGACTTGAGGATGCGCTCGGACGTGGTGCCGGCGGTGGTCACGACGTTCTTGCCTTTGAGGTCGGCGAAGTCTTTGTATGGGGAATCTTTCTTGGCCAGCAGCTTGGTGCCGATTTCGAAGATGCCGACGGAGAAGTCAACTTGCTGCTGACGTTCGACGTTGTTGGTGGTGGAGCCGCACTCGACGTCCACGGTGCCGTTCTGCACCAGCGGGATACGGGTTTGCGAGGTCACCAGGTTGTATTTGACCTGGAGGTTGGGCATGTCCAGGTCTTTCTTGATGGCTTCAACGATTTTCAGCTGGATATCGTGGGAGTAGCCAACCGGTTTGCCGGAAGCGTCCGCGATATAGGAAAACGGAATGGAAGCGTCACGATGCCCGAGGGTGATGGTGCCGGACTCTTTGATCTTCTTCAGTGTGCCGGTGAGTTCGGCGGCGAAAACTGGAGTGCTAATCAGAGCGGCAGCAATGGCTGCGCCCAGGAGATGGGGAACGATGCGCATCAAATTTTCCTCGACATTGTTTTTATATGGAGCCAGTTCATCGGCCCTTTTTGGTGCTTCGAATGCTTGCCGGCTCCTGAAGGGGTGGCGCAGCGTACATTCGTCCAAGAGTGTAGAGCATGACTCGTGCCAGGCCAGGCGATATAGATCAAGTTATTGATTTATAAAGATATTAAATATTTATGGCGTGAATTTTCGCGATGGAGAATCCGGTTAACCGAATCGACCGTCGGGTCGCGTTCGGAAAACCGAATGGAATCTCATGCCTTGCACCTATCCCCTGTGGGAGCGAGCCTGCTCGCGATAGCGGAGTGTCAGGCAACATCAATGTTGCATGTGCCGACCTCATCGCGAGCAGGCTCGCTCCCACAGGGGATAGGTAGTGTCTGGCAGAATACAAAAAGCCCCTGAATCATGAGATTCAGGGGCTTCGTTTTAACCGGATTCCCGATCAGGCCGCTTGGATCTTGCTGCGGTTCTGTTCGACCTTGTTCAGGTAATCTTCGAGCTTCTGCTGTTCCGCCGGGGTAGTGAACAGCCCAAGCTTTGTGCGGCGCCACAGAATGTCGTGGGCGGTGGTCGCCCATTCTTCGCTGCACAGGTAATCAACTTCGCGAGTGTAGAGACCGCCGCCGATGTGTTCGCCCAGATCATTAAGGCTTTCCACACCTTCGAGCATGCGCCAGGTGCGGCTGCCATAAGTGGTGGCCCAGCGTCGGGCGATTTCGGTGGGCACCCAGTCGAATTTGTCGCGGATCCGCGAGCTCAAGGCCTGCGGCGTGGTCATGTCTTCGCCGCCGGGCAGGGTGGCGCTGGCAGTCCAGCTTGGCTTGATGTACGCGAAGTACGGGGCCAGTTGCGCCAGCGCCGATTCGGCCAGTTTGCGGTAAGTCGTCAGTTTGCCGCCGAACACCGACAACAGCGGCGCTTCTTCGGCACTGCCCGACAATGCCAGGGTGTAGTCGCGGGTGACAGCCGACGGGTTGTCGGATTCGTCGTTGCACAGCGGGCGAACACCGGAGTAGCTGTGCAGGATATCGTCGCGACTGATTTGCTTCTTGAAGTGGGCGTTGACCACTTTGAGCAGGTAATCGGTTTCGCCTTCAGTGATCGCAACTTTCGCCGGGTCGCCGGTGTACTCACGGTCGGTTGTGCCGATCAGGGTGAAGTGATTCAGGTACGGAATGGTGAAGACGATGCGCTGATCTTCGTTTTGCAGAATGTGCGCGTGTTCGCCTTCATATAGCTTCGGCACGATCAGGTGGCTGCCCTGGATCAGACGGATGCCATACGGCGATTCCATCTTCAGGTCATCACGGATGAACTTGGCGACCCACGGGCCGGCTGCATTGACCAGCGCTTTGGCGCGGATCGAAAACAGGCTGCCATCGGCGCGTTCCAGATTCAGGTGCCACAGGCCCTTGGTGCGACGGGCACTGACGCAGCGGGTCTGGGTGTGAACGTGGGCGCCTTTCTCGCGGGCGGCCATGGCGTTCAGTACGACCAGGCGTGCGTCATCGACCCAGCAATCGGAATATTCGAAGCCTTTGGTGATTTCGCTTTTCAGTGCACTGTCCGGGCCGAACTTCAGGCTTTTCGAACCTTCGAGTTTTTCCCGTTTGCCCAGATTGTCATAAAGGAACAGGCCGGTGCGGATCATCCAGGCCGGACGCAGGTGCGGGCGGTGCGGCAGCACGAAACGCATCTGTTTGACGATGTGCGGCGCCTTGGCCAGCAGTACTTCACGCTCGGCGAGGGCTTCGCGCACCAGGCGAAATTCGTAATGTTCGAGATAGCGCAGGCCGCCGTGGATCAGCTTGCTGCTGGCGGACGAAGTGTGGCTGGCCAGGTCATCCTTTTCGCAAAGGAACACCGAAAGACCGCGACCGGCGGCATCCGCTGCGATCCCCACGCCATTGATCCCACCACCGATGACGGCGATATCGTAAACCTCGGCGAGAGGGGGCGTAGGCAAGGTAGAAGTGGGCATCGGCTGGCCTCGGGCTTTGATTTTCTATATTTGAATTCGAACATTAATGTTCATTTACGAAAATACTAGCCCATAAAGACGCGCACAGCCAGTCAACTTCGATTGAAAATACTGATCGAAGGGCGGTTAAAGGAAAATTTACGAACATTTAGTGAGCGCGGGAGGGCTTTTGTGGCGAGGGAGCTTGCTCCCGCTGGGCTGCGAAGCAGCCCTAAAACCGGTGAGCGCGGTTTTTCAGGAAGAACAAATTGTCTGATTTGCGTCTGCTGCGCAGCCGAACGGGAGCAAGCTCCCTCGCCACAGGGGAGCGAGCCATTTCGAAAGGAGTTAAACCACTTCCAACCGAATCTTGTGCTGGCTCAACAGCTGCGCCAAGGCTGGCGAAGGCTGCTGATCGGTGACCAGGCAATCGATCAGGCTGATCGGCCCCAGGCGAATCATGGCATTGCGCCCGAATTTGCTGGAGTCCGCCGCGAGGATTACCTGCCGGGCATTGGCGATGATCGCCTGGGACACCCGCACTTCCTGATAATCGAAATCCAGCAAGCTGCCATCTTCATCGATGCCGCTGATGCCGACCAGGGCGAAGTCGACCTTGAACTGGTTAATGAAGTCGACACTCGCCTGACCGACCACGCCACCGTCACGCCGCACGTTGCCACCGGTCAGCAGCACGTCGAAATCGTCCTTGGCGCTGAGCATCGAGGCCACGTGCAGGTTGTTGGTGATGATCTTCAGGTGGTTGTGGTTGAGCAGCGCCCGAGCGATGGATTCGGTGGTGGTGCCGATATTGATGAACAGCGAGGCGTGATCGGGAATCTGAGCGGCAATGGCTTCGCCGATACGCTGTTTTTCATCGCGCATCTGATCGGCGCGCATGGCGTAGGCAGTGTTTTCGACGCTGGAGTCGTAGGCTGCGCCGCCGTGGTAGCGACGCAACAGGTTGACTTCCGCCAGTTGATTGATATCGCGGCGGATGGTTTGCGGTGTAACGACGAACAGCTGGGCCATTTCCTCGATGCTGACATAGCCGCGTTCGCGGACCAGTTCGAGGATTTGCTGCTGACGGGGAGGCAGATTCATGGGGCTTCCTTTGGGCTGCCGTGCAAAATTTGCCCATGATGCCGCAGGAATCTGCTCCCTACCAGTTAGAACCCCATCCTTGGCTTATTCAGCGCTTTCGTGTGGTTCCCAATCACGAGTGCGGCTGACCGCTTTTTTCCAGCCGGCGTAGAGTTTTTCCTTCGCGGTTTCGTCCAGTGTCGGTTCGAACTCGCGCTCGATCACTGCCTTGCCGCGCAACTCGTCCAGGCTGCCCCAGAAGCCACACGCCAGACCCGCCAGGTAAGCCGCGCCCAATGCGGTGGTTTCGCGCATTTGCGGACGCTCGACCTGAGTGCCGAGGATGTCGGCCTGGAATTGCATCAGGAAGTTGTTCGCGACTGCGCCGCCGTCCACGCGCAGGGACTTGAGGCGTTCGCCGGAATCCTGCTGCATGGCGTCCAGGACGTCGCGGGTCTGGTAGGCAATCGACTCCAGCGCGGCACGAATGATGTGATCCACGCGTACGCCGCGAGTCAGGCCGAACAATGCGCCACGGGCATATGGGTCCCAGTACGGAGCGCCCAGACCGGTGAAGGCCGGCACCAGGTACACACCGTTGCTGTCCTTGACCTTGTTGGCGAAGTATTCGGTGTCGTGGGCGTCGTTGATGATTTTCAACTCGTCACGCAACCACTGCACGGTGGAGCCACCGTTGAATACCGCGCCTTCCAGGGCGTAGGCCACTTCGCCACGCGGGCCGCAAGCGATGGTGGTGAGCATGCCGTGTTTGGATTTCACGGCTTTGTCGCCGGTGTTCATCAGCAGGAAGCAACCGGTGCCATAGGTGTTTTTCGCCTGGCCTGGCTCGACGCACATCTGGCCGAAGAGGGCCGCCTGCTGGTCGCCGGCGATACCGCCAATGGCGATGCCACTTTTGGTGTGGCCGTAGATCTCGGACGACGATTTAACTTCCGGGAGCATCTCACGCGGGATGTCGAGGACTTCCAGCATCTTCGCGTCCCACTCCAGCGTATGGATATTGAAGAGCATGGTGCGCGAGGCGTTGGTGTAGTCGGTGACGTGCACCTTGCCGCCGGTAAATTTCCAGATCAGCCAGCTATCGATGGTGCCAAACAGCAGTTCACCCTTGCGTGCACGCTCACGGCTGCCTTCGACGTTGTCGAGGATCCACTTGAGCTTGGTGCCAGAAAAGTACGGGTCGGTGACCAGGCCAGTGGTGTCGCTGATGTATTGCTCGTGGCCATCGCGCTTGAGCTGCTGGCAGATTTCGGTGCTGCGCCGACACTGCCAGACGATCGCGTTGTAGATCGGGCGGCCGGTGGTCTTGTCCCAGACCACGGTGGTTTCGCGCTGGTTGGTGATGCCGATGGCTGCGACCTGATCGTGATGCAGGCCGGCTTGAGCCAGGGCCTCGACCATCACGGCGCTCTGGGTGGCGAAGATTTCCATCGGGTCATGTTCGACCCAACCGGCTTGCGGGTAATGCTGCGCGAATTCGCGCTGGGCGGTGCAGACCACGTTCGCGTCACGATCGAAAATGATCGCGCGGGAGCTGGTCGTACCCTGATCGAGGGCAATGATGTAGTTCTTATTCTGTATGTCGGTCATGTCGATTGCCTTGGACGAAAATTAGGAAGTGAGGTCAGGCGCGGGACCACATGGGCAGGATCACGCGCCAACGGTTTCAAGACGTTCTTGGTTTGCCGTCAATGGCCGGTACTGCATCCTTTGTAGCAGGTATGGCGCTGGGCAGATGACGGGCAATCAGCCCGCGATAAGCTGCAGCACCGAGGCAGGCACCGACAATCGGTGCAAAAATCGGGATCAGGAAGTACGGGATATCGCGCCCGCCAGTGAAGGAAATTTCACCCCAGCCGGCGAAGAAAGTCATCAGTTTAGGACCGAAGTCGCGAGCCGGGTTCATCGCGAAACCGGTCAACGGGCCCATCGAGCTACCAATCACGGCAATCAGCAGGCCGATCAGCAACGGCGCCAGCGGCCCTTTGGGCAGACCGTTGTTGTCATCGGTCAACGACATGATCACGCCCATCAATATGGCGGTGATGATCACTTCAACCAAAAAGGCCTGGGCAGTGGTCAGGGCAGGGTTTGGGAAAGTGGAGAACACCGACGCCAATTCAAGGCTGGCCTGGGTGCCACGAACCATTTGGTGAGTTTGTTCGAAATCGAAGAAAAGGTTGCTGTACAGCGTGTAAACCAACAAGGCCCCGCAAAAGGCGCCGGCCACCTGGGAGAAGATGTAGAAAGGCAGTTTGCGCTTTTCGAAGTCAGCGAAAATGCTCAGCGCGATACTCACGGCAGGATTGAGGTGCGCACCGGAAACGCCGGCGGTCAGGTAGATCGCCATGCTGACGCCAACCCCCCAGATGATGCTGATTTCCCACAGTCCGAAGCTGGCACCCGCCACCTTGAGCGCGGCAACGCAGCCGGTACCGAAAAAGATGAGCAGTGCAGTACCCAGAAACTCGGCCATGCATTGGCTCGAGAGCGACGGTTGTTGTAAAGCAGTTGTCATTGAAAACCTCTTTTTTGTTGTTGTCTGGCGCTTTTTCATCAAGGTCAAAGCGCGATTTTCACCGAGGAGGATCCCCATCCTGGGCTCGGCTTGCTGCTGGGTGCTGCGGTGAGACATTCGTACAGTATTCAGATTCGAAAAAATATAGACAAGAAACGCTGCTGTCAAAGGTCGAAAGTGAACTGTCAGTCACATTTCAACTATTAGTCACGTGAATGACCGCATCGTTCATCGGGGAGGCTGACCGTGGACGAACGGCACAGAAGCCCGGCCAGGCTTTTGAAATAGCGTTGTAATAGAGCCTTTTATCGATCAATGACCTAGAATCCTGCGCAGTATTTTTTCTTCTGCCACCAAGTCTGGAGCTGCCATGACCCCCGCATTGGATTTGTTGAAAAAAGTTCGTGCCGAACATCGCGTGCACAGTTACGAACATGATCCGAAGGCAGCGTCCTATGGTCTGGAGGCCGCGGAAAAACTGGGGTTGGACCCGGCGCAGGTGTTCAAGACATTGCTGGCGGCCAGCGAAAAGGGGGAATTGTTGGTGGCTGTGGTGCCGGTCGTCGGAAGTCTGGACTTGAAGGCGCTGGCGCAGGCCGCTGGTGTGAAGAAAGTCGAAATGGCCGATCCCGCGGCTGCACAGCGGTCGACAGGTTATCTGTTAGGCGGCATCAGTCCGCTCGGGCAGAAGAAGCGCCTGCGTACCTTTATTGATCATTCGGCTCAGCCTTTTTCCAGCATCTTTGTCAGCGCCGGACGGCGTGGACTGGAAGTCGAACTGGCGCCCGCGGTGTTGGCCGAACACACCCAGGCGAAGTTCGCCGATATCGGTCGCACCTGAACAGAAGGCCTCGGGCGTTCAGCCCGGCGCTGTATGGTGAAAATTGATTCGCTCTGTCACTGGTGAAGGACTCTTCGTGGCTCCATGCTCGTCGACCTGAAAAAGGGAGAAGTGGCATGCAGCTAGAGTTTCATCAGGTCGACGCGTTCAGTGATCGGCCGTTCAGTGGCAACCCGGCGATGGTGTACCGGCTCGATACCTGGCTCGACGATGAGTTGATGCAAAAAATCGCCGCCGAACACAACCTCGCCGAAACCGCATTTCTGGTTCGTGAGGGTTCCGTCTGGCACATCCGCTGGTTTACCCCCACCACCGAAGTCCCGTTATGCGGCCATGCGACCCTGGCCAGCGCCTATGTTCTGTTTGAAATCTATAAGGAACCGGTCGAGCGACTGGACTTCATCTGCAAGTCCGGCCCGCTGAGTGTCAGCCGTGAGGGCGAGCGCTTGTGGCTGGATTTCCCGGCCATCGTGCCGACAGAAGTGGGCGTGACCCTGGATGTCGAGCACGCCTTGGGTGTGCAAGCAGTCGATGTGTTGGGTTCCAAAGAATTGTTCGTGGTACTGGAGTCCGAGCAAGCGGTGCTCGATTGTCAGCCGGACATGGTTGCGCTGGCAAAACTGCCGTGGCCAGGCGCCATTGTGACGGCCAAGGGCAACACGCATGATTTTGTATCGCGGTACTTTGCGCCAGCAATCGGCATCAACGAAGACCCGGTGACCGGGTCGACCCATTGCAGCCTGATTCCGTATTGGTCGGAACGCTTGAACAAGTCGAGTCTGACGGCTTATCAGTGTTCGGCGCGAGGTGGGGAGTTGTTCTGCCAGCTGGAAGGGGAGCGAGTGAGTATTGGCGGGAATGCGACGCTGGTTGCGAGCGGAAAATTATTGCTTGGATGATTTTTTGTAGGAGCGAGGCTTGCCCACTGTGGCGAGGGAGCTTGCTCCCGCTCGGCTGCGAAGCAGTCGTAAAACCAGCGAACCGCATTCGCTGGATTTGGGTCCGCTTCGCGAACCAGCGGGAGCAAGCTCCCTCGCCACAGCGAGCAAGCCCGCTTGTGTCCGCTCAACTGGTGGTGCTGTACCGCCGAACACCGGATTCGATCACCGGAATCTGCGCCGCCGTGCTGCCGTTCGCCTGGAACAGCACCAAGTGTTCAGCCGCCACCCGAATGCCTACTTCAGCACCGACCAGATGATCGGCATGACTCGGGAAAATCGACTCCAGCTGCGCGCCCGTAGACAACTGCAAGCGGTACAGAGTCGATGCCCCCTGGAAGCTCTTGCCAACAATCTGCGCCCTCAGTGGGCTGTCCGGCGCATAGACGATATCGTCCGGACGCAACAACACATCCACAGCACAACCGATTGGCCAGGTGTAGGCACGGTTGCCGCGCAATTCACCCAACTCGGTCTGCACCGATTCCGGGCTGCTTAACTGGCCGCGAATGAAGTAACCCTGGCCAATGAAACTGGCCACGAATGGCGTCAGGGGTTCGTGATAGAGGTTGTAGGGCGTGTCCCACTGCTCCAGGCGACCTTCCTTGAAAACGCCCACGTGGTCACTGACCGCGAAGGCTTCTTCCTGATCGTGGGTCACCAGGATTGCACTGGTGCCGCGAGCCTTGAGAATGGCGCGTACTTCATGACTGAGCTTGCGTCGCAATTCGCCGTCCAGGTTAGAGAACGGTTCGTCGAGCAACAGCAGTTGCGGTTCCGGCGCCAGGGCGCGGGCCAACGCCACACGTTGCTGCTGGCCACCGGACAGCTCATGGGGGAAGCGCTTGCCGAGGTTTTTCAGGTTGACCAGTTCGAGCAGTTCTTCGGTGATGCGATCCTTTTGCGGGTGCTTGCGGATCCCGAAAGCGATGTTCTCGGCCACGCTCAAATGCGGAAACAGTGCGTAATCCTGAAACACCATGCCGATCCGGCGCTTCTCCGGGGCAAGGGTGAAGCCGGCGCTGGAGATGGTCTCGCCCGCCAACTGGATTTCACCTTCGTGCACCGGTTCAAAACCGGCAATCGCCCGCAGGGTGGTGGTTTTGCCGCAACCCGAAGACCCCAGCAGGCAACCGATATCCCCAGCATTCAAATGCAGGTTGAGGTTCTGCACAACCCGCTGGTTTTGATAACCGCAGGCCAGGTTGCGCAGGTTCAGCAGTAATGGCTGGCTCATGCGTGGTGGTACGAAGGCGGGACGAGGAATTCGAGCAAGGCCTTTTGTGCATGAAGACGGTTTTCGGCTTGATCCCAAGCCACCGAACGCGAGTCGTCGAGCAGGTCGAGGCTGATTTCCTCGCCACGGTGGGCCGGCAGGCAATGCATGAACAGCACGTCCGGCGCGGCCAGGTCGAGCAGGGCACGGTTGACCTGGAACGGTGCGAACAACTTCAGGCGCTTGGCGGTTTCCTCTTCCTGGCCCATGGAGGTCCAGACGTCGGTGCTCACCAGGTGCGCACCGCGCACGGCTTCCTGCGGGTCGCGGACGATGGTCACCCGATCGCCGGCTTTAGCCACAAACTCAGGATTGGGTTCGTAACCTTCCGGGCAGGCTATGCGCAACTGGAAGTCGAACTGGATCGCCGCTTCTATATAGCTGTTGCACATGTTGTTGCCATCGCCGATCCAGGCCACGGTCTTGCCTTGAATCGAACCACGGTGTTCGAGGAAGGTTTGCATGTCGGCCAGCAATTGGCAGGGGTGCAGGTCATCGGACAGGCCATTGATCACCGGCACGCGGGAATTGGCGGCGAATTCGGTCAGGGTACTGTGGGCAAAGGTACGGATCATCACCGCATCGAGCATGCTCGACATGACGATGGCGCAGTCGCCGATCGGCTCGCCGCGACCCAATTGGGTGTCGCGTGGCGACAGGAATATCGCCTGGCCGCCGAGCTGGATCATGCCGGCTTCGAACGAGATGCGTGTGCGGGTCGAGGACTTCTCGAAAATCATCCCCAGGACGCGGTTTTTCAAAGGCTCGAACAGTACGCCGCGGTTACGCAGGTCCTTGAGCTCAACGCCTCGACGGATCACGCTGACCAGCTCTTCGGGCGTGCAATCCATCAGGGAGAGAAAGTGCCTTGCGCTCATCATTGACTACCTTTTTGCAACAGACCGCAGATACTCAAAGCCTTGTTTAACTGAAAAACGGGCGAGACCTGCGGCGTAAGCCGCACGGGGCGACGAAATAGGGGAAGGCGCGATATTGACATTAAATGTCGCGTTTTTCCAATGGGCTACGGTGTTTAGGGGATTTCAGAGGGGCTACGGGTGACCGCAGTAGCGCTTTTGAAGCCTGTTTCCTGACAGCAGCTGACCATTTGTACACCGGGCTCGCCGGGCTTGGCAATCAAACAGGGCGCGGGCGACACGCTGGCGGTCGGTTTTTGACCTGTCATTCGGACCTTTGGCGGGCAATGTGTCTTGTCCGAAACATTTGCTAAAGCAAAGTGCTGCGTTATAACTAAGGCACGAGCGACGCAGGAAGCCATCTGGAATGGAATCGAAAGAACAGCTGTTAATGGAATTACTCGGGCTTACGGCCCGCTCTCTGACTCACCTCACCGCTTCCATGACCTCGATGTCTTTCGAGTTGTTGCGCAGTGAAGACGAAGTCACGAAAGCGGCTGGCCGGCGCATGATTGACCGCATGGCCACCATCAGCGCCGGGCTCGACGAGCATTGGCGACTGATCGGCGAACTCACCGGCGTGCATGTTGCCCATGAGCAGATCGAAACCATCGAGGAGATCCAGTTGCAGGCGCCGCCGAGTCTGCCGTCGAACTGATCCCTTGCTGCCATTGGCTGGCCTGATGGCCGCCGATTCACAAGACGAACGTCGCTGGCCAAGGGGTGAGTCGCGCGCCATAGTTTTGTTCCCGCGGCCGATCTTGCCCGCCCAGAACAAAACAGAGACTGGCCATGACCAAGACTCTCCATCACCGTGCGTGCCACCTGTGTGAAGCCATCTGCGGCCTGACCATCGAAACCACCGAGGTCGAAGGCAGCGGCGTACAGATCACCTCGATCAAGGGTGACCCCCAAGACACCTTCAGCCGCGGGCATATCTGCCCCAAAGCGGTTGCCCTGCAAGACATCCAGAACGATCCGGATCGCCTGCGTCAGCCGATGCGGCGAACAGGCAGCGAATGGCAGCCTATCGAGTGGGAAGACGCTTTCAGCCTTGTAGCCGAACGCCTGGCGGCGATCCAGGAGCGTCACGGGCAGAACGCGGTGGCGGTCTATCAGGGCAACCCAAGCGTGCACAACTACGGGTTGATGACCCATAGCAATTATTTCCTCGGCCTGCTGAAAACCCGCAACCGGTTTTCCGCGACATCGGTCGATCAGTTGCCCCATCACTTGACCAGCCACTTGATGTACGGCCACGGCTTGCTGCTGCCGATCCCGGACATCGATCACACCGATTTCATGCTGATCCTGGGCGGCAATCCACTGGCCTCCAACGGCAGCATCATGACCGTGCCGGATGTGGAGAAGCGCCTCAAGGCGATTCAGGCCCGGGGCGGCAAAGTGGTGGTGGTCGATCCGCGTCGCAGCGAGACGGCGGCGATGGCTGATCAGCATCTGTTCGTACGCCCCGGCGGCGATGCGGCGCTGTTGTTCGGGCTGCTCAATACCTTGTTTGCCGAAGGCTTGACCCACGACAGTCATTTACCGGTCGATGGCCTGGATGAAGTGCGTGAGGCAATCGCAGGGTTCACCGCCGAGGCCATGAGCCCGCTGTGCGCGGTGCCCGCCGAGCAGATCCGCCAACTGGCACGGGACTTCGCGGCAGCGCCGACAGCGGTCTGCTACGGGCGCATGGGGGTTTCGACCCAGGCTTTCGGCACCCTGTGCCATTGGCTGGTGCAACTGATCAATCTGGTCACCGGCAACCTCGACCGGGTGGGCGGTGCGTTGTGCACCGAGCCTGCGGTGGATCTGGTGGCATCGACCTCGGGCGGACATTTCAACCGGTGGCAGAGCCGCGTGTCCGGGCGTCCGGAATACGCTGGAGAACTGCCGGTATCGGCGCTGGCCGAAGAGATGCTCACAGAAGGGGAAGGGCAGGTCCGCGCGCTGATCACCGTGGCGGGTAATCCGGTGCTGTCCACGCCCAATGGCCGACAACTGGAGCAGGCACTGGACGGATTGGAGTTCATGGTCAGCGTTGACCTGTATATCAATGAAACCACGCGTTATGCCGACCTGATTCTGCCGTCGACTTCGGCGCTGGAAAACGATCATTACGACACCACGTTCAACATGTTCGCGGTGCGCAACGTCACCCGCTTCAACCGGGCGATCCTGGCCAAGCCCGAAGGTGCGTTGCATGACTGGGAAATCTTCGTGGGGCTGGCCAAAGCCTTTGCGGCGAAGACTGGCAAGGAGCTGAAATCGACCATCGCGCCAGCGCAGATGATCGACCGAGGGCTGCGAATGGGCCTGTATGGCGACGCTTCGGAACACAAGCTGTCACTGGCGACCTTGTTCGATCATCCTCATGGTATTGATCTCGGGGCGCTCAAACCCAACCTGGCGCCACGCCTGAAGACCGCCAATCAGCGAGTCCAGGCAGCGCCTGTCGAGATCCTCGCCGACCTGGCGCGCTTCGCGGCGCTACAAGCACCGGCTGCCGATGAGCTGCTGATGATCGGCCGCCGCCATGTGCGCAGCAACAACTCATGGATGCACAACTATCACCGTCTGGTGAAGGGCAAACCGCGCCATCAACTGCTGATGAACCCGGATGACCTGGCCAGCCGCGGGCTCCACGATGGGCAGCGAGTGCGCGTCAGTTCGCGGGTCGGGGTGATCGAGGTTGAAGTGGTCGCCAGCCTGGATATGATGAAAGGTGTGGTCAGCCTTCCTCACGGTTGGGGTCATGCGCGACCGGGTGTGCAGATGACGATTGCCAGCGGCCAACCCGGCTCCAGCGCCAATGACCTGACTGACGAATGTCAGCTCGATGAGTTGTCGGGTAATGCGGCGTTGAACGGCGTGCCGGTGACCGTGGCGGCGGCATGAACATGACTGTCGGGGAGGCCGAGCATGGCGCTCGGGTTTCCGTTACAATGCGCCACCGTGCCGACCACTGAGTCGGAAAGTTCAGCCGAGGTGCTCCATGGATATCATCGAAACGATTAAAGAGCAGATTGCCAACAACACCATTCTGCTTTACATGAAAGGCTCGCCGAATGCCCCACAGTGTGGGTTCTCCGCGAAAGCCGCACAGGCTGTAATGGCCTGTGGCGAAAAGTTTGCCTATGTGGACATCCTGCAGAACCCGGAAATCCGCGCCAACCTGCCAAAGTACGCCAACTGGCCAACCTTCCCGCAACTGTGGGTCGGCGGTGAACTGGTTGGTGGTAGCGACATCATGACCGAAATGGCTGCCGACGGTTCGTTGCAAGCGACGATCAAAGCCGCTGTTGAAGCTGCTGCGGCCAACAAGACCGACGCCTGATTCGGTACTTGGAGTGGGCGGTGTGGCGAGGGAGCTTGCTCCCGCTGGGTCGCAAAGCGGCCCCAAAATCCTTACAGTCGATGAAGGTTTTGTGAGTGCTACGCACTCAAGCGGGAGCAAGCTCCCTCGCCACAGGGATCGCCGCCCGCTCGCTCCAACAAGAGCGTGCCTGTGTAAACAATATTCAGGACAAGACCGCGCACACAAAAAAGCCCCGCCTCTATAAAAGAGAGCGGGGCTTTTTATTGCATCGCGATTAGCGGCGTAGCATTTACTCTTCGCCCATCTGCGACTGCAGATAGTTCTCAAGACCGACTTTATCGATCAGGCCCAGTTGGGTTTCCAGCCAGTCGATATGTTCTTCTTCGGATTCAAGAATGTCTTCGAGCAGTTCACGGCTACCGAAGTCGCCGACAGTTTCGCAGTGAGCGATAGCGACTTTCAGATCGGCATGGCCGTCGCGTTCGATCTTCAAGTCACACTCAAGCATTTCCTTGGTGTGTTCGCCGATGTTCAGCTTGCCCAGGTCCTGGACGTTCGGCAGGCCTTCAAGGAACAGGATGCGCTTGATCAGCTTGTCGGCGTGCTTCATCTCGTCGATGGATTCGTGGTACTCGTGCTTGCCGAGCTTGTTCAGGCCCCAATCTTCGTACATGCGTGCATGCAAAAAGTATTGATTGATCGCGACCAGCTCATTGGCAAGGATCTTGTTGAGATGCTGGATGACTGTAATGTCGCCTTTCATGATGGGGTCCTGCCCTGTATTAGCTGTCTATAAGGCAGAGTTTGAGCCGCGTAATTAAGAGTGTCAAACCTAAGTTATTGAAACTTAAATGAAAATTAATCGGAATAAGAATGTTTGTGTTCCGCGTCTAGCGCCTAAGCGGTTGATTTTCAGACATAAAAAAACCGGACATCAAGTCCGGTTCTTTGAAATACGGTAATTATGCGGCGGTAAATTCTGCGGGGTAGGGGATCGACGCCTGGGCCGATTGCAGTTTGCCCAGGGTTTCGCGGACCACTTCCTTGGCAAGGCAGGCGCATTTACCGCATTGGCTGGCAACGCCGGTGGCCTGACGGACTTCCCGGTAGCTGCAGCAACCTTCATAGATTGCATCGCGGATTTGACCGTCGGTGACGCCAGTGCAGAGGCAGACATACATAAGTGAAAACCGTCGCTGGTTGTGACTCAATTGCGATGGATCTTAATGTTAACGAGAATGATTGTCAAAGTGGTTTCTGAAAGGTTTTCATCATAAGGGCATGTGACTGACGAACGGTTTCTTCTCACGTTGTCAGGAGAAAAATATAGCAGCGGTCTTTTTACCTTCCAGGAAAAAAACCATTAAGGCGCTAAGGACAGGTGAAAAACGCGGTGTATGATGGTCGGCCTTTTGCGAAGCAGGTTTGTGTCACAGGGCTGTCGCCACGAGGGTGGCAGGCTGGCATGAACCCTGTTCTTCAACGTTATTACACCAGGAGATATCCAATGAGCGTACTCGTAGGCAAACAAGCCCCTGACTTCACCGTACCGGCCGTACTCGGCAATGGCGAAATCGTAGACAGCTTCACCCTGTCCTCGGCCATCAAAGGCAAATACGGCCTGGTGTTCTTCTACCCACTGGACTTCACCTTCGTTTGCCCGTCCGAGCTGATCGCTCTGGACAACCGCATGTCTGATTTCAAGGCACGCAACGTGGAAGTGGTAGCCGTTTCGATCGACTCGCACTTCACCCACAACGCCTGGCGCAACACCCCGGTCAACAATGGTGGCATCGGCGAAGTTCGCTACACCATGGCGGCCGACCTGAAGCACGAAATCGCCAAGGCCTACGACGTTGAGTCCGAAGGCGGCGTGGCTTTCCGTGGCGCGTTCCTGATCGACGACAAAGGCGTTGTCCGCTCGCAGATCATCAACGACCTGCCGCTGGGCCGTAACATCGAAGAGCTGATCCGTCTGGTCGACGCTCTGCAATTCCACGAAGAGCACGGCGAAGTTTGCCCTGCCAACTGGAAAAAAGGCGACAAAGGCATGACCGCTTCCACCGAAGGTGTTGCGGCTTACCTGACCGAGAACGCTGCTGCGCTGTAAGGCACGTTCGAGGCATAAAAAAACCGGCTGCCAAGGCCGGTTTTTTTATGGGCGGGATAAACCCAGGCTGTTCACTTGTGGCGAGGGAGCTTGCTCCCGCTGGGCAGCGAAGCGGCCCCACTCTCTTTCTGAAAGAATGGGACTGCTGCGCAGTCCGACGGGAGCAAGCTCCCTCGCCACAGGTTTGCGTCTCGAGAAATCAGTGATGGATCAGTCGTTGTAATCTTCCCAGCCGCCCATTTGTTTCCAGCGATTGACGATGCCGCAGAACAGCTCGGCAGTCTTCTCGGTGTCGTAGCGAGCCGAATGAGCCTCGCGACCGTCGAAGTCGATATCGGCTGCCTGACAGGCCTTGGCCAATACGGTTTGACCGTAGGCCAGACCTGCGAGGGTCGCGGTATCGAAGCTGGAAAATGGATGAAACGGGTTACGTTTCATGTCCAGGCGTGCGACAGCGGCGTTGAGGAAGCCCAGATCAAAGCTGCTGTTGTGCCCGACCAGAATCGCCCGTTTGCAGCCGTTGGCTTTCAAGGCCTTGCGGATGCCGCGGAAAATATCAGTCAGGGCTGCTTCTTCACTCACGGCCATGCGCAACGGGTGATCGAGCTTGATCCCGGTGAACTCCAGAGCGGCCGCTTCGATGTTCGCGCCTTCAAATGGCTCGACGCGGAAGAAGTAGGTGTGATCGGGATACACAAAGCCCTTTTCGTCCATGGCGATGGTGGTCGCCGCAATTTCCAGCAGGGCATCGGTGGCCGAATTGAAGCCACCGGTTTCTACGTCGACGACAACCGGCAGGTAACCACGGAATCTGGCAGCCATTGGATGACGAGGACCACCTCCGTTGCCTTGACCGTCCTGTTCGTCGTCGAAATGGTCTTCACTCACGCGTGTTCCTCCAGCAGGCGCCAGCGCAGTTTTTCACCGGCGCGCAGCGGGATTACAGTCAGCTCGCCAAACGGCAGGCTGGTTGGGGCGGTCCACTCATCGCGGACCAGGGTGATGCGATCGGTGTTCACCGGCAGGCCGTAGAAGCGCGGGCCGTTGAGGCTGGCGAAGGCTTCGAGCTTGTCCAGCGCGTTGCGCTGTTCAAAGGCTTCGGCATACATCTCGATTGCGGCATAAGCGGTGTAGCAACCGGCACAGCCGCAAGCCGCTTCTTTGGCGTGCTGGGCATGGGGCGCCGAGTCGGTGCCGAGGAAGAACTTGTCGCTGCCACTGGTGGCGGCGTCGAGCAGGGCTTCCTGGTGAGTATTGCGCTTGAGGATCGGCAGGCAATAGAAGTGCGGCCGAATCCCGCCCACCAGCATGTGGTTGCGGTTGTACAGCAGGTGATGCGCGGTGATGGTAGCGCCGACGTTGGCCGAAGCCTCGTTGACGAACTGCACGGCGTCAGCGGTGGTGATGTGTTCGAACACCACTTTGAGGGTCGGAAAACGCTCGACCACTCGACGCATGTGCTCGTCGATGAAGATTTTTTCGCGATCGAAAACGTCGACATCGCCACGGGTGACTTCACCGTGAACCAACAAGGGCATCCCGACGTCGGCCATGGCCTCGAGTGCAGGGAAAATCTTGTCGATGCTGGTGACGCCAGAGTCCGAGTTGGTGGTCGCGCCGGCCGGGTACAACTTGGCGGCGTGAATGAAACCGCTGGCCTTGGCCTCACGAATTTCTTCGGGCTGGGTGCGGTCGGTCAGGTACAGAACCATCAGCGGTTCGAAACGGCTGCCGGCCGGACGCGCGGCGAGAATCCGCTGGCGATAGCCATTGGCTTCAGCCGCGTTGCGCACCGGTGGTACCAGGTTGGGCATGATAATGGCGCGACCAAAGGTGCGCGCGACATCCGCGACGGTATTGGTCAACACAGCACCATCGCGAAGATGAATATGCCAGTCGTCGGGACGCAGCAGGGTCAGGCGGTCGGACATGAGGGGATTCCAGGCGGGTCGAACTCAGGGGAATGCTACCGGAAAAGACTCTTGCAGGCACTCGCTATCAAGTTTTGCGGCAACCTTCCGATACCCAACAGGTATGCCGTAAATGTGTGTGTCGGTCTTTTTGTTGCACAAGCCAGTGGAGCCTCCCGTGCGCCAGCGTTATTTAGCTTTGCTCAGTGTGTTTGCCAGCCTTCCTGCGATGGCGCTCACTTTCCAGACCCGTCTGGAGAGCATCGAGTGGACGGTCGAAGGTGACAAGTTCGAATGCCGCCTGACTCAACCCATCACCGATTTCGGCTCGGGAGAGTTCGTGCGTCGTGCCGGCGAACAGGCGACATTTCGCTTGAAGGCCTACAACTCGATGATCGGTGGCGGTTCCGCGACCTTGCTGGCGGCCGCTGCGCCATGGCAGCCGGGGCGTGGCGACATCAACCTGGGCTCGGTACGAATCGGCAGTGGCAACGTGCTGTTCAACAGCTCGCAAGTTCAGGCCGGGCGCCTGATCAACGGGTTGATGGACGGTCGCAGCCCGGTGGTTCGACACTCCTCGGGAGACGGTCGAGTGTCTGAAGTCCGTCTGCTGCCGGTCAAATTCAGCAAGGCCTACAGTGACTACCAAGGGTGCGTGGCCAAGTTGCTGCCGCAGAATTTCGAGCAGGTGAAGCAATCCGAAGTCGGCTTTCCGGGGGAGGGCATCGATCTAGACGCCCAAGCCAAGGCCCATTTGCAGGTCATGCTGGAATTCATGAAAGCCGATCCGACGGTCAACCACATTGAGCTCGACGGCCATTCCGACAACAGCGGCAACCGCCTGACCAACCGCGAACTATCACGACGCAGGGCGCTGGCCGTGATGGATTTCTTCAAGGCCAATGGTATCCAGGAATCGCAGATCACCCTGCGTTTTCACGGTGAGCGCTATCCTCTGGCACCGAACAACAATGCCGCCAATCGAGCGAAGAACCGCCGGGTTGCCGTACGTCTTGAACGGGTAGCGCCGACCGAGCAACCGGCGCCTCCAGCCACTGCTTCCGCGGGCAGCGCGAAGACCTCCTGAACCCGCTGAAATCGTCGCTCGCTCGACATAATCTGTCGCTTCGTCGTCATAAGCTGTCGCGCCTCTGTAAATTATTCTGCATGAGCGGTAGACTTGACGGCTTTCCGTAGAACCCCGTGGAGTGATGGCATGGCGGACGTAAACAAGGTCGTTCTGGCGTATTCCGGCGGCCTGGACACTTCGGTGATCCTCAAGTGGCTGCAGGATACTTATAACTGTGAAGTAGTGACCTTCACCGCTGACCTGGGTCAGGGCGAAGAGGTCGAACCGGCCCGCGCCAAGGCACAGGCCATGGGCGTAAAAGAAATCTACATCGACGATCTGCGCGAAGAATTCGTGCGCGATTTCGTGTTCCCGATGTTCCGCGCCAACACCGTTTATGAAGGCGAGTACCTGCTGGGTACTTCTATCGCTCGTCCGTTGATCGCCAAGCGCTTGATCGAAATCGCCAACGAAACCGGCGCTGACGCCATTTCCCACGGCGCGACCGGCAAGGGCAACGACCAGGTTCGTTTCGAACTGGGCGCCTATGCTCTGAAGCCAGGTGTGAAAGTGATCGCTCCGTGGCGCGAATGGGACCTGCTCTCCCGTGAAAAGCTGATGGATTATGCTGAAAAGCACAACATCCCGATCGAGCGCCACGGCAAGAAGAAATCCCCGTACTCGATGGATGCCAACCTGCTGCACATCTCCTATGAAGGCGGCGTGCTGGAAGACACCTGGACCGAGCACGAAGAAGACATGTGGCGTTGGACCGTCTCCCCGGAGAAGGCTCCTGATAAAGCGCAGTACCTGGAACTGACCTACCGCAACGGCGACATCGTCGCACTGGACGGCGTCGAAATGACCCCGGCCACCGTGCTGGCGACCTTGAACCGGATCGGTGGCGAACATGGTATCGGCCGTCTGGACATCGTTGAAAACCGCTACGTCGGCATGAAGTCCCGCGGCTGCTACGAGACCCCGGGCGGCACCATCATGCTGCGCGCTCACCGCGCGATCGAATCGATCACTCTGGACCGCGAAGTGGCTCACCTCAAAGACGAGCTGATGCCTAAATACGCCAGCCTGATCTACACCGGTTACTGGTGGAGCCCTGAGCGTCTGATGCTGCAACAGATGATCGATGCTTCCCAGGCCCACGTGAACGGCGTAGTGCGCCTGAAACTGTACAAGGGCAATGTGATCGTCACCGGCCGCAAGTCCGACGAGTCGTTGTTCGACGCCAACATCGCGACCTTCGAGGAAGATGGCGGCGCCTACAACCAGGCCGACGCGGCGGGCTTCATCAAGCTCAACGCCTTGCGCATGCGCATCGCGGCGAACAAGGGCCGGAAGCTTTTCTGAGACCTTTGAGTCGGTAATGAATTTGTGGCCTTGTTGATGACAAGGCCACAAATTGGAAGAGGGGCTGCTGCATATAACGTTTCGCTTTCTTCTTGTTTCCGCTGACCGTTCCTTCTACTTCCTGTCCTTGATCTGCTTCAAGGGCTGCCTTTCTGATGTGCGACAGTTCAATACCTAGCCCATAATCGTCACGCCCTGTGAGCTCAAATTGTAAGAAATACAGAACGTTGCGCTGTTGCGTTTCTTTATTTGTTTCCAATGTTTGAGCGTGTTTGCCTTCAGCAATTTATCCGAATCGGTACACGTGAGAAATACGATCACTTGTGCGGGATTGTCCGCAGGGTACTGAATGCTCTCCATCAGGGCGCTGAACGCCATTTTTTTGTGTATCCACCGTGCATCGACGATGTGCAGATCCTTTAGGGGGGCAGGCAGGTTTACATGGTGCTGGGTCGAGTTTTCGGGCGCTACGCTGGATGGGCTGTTACTCGGATGATGAACGTTCTCCATGGCTTTTATGAAATGCTTTCCCTTCACAAAATCGGAGGGCGCGTAAAGCGATCGATAGTTGAAGTTGAGAGTAACGAAGAAAAGAAAAAGCAAATAAAAGGGAAAACTGATCAGGAACCACACATAGAGCTCCCTCTCCTCATTGTCGAGAAAGGGTAGGGATACGGCGGCCGATGTTTCAGACAGTGCTGCAAATATGGCAATAATTGTCATGGGGTTGGTGATTCTTTTTTTGAGTTTTATCATATTGTATGCTCATTGAATATTGTCTTTTCTCGATTGGTTTATGGTTGTAATAACTAATATCAGGTTGTTCTGCTGTTGTATTGAACTGTTTTTATTAGCGTGGTGAGGTTGTTATAGTAGCTGTATTGTTGCGGGTTCGGGTATGGCTGTTTAATTGTTTTGATGGCGCTATGTTATTGGTCAAGTGTTACGGTGTGTGAGCTTTTTCGATTGTTGAGCCAGATTGCGCAAGAAGGTACTGGAAAATACCCGTTACTTTTAAGGGTAGCTCAATAGTCGGCGCATCGTGGATTAATGCGTCGACACTGTTTTTTGTCGTTTTTTGGTTGTAAGTCGATACAAAAAAACTGCCGAGGCACTGAACAATAGTAGGTCAGTAAAATCTCTGCTTCTTCGTATGGCAATGATTTTTTGTAGGAATAATCCGTGTTGTTTGTAGGCCATGTCTCTCGCTGCGAGTGGCCGAGGGTGACGGCGTGCCATGGGTGAAACGACTAGGCTATGGTGCGGGCTCTAAAAATTCGAACAGCGAAAATTGGACTTGCCCATGAATAAAGTGCTGATCGTGGATGATCACCCCGTCATTCGTCTTGCGGTACGTATGCTAATGGAACGTCATGGCTACGAAGTCATTGCAGAAACAGATAATGGTGTGGACGCATTACAACTTGCCCGTGATCTTATGCCGGATATTGTCATACTGGATATTGGAATACCGAAACTGGATGGGTTGGAAGTTATCGCGCGCCTGACATCAACGGCGATGCCTCTTAAAGTACTGATATTGACATCCCAGGCGCCAGGGCATTTTTCCATGCGTTGCATGCAATCGGGTGCCGCCGGATATGTTTGCAAACAGCAGGATCTCACTGAGTTGCTCAGTGCAATAAAAGCCGTGCTGTCAGGCTACAGCTACTTTCCTAATCAGGCTCTGCATACCGTGCGTTCCAGTCTTGGGAACGCCAGTGAGGCTGATATGGTGGATCGTTTGTCCGGGCGAGAGATGATGGTCTTGCAACAATTGGCCCGAGGAAAGACAAACAAGGAGATCGCCGACGGAATGTTCCTCAGCAATAAAACCGTTAGTACTTATAAGACTCGTCTTCTGTTAAAGCTCAATGCTCGCTCACTGGTCGACCTGATTGAATTGGCCCAGCGCAACGGCCTGGTATGAAGCTGCCAGCATTTGGCGCGATGAACAGGTGTTTGTCAGGGGGCGGCACTTAGTAAAAAGCCTCCGTTTCGGGAGGCTTTTAAGTGTCATAAGTCAAAATCGTAATCGGCCAATTGCTTCTGCAGTCGGCGCTCCTCCAGCAGGTTGTCGATGGTGCGGCGTTTGCTCAGGTTGGTCTTTGCCACTTCCACTACCGGCTCTGCGTCATCGGCCTCAACGGGGGTGAAGTCGTCTTCTACGTCCAATTGCTCTTTGCCAGTGCTCATAAGGTTAACTCCAGGCTAAGGCTGCCCTTTGGCGCTCCTTATATCGACAATTTCCCGGCGGGTAAAAAAGATTTTTTCAATCGATCAATCAAAAAAACTAATAGAGCCTCAATCGTCCGAGGTCTTTTGCTTGTATTCGCACAAATCCTCGATCCGGCAACTGCCACAACGCGGCTTGCGGGCCAGGCAAACGTAGCGTCCATGAAGAATCAGCCAATGATGGGCGTCGAGCAGATATTCCTTGGGCACGAACTTCATCAGTTTTTGCTCCACCTCGACCACGTTCTTGCCCGGAGCAATGCCGGTACGATTACTGACCCGGAAAATGTGAGTGTCCACGGCCATGGTCAGCTGACGAAAGGCGGTATTGAGCACCACGTTGGCGGTCTTGCGACCGACGCCCGGCAAAGCCTCCAGTGCCTCGCGGGTCTGCGGTACTTCACCTCCATGGCGCTCCACCAGTAAGCGACAGGTTTCGATCACATTTTTCGCTTTGCTGTTGAACAGGCCGATGGTCTTGATGTACTCCGACAGCCCTTCGACGCCCAAGGCATGGATCGCCGCTGGCGTATTGGCCACCGGGAACAGTTTGGCGGTGGCCTTGTTCACGCCGACATCGGTCGATTGCGCCGAGAGAATCACGGCGATCAACAATTCGAACGGTGAGGAGTAGGCCAGTTCGGTCTTCGGTTCAGGGTTGTCTTCGTGAAACCTGCGGAAAATTTCAAGACGTTTTGCGGCATTCATGGGCGATGCGTTTCCTCGAAGGCGGTCAATGTGATGCCGCCGGGCGGCGGGTCCAGGCTTGATGTGCGGCGATCAATAGTCCCAGCAGAATAAACCCGCCAGGGGCCAGTGTGGCCAGATGCAGGCCACCGTCGACGATCAGCGTCCAGCCTTGCCAGTCCGGTTGCGTGGCACCGGCCATCCAGGAAAGATGGCTACCGAGTGTTCCGTTGCCGATAAGCTCGCGCAGCAGACCCAAGCCCACCATCAAGGCGCCGAACAAGCCACACAGACGCAGTCGATCACGCGGTGGGCTCTGGAAAAAACCGTTGTGTTCCAGCACGACGCATTGCAAAGCGATCAATCCTGCGTAGAAACCCAGCTGCTGGTGCCATTGGAGCGACCAGGCTTGCATGGCGAGTTCCGCGCAACTGGTCAGCGTGGCGGCCAGCAGGAGGCATGCCAGCAAATGTGTTGTCGGCATCAGTCGCGAGCGCAAAACGCCCATGCTTAAACCATAAGCACTGAATACCAGAGCAAATATCAGCCACAGGCCCAGGGCCGTTACCAATGAATCCGTAACGCCGATCAACGGCGTAAGCATCAGCGAGTTTTGCAGGGTCGATGACTTATTCATGGGCGCTGCTCCCGATCAGCGGTTGCCGGTGTTCGTCGAAGTAGCGTAACGCGTCATGGGTGGCATTGATCACCGCTCTTGAGGTGATGGTCGCGCCCGCAATCTGATCGAATTGCCCTTGGTCCTTTTTCAAGGCCCAGCCATTGTCATCGGGGTCGGTTAGAGACTTGCGGGTAAACACCTCAAGCCAGGCATTGGGCCAGTCGGCGAGCTTGCCGCCCAGCCCTGGGGTTTCCGATTGCTTGAGGGTTTTGACCCCCACTAACTTGCCTTGGCGGTCGATGGCGATCAGCAATTCGATGGAGCCGGCGTAGCCCAGAGTCTGGCTGCGCAGCAACACGGCGCTCGGTTGGCCGGCCTTGGAAGCCAGATAGCCACCCAGCAGTGTGCTGTTGGCCAAGCGAGTGTTTTCGACGCTGAGGGATTGTTCCAGTGGCTGATTGTCGTAGCTGTCGGGCGGTAGCAGATCCAGTAACCGGCGGCTGTCGATCAGGCGTTGTTCGGCGGCAATGCGCGCGGCACTGGTGTGCTGCACGAGGTAAGTCGCGCCCATCCCCAGGCCCGCCAGCACTACCAGAATCACAACGCTCGTCGCTCGGTTCATGGGGCAACCTGTTCCTGTCTGGACGCCGCAAACCGTTCCAGCGCCGGTACACAGAGGTTCATCAGCAGAACCGCAAAGGCCACGCCGTCCGGATACCCGCCCCACGTCCGAATCAGATAAGTCAGCAATCCCACGCCTGCGCCGAACAGTAATCGGGCCATGGGGTTTTTCGCGCCGGATATCGGTTCCGTCACGATGAAGAAGGCACCGAGCATGCTCGCGCCGGTGAGCAGATGAAACAGTGGCGAGCCATGAGAGTCGGAGCCCGTACCGTTCCAACACAACAGGCTGATGATGAACAGGCTGGCGAGCATGCCGACCGGGGCATGCCAGCTGAACACCCGCCGCTGCAGCAGAAACGCACCGCCCGCCAGAAACGCCAGGTTGACCCATTCCACGCCTCGGCCGCCGAAACGGCCGAATGCCGGATTGCCGGCGAACAGTTCTTCCATGGTCAGGCTTTTGTTGATTCGCAGACTGTCCAGCGCCGTGGCCTGAGCCCACGCATCGGGTGTCTGGCCGAAGCTGAAGCCGAACACCTGTTGCAGCCCACCGAACAAATCCATGCCATGGGACGCCGGCCAATGGGTCATTGGCTGGGGAAACATCACCAGGACCATCGCGAAACCGAGCATCGCCGGATTGAACGGATTCTTGCCGACACCGCCATACAAGTGCTTGCCGAAAAACAGTCCGAACGCCGCAGCACTGACCGTCAACCACCACGGGCAGTAAGGCGGCAAGGCCAGCGCCAGCAGCGTCGCGCTGACCAACGCACTGCCGTCGCTCAATGTCGGTTTTACCGGTTGCTTGCGCAACTGCAACACTGCAGCCTCAACGGCCAGGGCGGTGGCAGCCGCCAGAATCAGGTTAATCAATACACCCCAGCCGTACAGCCAGAACAACATCAGCATCCCCGGCGCGGTGGCCAGCAATACCAGCTTCATGGCCTGTTGAAGGCGTTCGTCCACCGATTCAAGGGGCGGCATAGGCATCCACCTGACGCTCGGCTTCGCTGAGCGCATGTTGCAACGCTTCAATCTGTTCGGCCGGCGCCTCGCTTGTTTGAGCTTTCTTGAGTTCGGCGCGGCGCATGGCCAGCTGGATCTTTGCCCGTTTCAGCTCGGCATCTTTTGCCGGGGCAGGTGGTGCAGAGACCGGCGGTGCGCTGCTCTCCAGTTGCGCCAGCGCCTGTTCGGCGGCTTCGAACTGCTGTTGCAGCACGATCAGTTGCGATTGCTGTTCGAAGGTCGGCGGATGCCCGAAGGCCTTGAGCGACTTGTTCAGCTGCGCCCGGCTCATCGCCAGATCGACCTTGGCCTTTTTCAGCGCAGCATCGGCATTGTCGGTCTTCTGTGCGCGGACGCGCTCGAGCGCGGCCTGAACCGGGTCGAGCGTCACTTCGCTGTGCTGCACGGCGCGTTGGGCGCGGGCCTGGCGTTCGGCGAGCTTCTGTTCCTCTTCGCGATGCAAACGGGCATTGCGCTGTTCGAATCGGCGTCGCGCGTGATTGCGTTTGGCGGCCCGGGCCTGTTGTTCCTCCAGGCTGAACGCCAGCCCGCCGACAATCGGCAGCACCGTGGCCAACGGTAACGGATGCATCTCGATGCAATCCACCGGGCAGGGCGCCACGCAGAGGTCGCAACCGGTGCATTCGTCGACGATGACCGTGTGCATGAATTTCGCCGCGCCGACAATGGCGTCGACCGGGCAGGCCTGGATGCACTTGGTGCAGCCGATGCATTCGGCTTCACGGATGTAAGCGATCTGCGCTGGTGCCGAACCGCGACTGACGTCCAGTTCCAGCACCGGCACTTTCAGCAGGTCGGCCAGGGCCGCGATGGTTTCGCTGCCGCCCGGTGGGCACTTGTTGATCGGCTCGCCGCTGGCGATACCTTCGGCGTAGGGTTTACATCCGGGGTGACCACACTTGCCGCATTGAGTCTGCGGCAAGAGGGCGTCGATGCGTTGAATCAGACTCATGTTTTGATCAGCCCGCTGAATCCGAGAAAAATCACCGCGATCAATCCGGCGCCGATCAATTCGATCGGCAGGCCGCGAAAGGGCAGGGGGATGTCGTTGTCGAGTGTGCGCTGGCGCAAGTCGCTGAACAGACTCAGCACCAGCCAGAAACCCAGTCCGGCGCCAAGGCTCAGGGCTATGGCGTGGAAAATTCCCTTGTCTTCTTGAGCGTTGAGCAGCGTCAGCCCAAGCACCCCGGCATTTCCCAGCAGCAGGGGCCAGAGGCCATCAAATGAAAGCTTCGCCAATAACCGTGAAAGCAGCTTCAGCAGGGGGGCGATCAGCAGAACGCTCAACGGCAGGAACACGAACAGACGCAGCGACGTCAGCCCCAATGGCACTAATAGCCAGTGGTAGAGCGCATAGCCAAGTGCGCCGACGATCAGCATCAGACACGTTGTCGCGATGCCCAGCGCATGGACCTGTGGCCGCTCGCTGCCCAGCACCGGATCGACGCCCAGCGGCCAGTGCAACACGAGGTTGTTGATCAGGGCAGCGCTGATAAGCGTAAGAAGCAGTTCGGTCATGATCGGTCTACCTGAAGCGTCCGTGTCCACACATCGTTGGGCTGCTGGGTAAATCTGTAGGCGCTGCCGCAGGCTGCGACAGCTCCTACAAGGTGAGGCAGGAGTTGAGAGATAGTATGGGCCAGACATGAAAAACCCACAGTCATGCCAGGCACGACTGTGGGATCGGTCCAGCGGATCGAGCCTTACTTGATGCGTTGACCCGGCTTGGCGCCGCTGTCGGGGCTCAGCAGGTAGATTTCTTCACCGCCAGGGCCTGCCGCCATCACCATGCCTTCAGAGATCCCGAATTTCATTTTGCGGGGCTTGAGGTTGGCGATCATCATGGTCAGGCGACCATTGAGCTTGGACGGGTCCGGGTAAGCGCTCTTGATCCCGGAGAACACGTTGCGTTGCTCGTCACCGATGTCCAGGGTCAGGCGCAGCAATTTGTCGGCACCTTCCACGGCTTCGGCCTTGACGATCAGCGCAACGCGCAGGTCTACAGCGGCAAAGGTGTCGAACTCGATCTCTGGCGACAGCGGATCCTTGGCCAGCTCACCGTTGCCGGCGGGCGCAGCTTCGCCGGTGTCGGTTGCGCTGGCGGTCAGGTCTTCTTTCGAGGCGTCGGTCATGGCTTGTACTTTTACCGGGTCGATGCGGGTCATCAACGGTTTGAACTCGTTCAGCTGATGGTTGCTGAGCAAGGTCGCGTGATCGTTCCAGGTCAGCGGGGCGACGTTCAGGAACGCCTCGGCATCGGCGGCCAGCAGCGGCAGTACCGGTTTGAGGAAAATCACCAGTTGGCGGAACAGGTTGATGCCCAAGGCGCAAATAGCCTGGACTTCATCCTGCTTGCCTTCCTGTTTGTTCAGCGACCACGGTGCCTTGTCGGCGATCCAGGCGTTGGCGCGGTCGGCCAGGCCCATGATTTCGCGCATGGCACGTGCGAAGTCGCGAGCCTCATAGGCATCGGCAATGCTTGGCGCTGCGGCCAGGAAAGCGTCGGTCAGTTCCGGCGCGGCGTTGCCGGCTACCAGTACACCAGCATTACCTTTATGAATGAAACCGGCGCAACGGCTGGCGATGTTGACGACTTTGCCGACCAGGTCGGAGTTGACCTTCTGCACGAAGTCTTCGAGGTTCAGGTCCAGGTCATCGACGCCACGGCCCAGCTTGGCGGCGTAGTAGTAGCGCAGGTATTCCGGCGACAGGTGATCCAGGTAAGTCCGCGCCTTGACGAACGTGCCGCGGGACTTGGACATCTTCTGGCCGTTGACGGTCAGGTAGCCGTGTACGTTGATGCCGGTCGGTTTGCGGAAACCGGCGCCTTCAAGCATGGCTGGCCAGAACAGGGCGTGGAAGTTGACGATGTCCTTGCCGATGAAATGGTACAGCTCGGCGGTGGAATCCTTGCCCCAGAACGCGTCGAAGTCCAGGTCCGGACGGCGGGCGCAGAGGTTCTTGAAGCTGGCCATGTAGCCGATTGGCGCATCCAGCCACACGTAGAAATATTTGCCCGGCTCGTCGGGAATCTCGAAGCCGAAGTACGGCGCATCGCGGGAAATGTCCCACTGTTGCAGGCCGGCATCCAGCCACTCGGCGATCTTGTTGGCCACGGCCTCTTGCAACGTGCCACTGCGGGTCCAGGCTTGCAGCATTTCCTGGAAGTCCGGCAGCTTGAAGAAGAAGTGCTGGGAATCCTTGAGCACCGGGGTGGCGCCGGAGATGGCCGATTTCGGATCCTTCAGATCGGTCGGCGCGTAGGTTGCGCCGCATTTTTCGCAGTTGTCGCCGTACTGGTCTTCGGTGCCGCATTTCGGGCAGGTGCCCTTGATGAAGCGGTCGGCCAGGAACATTTTCTTTTCCGGGTCGAAGTACTGAGTGATCGAGCGCGTGGCGATGTGCCCGGCGTCGCGCAGCTTCAGGTAGATCTGGCTCGACAGCTCACGGTTTTCTTCGGCGTGAGTGGAGTGGAAGTTGTCGAAGTCCACCAGGAACTCGGCAAAGTCGGCGCTGTGTTCAGCCTGGACGTTGGCGATCAGTTGTTCCGGGGTGATGCCTTCCTTTTCCGCGCGCAACATGATGGCCGAACCGTGGGCGTCGTCGGCGCAGACATAAATGCATTGATTACCGCGATGCTTCTGGAAGCGCACCCACATATCGGTCTGGATGTATTCCAGCATATGGCCGAGGTGGATCGAACCATTGGCATAGGGCAGGGCGCTGGTGACGAGGATCTTGCGTGGCTCGGACATGGGGCTCGGCTACTTGATGAAACGGAGGTCGGCCACTATAAAGCGCCGGCGCATATTTTTCACCCCTGCGACCTGAAGGCTTATTGTTGCAAAAGAGCTTTTGTGGCGAGGGGGCTTGCCCCCGTTGGGTGGCGAAGCCGCCCCCCGAACCAGCGACCGCGATTTGACAGATACTCCGCATTCTCCAGTATTGCGACTGCTACGCAGCCGAACGGGGGCAAGCCCCCTCGCCACAGGTAAGCTCTCTGGCCGCAGTAATCTGTTCGCCACAAATGTGTGTCCGGCGTACGATACCCGCCTGATTTTCCAGTCTTGCTATCGGAGTTGCCCATGAGCGCCGTCAATCGCGCAGCGGTGGAAGCCGTCCTTCGCCAATACACCGACCCTTACCTGAACCAGGACCCGGTCAGCGCCGGGTGCGTGCGCAGCATCGACATCCAGGGTGATCGCGTCAGCGTCCAGCTGGAGCTGGGCTATGCCGCCGGTTTGTTCAAAAGCGGCTGGGCGCAGTTGTTGCAACTGGCCATCGAAGGCCTGGACGGCGTCGTCACCGCGCGCGTCGAGATCACCAGTGTGATTGCCGCGCACAAGGCCCAGGCACAGATCCCGGGGTTGGCCAACGTCAAGAACGTCGTGGCCGTAGCGTCCGGCAAGGGTGGCGTGGGCAAGTCCACCACGGCTGCCAACCTGGCCCTCGCGCTGGCCCGTGAAGGCGCCAAAGTCGGGATTCTCGACGCGGATATCTACGGTCCGAGCCAGGGCATCATGTTCGGCATCCCTGAAGGTACCCGACCAAAGGTCAAGGATCAGAAGTGGTTCATTCCGATTGAGTCCCATGGTGTCGAAGTGATGTCCATGGCGTTCCTGACCGACGACAACACGCCGATGGTCTGGCGCGGGCCGATGGTGTCCGGCGCCTTGTTGCAACTGGTCACGCAAACGGCCTGGGGCGATCTGGATTACCTGGTCATCGACATGCCGCCAGGCACCGGCGATATCCAGTTGACCCTGGCGCAGAAAGTCCCGGTGGCCGGCGCGGTGATCGTGACCACCCCGCAGGATCTGGCATTGCTGGACGCGCGCAAAGGCGTGGAGATGTTCCGCAAGGTCAACATCCCGGTGCTGGGCGTGGTGGAAAACATGGCCGTGCACATCTGTTCCAACTGCGGGCATGCCGAGCATCTGTTCGGTGAGGGTGGCGGTGTGAAGCTGGCCAACCAGTACGGTGTCGAACTGTTGGCTTCGTTGCCACTGTCGATGCTGATCCGCGAACAGGCCGATGGCGGCAAGCCAACGGTGATCGCCGAGCCGGACAGCCAGATCGCGATGGTTTACCAGGAACTGGCCCGCCATGTCGGCGCGCGGATTGTGTTGCAGGAAGCGGCGACGCCAGCGATGCCGAACATTACCGTCAGCGACGATTGATTCGCTGAAGCAATGCGATCCATTGTGGGAGCGGGCTTGCTCGCGAAGACGGTATAACATTCAACAGATAAGTTGACTGAACCACCGCTTTCGCGAGCAAGCCCGCTCCCACATTTGTTTTGTGTTGACCCTAGATCCGTAACCCGCCATCCAATTCCAGAATCCGACCGGTGTAGTAGTCGTTCTCGAAAATGTAGGCGGCCGACTGGGCAATCTCTTCGGGTTTGCCCATGCGCTTGAGCGGAATCCCGGACGTCATTTTCTCCAGCGCTTCCGGTTTCATGCTCAGGGTCATCTCGGTTTCGATGAAACCCGGCGCAATGCCCGCCACGCGAATGCCGTAGCGCGCCAGTTCCTTGGCCCAGGTCACGGTCGCCGCAGCGACACCGGCCTTGGCGGCGGAGTAGTTGGTCTGGCCAACGTTGCCGGCGCGCGAAATCGACGAGATATTGATGATCGCGCCGCTGTTTTGCAGCTCGATCATTTTTGCCGCGACTTCACGGGTGCACAGGAACACACCGGTCAGATTGACGTCGATGACTGCCTGCCATTGGGCCAGGCTCATCTTGGTCATTTCGCCATCCTTGACCTTCAGCAGCAGGCCATCGCGCAGAATGCCGGCATTGTTGATCAGGCCATGGATCGCGCCGAAATCGTCGGCCACCTGAGCGGCCATATGGGTCACCTGCTCTTCATCGGCGACGTTGCACAGGTAGGCGCGGGCCTCGACACCCTTGGCTTTGCAAGCCGCGACAGCAGCGTCGAGTTTTTCCTGATTCAGGTCCACCAGTGCCAGCTTCGCGCCTTTGCCTGCAAGGTACTCGGCCATGGAACGGCCTAAACCCTGGCAACCGCCGGTGATAATGATTACTTTGTCAGTGAGTTGCATTCGCATAGCCCCATAGCAGTTCGGAGTGGTTTTCCTTCTATTCTAGAGGGCCTCTCGATCTGAGCCTGATATGGCCTGGCTGCACATGAGAACTGCCCCTATGGCGTGCTGGAACTTTACCCAGGCGCCTGTCCGTTTTTTTGACGGATTCTATATAAGGAGTCATAAATTGAGCGTTGTAGTGGCTAAGCATGCCCGAGAATTGCTTCTCAAGGAATACCGTGGAGTGCTCTCGACGCACTCCAAAGCGATGCCCGGTTTCCCGTTTGGCTCCGTGGTTCCCTACTGCCTGGATGAGCAGGGCCGACCGCTGATCCTTATTAGCCGCATCGCTCAGCACACTCACAACCTGCAGAAAGATCCGAAATGTTCGCTGCTGGTGGGTGAGCGTGAAGCCGAAGACGTACAAGCCGTTGGTCGCCTGACTTACCTCGCCGAGGCAGAAAAGCTTCAAGATCCCGCTGCTATCGAGGCGGCCGCCGAGCGTTACTACCGCTATTTCCCCGATTCGCAGAACTATCACAAGGCCCATGATTTCGATTTCTGGGTGCTCAAAGAGGTACGTCACCGCTACATTGGCGGCTTCGGCGCGATCCACTGGATCGATCAGTTGACCCTAGCCAACCCGTTCGCCGGCAAAGCCGAAGTGAGTATGGTCGAGCACATGAATGCCGATCACGCCAAAGCCATCGCCCACTACGTAGACCTGGCAGGGCTGCCGAAAACCACCCCGGCGCAATTGACCGGTATTGACTCAGAAGGCATGCACTTGCGCATTGGTCAGGGACTTTACTGGCTACCGTTTCAAACGCCCTGTAATACGCCGACACAAGTCCGGGAAGCCTTGGTTTTCCTGGCTCACGCCGAGCATTGGCCGAAAAATGAAGTGGCCGACGCTTGAATTCACGAAACGGCGACGTCATCTAAGGAAAACTGGCAAGGCATTCTTGCGTTGAGGAACCATTTGATGCGCCCTTTTTTGTTGCTCTTTGTACTGTTCCCGGTGTTGGAGCTGTTCGTATTCGTCAAGGTCAGCGGGGCGATCGGGTTTTTCCCGGCCCTGCTGCTGATCATTCTCGGCTCGATGCTCGGCGTGTTCGTGCTGCGTGTCGCCGGTCTTGCTACTGCGCTGCGCGCCCGTGAAAGCCTGAACCGCGGTGAGCTGCCGGCCCAGACCATGCTCGAAGGCCTGATGCTGGCCCTGGCGGGCGGTCTGTTGATCCTGCCGGGCTTCGTCACCGACGTGCTGGGCCTGATCATGTTGCTGCCGATCTCTCGTCGGCTGCTGGCGAACAAAATGCGTCTGCGCGCCGAGGAACAAGCGATGCGTCAGCGTGCGTTCGCCGATGACCTTCAGCCACGGGGCGGTCCTGCTCCGCGGCAGCCACTGGGCCGTGAGCCGAACGTGATCGAAGGCGAGTTCGAACACCGCGATTCCAAGTAACCCTTCCATCGACACGGCACCTTCGGGTGTCGTGTTCATTTCCAGGGCATTGAGATAAAAATTTTTCGCTCCCCGCCCTTGAAATAAGCTTGTACGCCCTTATGTAACGGTCACCGCAAGGTTTCTGGCAATTGCGCCAGACAGACTTCCGCGGTTCGCTTGACGAACCGCACCCGGCGCCGCCGGATTTGTTAAACCCGCCGGGACTACACCGGCCGATGAAAACCACAATTAGGAGAGATCGACAATGAAGCTTCGTCCTCTGCATGACCGCGTCGTCGTCCGTCGCAGCGAAGAAGAAAAGAAAACCGCTGGCGGTATCGTCCTGCCAGGTTCGGCTGCTGAAAAGCCAAACCAGGGTGAAGTCCTCGCTGTAGGCCCAGGCAAAGCACTGGACAACGGTGAAGTGCGTGCGCTGGCCGTGAAAGTGGGTGACAAGGTTGTGTTCGGCCCTTACTCCGGCAGCAACACTGTGAAAGTTGACGGCGAAGACCTGCTGGTAATTGGCGAGAGCGAAATCCTCGCAGTAATCGAAGGCTGATTCCCCGCTCATTTTCCCGCTACTACAAAGTATTTAAGGAATATCGATCATGGCTGCTAAAGAAGTTAAATTCGGCGATTCCGCCCGCAAGAAAATGCTCGCCGGTGTCAACGTCCTGGCTGACGCAGTAAAAGCGACCCTGGGCCCTAAAGGCCGTAACGTGATCATCGAGAAGAGCTTCGGCGCTCCGACCATCACCAAGGACGGCGTTTCCGTTGCCAAAGAAATCGAGCTGAAAGATCGCTTCGAAAACATGGGCGCGCAGCTGGTCAAAGACGTTGCCTCCCGTGCCAACGATGACGCAGGCGACGGCACCACCACCGCTACCGTTCTGGCTCAGTCGATCGTCAACGAAGGCCTGAAAGCCGTCGCTGCCGGCATGAACCCGATGGACTTGAAGCGCGGTATCGACAAAGCGACCATCGCCATCGTCAAAGAGCTCAAAGCCCTGTCCAAGCCTTGCGCTGACACCAAGGCCATCGCTCAGGTCGGCACCATCTCGGCCAACTCCGACAGCTCCATCGGCGACATCATTGCCGAAGCCATGGAAAAAGTCGGTAAAGAAGGCGTGATCACCGTTGAAGAAGGCTCGGGCCTGGAAAACGAACTGTCGGTTGTTGAAGGCATGCAGTTCGACCGAGGCTACCTGTCCCCGTACTTCGTCAACAAGCCAGAGACCATGACTGCCGAGCTGGACGGTCCGCTGATCCTGCTGGTCGACAAAAAGATCTCGAACATCCGCGAAATGCTGCCAGTACTGGAAGCCGTTGCCAAAGCCGGCCGTCCACTGCTGATCGTTGCCGAAGACGTTGAAGGCGAAGCCCTGGCGACTCTGGTTGTGAACAACATGCGTGGCATCGTTAAAGTCGCAGCCGTCAAGGCTCCAGGCTTCGGCGACCGTCGCAAGGCCATGCTGCAGGACATCGCTGTTCTGACTGGCGGTACCGTTATCTCCGAAGAGATCGGTCTGAGCCTGGAAAGCACTACCCTGGAACACCTGGGTAATGCCAAGCGCGTGATCCTGTCCAAAGAAAACACCACCGTGATCGACGGTGCCGGCGTTGAGGCTGACATCCAGGCTCGCGTTCTGCAGATCCGTCAGCAAGTGGCTGACACTTCGTCCGATTACGACCGTGAAAAACTGCAAGAGCGCCTGGCCAAACTGTCCGGCGGCGTTGCAGTGATCAAGGTTGGCGCCGGTTCCGAAGTTGAAATGAAAGAGAAGAAAGCCCGCGTTGAAGACGCCCTGCACGCTACCCGTGCAGCCGTTGAAGAAGGCGTGGTACCTGGCGGCGGCGTGGCACTGGTTCGCGCTCTGCAGGCTATCTCCGAGCTGAAAGGCGACAACGATGACCAGAACGTTGGCATCCAGTTGCTGCGTCGCGCTGTTGAAGCGCCACTGCGTCAGATCGTTGCCAACTCCGGCGACGAGCCAAGCGTAGTTGTCGACAAGGTCAAGCAGGGTTCGGGTAACTACGGTTACAACGCTGCTACCGGCGAATACGGCGACATGATCGAAATGGGTATCCTGGACCCGGCTAAAGTGACTCGTTCGGCTCTGCAAGCGGCTTCGTCGATTGCCAGCCTGATGATCACCACCGAAGCCATGATCGCTGAGATCAAGGACGACGCACCAGCTGGCGGCGGCATGCCAGACATGGGCGGTATGGGCGGCATGGGCGGCATGATGTAAGCCAGCCTTACCCCGTACATAAAAACCCCGCCTGCGTTGAGCAGGCGGGGTTTTTTATTGCCCTTCATAAGATCAACCTCAAAAGATCGCAGCCTTCAGGCGCTGACCGGTTCTGCCTCACTCTCCCGCTCAACCTTGGGAACTGGTTGATAAAGAATGTAGTAATACGCCCCCAGACAAATCAACCAGCAGAAAATCGCCGTCCACACGTTGTGCGAAAAGAAGTGCGCGCCCTGCATCATCCGGCTGATGGAAAACACCGAACCCAACGCAAAGGCCAGGACGAACGCTTTGCGCGCCAGCCTCGGTCGACGGTCGCGCAACACGAAGAACAGCGCAAACAAAGTGAAACCGGTCGCCGCATGACCACCAGGCCAGCAGCGGCCCGGCTTGTCGGTATGCGGGCGAGGGCTGAGCAGTTCGCTGTAGGTTTCGTGCCCGCCGAATTGCTCCAGGCTCCATGGGCATTGCACCGCCGTCACCGCTTTGACCGGGGTGACAAACGAGGTTGCCAGTGCCAGAGACAACACCAGGCAACCCAGTTCACGTTTGAACGGTTTGAGCCTGTCCATGAAAAAGGCGCCGATGAAGCCCAGGATGGCGAACACCGAGAAGGCGATGACCACTTGCTTGGCCCGGTCATGCAGGATGTCTTCCAGGAAGTAACTGTGTCGCCCGATGAACGCCCCGGCGACCGGGTCATAGAACAGCTTGGCAAGGTCCATGTCCAGGGACGTCAGTTCGAGCAACAGCAGGGTGATCGCCGCAATGGCGGGCACTCCCAGGCATAGCCAGGCATTCAGTGGCCTGGAAGCGGGGCGGGCAGCGGTCGAAGCCATGGCAATTCCTTGGTGGGTGAAATGTTCTGAAGAGCACAACCGCGGGAGTCTGAACACGCCTCTGTCGTCAGCTTGTGAATCGATGGTGAAAAACTTGTTAAGGCCGTTTCAGGTTTTTTTTGTCGGATTTACCCCTGCACGCCACCCTATCCCTGAGCCACACTTGGCCTTAAGCTGCGCGCCAAGACAGCCGTTACTGTGTACGGAGGAGGTGCCGATGCGAATTCTATTGGTTGAAGACAACCGCGATATCCTGGCCAATCTGGCCGATTATCTGGGGCTCAAGGGTTACACCGTGGATTGCGCGCAGGACGGTTTGTCGGGCCTGCACCTGGCGGCCACCGAGCATTACGATTTGATCGTGCTCGACATCATGCTGCCTGGCATCGACGGTTACACCCTGTGCAAACGTCTGCGCGAAGACGCCCGCCGCGACACGCCAGTGATCATGCTCACTGCCCGCGATCAACTGGATGACCGTTTGCAAGGCTTCAAATCCGGTGCAGACGACTATTTGATCAAACCCTTTGCCCTGTCCGAACTCGCCGCGCGGATCGAGGCGGTCATGCGCCGCGCCCAAGGGGGCGGTCGCCGTGCCTTGCAAGTCGGTGATCTGAGCTACGACCTGGATACCCTAGAAGTCACGCGCGAAGGCCGTCTGCTGAAACTCAACCCGGTGGGCCTGAAGTTGCTGGCCGTGTTGATGCAGAAAAGCCCCCATGTATTACGCCGCGAAGTTCTCGAAGAAGCCCTGTGGGGCGATGACTGTCCGGACAGCGACAGCCTGCGCAGCCACGTCCATCAACTGCGTCAGGTGATCGACAAGCCGTTCGACAAGCCCTTGCTGCACACGGTGCATGGCGTCGGTTATCGCTTGGCCGAGGGCCGTGATGGAGTTTAAACAGAGCCTTGCGCAACGGATCATCATTGCCTTTGCGTTGATGAGCGCGCTGGTGGCGGGAGCCTTCGCCATGGGCATTGTGGCGACCGTGCACCTGGTGGAAGAGAAACTGATTTCGGCAGGTCTGGGCGGCGATTTGCAACGCCTGCTGCTGATGGACAGCGTGTCGGACTGGAGCCACCGCCCCGAGCCGGACCAACTGTTCTATTTCAGCGGCGGCCCGGGCGACTTCGAATTACCCAAGGATTTGCGACACCTGGACTCAGGCTTTCATGAAGTCTTTCGCGAGCAGCTGTCATATCACGCGATGGTCGAAGTCGTTGACGGTCGGCGTTACGTGCTGATGCAGGACCAGAGCGATTTCGAAGAGCGTGAGCGGGTGCTGTTTGCCGTGGTGCTGGTGGGTTTCGTACTGAGCCTGGCATTGGCGGTATTTCTGGGCTGGGTGCTGGCACGCAAGGTCATGGCGCCAGTGGTGCGACTGGCCCGTCAGGTGCGTCATCGCGATCAACTGCTAGGGCTGGCGCCGCCACTGGCGCCGGACTATGCCGCCGATGAAGTGGGCGAGCTGGCCGTGGCCTTCGACGCCACCCTTGGGCGTTTGCGTCAAGCATTGACCCGTGAGCGATTGTTCACCAGTGACGTCAGCCACGAGCTACGCACGCCGTTGATGGTGTTGGCCAGTTCCTGTGAACTGTTGCTGGAAAATCCTGGTATCGATCAGCGCGGCCGTGCTCAGGTGGAGCGAATCGCCCGTGCGTGTGCCGAGATGCGCGAGCTGGTGCAAACCTTCCTCATGCTGGCTCGCGCTCAACATGAAGACGCCAGCATGGCTCCCCAGCAGACCCTTAGCCAAGTGGCCGACGGGCTACTTTCTCAATGGCGCGAGCCGATCGAAGCCAAGGGCCTGACACTGAACTTCGAGCCGGAAAATCCGCCGGACACCCGCTATAACGCAACGCTTTTGCATGCGGTGATGGGCAACCTGTTGCGTAATGCGCTGCATTACACCGAGCACGGCTACATCCTCCTCGCCCTGACGGACACGGGGTTCGTGGTCGAGGACAGTGGCGTAGGCATTCCCGAGGAAAAACGCGAGGCGATGTTCGAGCCTTTCGTGCGCGGCAACGAGAAACGCGGCGAGGGCCTCGGGTTAGGGCTATCGCTGGTGCAACGGATTTGCGAGAACCAGGGCTGGAACGTCAGCCTGACCAATATGGAACCCAATGGTTGCCGCTTTCAGGTGGATTTGAGTCCGTCTTTGATCTGAAGGAAAAACGAAAAGATCCTGAATTGGCCCTGTAAAACCCTGAAATAATTCCGGGTTTTACATGACAATTTTTTCACAAAGGCACGACCTGACACTGACACGACGCTACCTAAGGTGGTGGTCATCAGAAGTTCAGGAGACTGCAGTGATGGCTGGTCCGATCAAACTCGATTTTTCCGAAAAGTACGACGATCAACACGCCCAGAAATATTTGCGCAAGCATCAGGACGGTCCCAGCCGCCGACTGTCCCATTGGCGTGACGAACAATTGGCGCGAAAAGCGCTGACGCTGGCCGGTGAGCCAGGATTGGTCCTCGATTTACCGTGCGGCGCGGGGCGTTTCTGGCCGCTGCTGGCGGAAAAACACAACCGCGTCATCATCGGGGCCGACAACTCGGAGTCCATGTTGAAGACTGCCATGCAGGCGCAACCCGCCGACGTGGTGAAACGGGTACAACCCTTGCACACTTCTGCATTCGACATTGCCTTGCCCGATAACGCCGTCGACAGCATTTTCTGCATGCGCTTGCTTCATCACATCGGTGAAGCCGAGCATCGACTGGCCATCCTGCGCGAATTCGAACGAGTCACCCGTGACAGCGTGATTGTTTCGTTGTGGGTGGACGGCAATTTCAAGGCCTGGAAACGCAAGCGCGCGGAGAAACGACGTAGTCAGGAGGGTTACCAGAATCGATTTGTGTTACCGGCCGCCACGGTTGAAAAGGAATTCGAGCAGGCAGGTTTTCGGATCCAGGAACATCTGGATTTTTTACCGTTCTATGCCCTGTGGCGGGTATACGTATTACGCAAGAGGTAACAAGATGGCAATGCAATGGGCAGCACAAACAGAAGTGGCTTCTCAGGACCGCTTCGACTACTTCTGGAACCTGCGCGGTGAATGGGTAGAAGAACCCAACGTCCGTCGCGGTGGCGAAAGTGGCGTGCAGCGCGTTAGGGGCAGTGATGGACAGTTGCTCTACACCAAGCGTCAAACCGGGCATATCTATCGCAGTGCGTTACACCCGTTCGGCCGACCGACGGTGTTGCGCGAGCGCGATGCGCTCATTGGCCTGCGTCTGCTCAACGTTCGTGTTCCGGAAATCGTTTTCTGCGGGGCGCAGCGCGATCCCGTGCACAAATGGCGCGCATTGCTGGTTACCAAGTCCCTGGATGGCTTCGGGGAAATCCAACACTGGTACGCGGGTGGCGGTCGCGAGCGTTATGGTGAGGCGGTGCACGATCGCGTGTTGAAGGATCTGGCCGATAACCTGGCCCGCATGCACAAGGGCCGTTGGCAACACGGCTGTATCTACATCAAGCATGTATTCGTGAGGGTCACCGGCGAAGGCGAGTCAGCCAAGGTCGAAGTGGCGTTGATCGATCTGGAAAAATGTCGGCAGCGCTTGACCCCCCATCAAGCGGCGGCCCATGACCTGAAGCAACTGCGTCGCCACTCGTCGTTCAGCGATACGGACTGGAAAAAACTCGTCTATTTTTATGAGACGGCGTTTGGCAGCGCTATCAAAGGCTTATAACAATGAAACTCGAAATTGCACGAGGTTTGTTTTTAGCCGGAGCCTTGGCAGTTGCTTCATTGGCGGTGGCGGCCTGGGAGCAACCCCGCACGCAAGTCCTCAGCTCCGTGCACGGTGACGCGCATTGTCCGTTGCCCCGGGTTGCCAAAGCACCCGTGGCCACTCAACCCGATCATGACTTGTTACTGTTCATGTTCGGACTTTCTCAGGGACTGAGGCCACAGAGTTGAACAGATTGAAGCCCAAATAAAAGGCCTCGCAGTTGCGAGGCCTTTTTTGTGCCGATCGTTCCCACGCTCTGCGTGGGAATGTCTCCACGGACGCTCCGCGTTCGGCTTTTGATGGGACGCAGAGCGTCCCGGGCTGCATTCCCACGCAGAGCGTGGGAACGATCATGTAGGAGCTGCCGAAGGCTGCGATCTTTTGACGTCAAGGTTTATCGGGCTTGGCCAGCAACGTGTAGATGCACGGCAACACAAACAACGTGAACAGCGTCCCGATCGACATCCCCGTCGCGATCACCGTGCCGATGTCGAACCGGCTGACCGCACCCGCGCCCGTGGCGATGATCAACGGCACCATGCCGAACACCATCGCCGCCGTGGTCATCAACACCGGACGCAGGCGAATGGCCGCCGCTTCCTCCACCGCCTCGCGAGGCGACAGGCCCTTCTCCTTGCGCAACTGGTTGGCGAACTCGACGATCAGGATCCCGTGCTTGCTGATCAGCCCGATCAACGTCACCAATCCCACCTGGGTATAGATGTTCATGCTCGACCAGCCAAGGAACAGCGGGATCAACGCGCCACAGATCGACAGCGGCACGGTGACCAGAATCACCAGTGGGTCGCGGAAACTTTCGAACTGGGCTGCCAGCACCAGGAAGATGATCGCCAGCGCCAGGGCGAAGGTGACCCATAGCGCGCTGCCTTCCTGAACGTATTGCCGTGATGCGCCGGCATAGTCGACGGCGTAACCTGCCGGAGCTTCTTCTCGAGCGATCTGGCGCACGGTGTCGATGGCTTCACCCATGCTGACCAGCGGGACCCCGGAAAGAATTGCCGAATTGAGTTGCTGGAACTGGTTCAACTGGCGCGGCCGAGCCCGGTCGGTCACGGTGATCAGGGTCGACAGGGGCAGCAATTCGCCCTTGGTGTTCTTGACGTAATAGTGGTTCAGCCAGTCGGGGTTATCGCGAAAAGGTCGCTCCACCTGCGCAATGACTTTGTAGCTGCGGCCTTCGATAGTGAAACGGTTGATCTCCGCCTCACCCAGTAACGTCGCCAGGGTCCCGCCCAGGGCCTGCATGGACACGCCCATTTGTGCGGCCTTGGCTCGATCGATATCGACGACGATTTCGGGTTTGTCGAAGGCCAGGTCAACATCGACAAAAGCGAACTTGCCGGATTCCATCGCTCTTTTTTTCACCCGGTCCATTACCTCCAGCAACGACTCGTAAGTGTTGGCCGAGTTGATCACGAATTGAAACGGCAAACCTTCGCCGGTACCCGGCAGGGAAGGCAGGTTGAAGCCGAAGATTTGTAACCCGGGGATGCTCTCCAGCTTGCTTTGGACCTCGGGGAGGATCTGCATCTGGGTCCGGTCGCGTTCGTTCCAGGGTTTGAGCAGGAAGCCGCCGATCCCCGATTGCACGCCGTTGAAACCGTTGATCTGGAATGAGGAGTAGTACTCGGGGAACTCTTTGAAAATCGTGAGGAACTCGTCGGTGTAGGTGTTCAGGTAGTCGAGGTTGGCCGTCTGCGGAGCGCTGGCCATCATGAAGATCACGCCTTGGTCTTCGTCCGGCGCCAGCTCCGATTTGGTGAATTTCAGCAGCACCGGAATCAGGCACAGCACGATCACCGCGAACACCAGCACCACCGGCCGGGTGTTGAGGGTGCCATGAAGCACACTCTGGTAGCGGCGTTTGAGACCCTCGAAGATCACGTCCAGGCGATGGGCCAGGCCGGTAGGGTTTTCATCGTGGCGCAGCAGCAGGGCGCACATCATCGGCGACAGCGTCAGGGCAACGACGCCGGAGATCACCACCGCCCCGGCCAGGGTCAGGGCGAATTCCTTGAACAGCGCCCCCGTCAGACCTGTCAGGAAGCCGATCGGCGCATAGACCGCCGCCAGGGTGATGGTCATCGACACCACCGGCATGGCGATTTCCCGGGCACCCTCGATAGCCGCGTCCAGCGGCGTCTTGCCTTCTTCGATATGCCGGTGGATGTTTTCCACCACCACGATGGCATCGTCCACCACCAGCCCGATGGCCAATACCATCGCCAGCAGGGTCAGCAGGTTGATCGAGTAGCCCATCATCTGCATGAAGAACATCACGCCGATCATCGACAGCGGAATGGTGACCACCGGGATCACCACCGAGCGCAAGGCGCCGAGAAACAGGAACACCACCACGATCACGATCAGCACCGCTTCGAACAGGGTTTTCACCACTTCGTCGATAGACGCTTGAATGAACAGCGTGGCGTCGTAGGCGATTTCACCTTTCAGGTTCGGCGGCAGCTGGGCTTCCAGCTCCGGCATGATCTTGCGCACTTCCCTGATCACATCCAGCGGGTTGGCGCCTGGGGTAGCCTTGATACCGATGTACACCGAGGGGGTGCCGCCAAAAGAGCTGATGGTGTTGTAGTTCTCCGCGCCCATCTCGACCCGCGCCACGTCCCGTAACAGCACGCGGCTGTCGCCATCGACCTTGAGCGGAATCGCGCCGAAGGCTTCGGCGGATTTGAGTTCGGTGTTGGCGTTGATGCTGGTGACTACATACTCGCCTTTCACTTCGCCGGCGGCGGAGAGGAAGTTGTACTGGCGCACGGCGTTGGTCACATCGCTGGCGCTCAGGCCGTAACCGGCGAGTTTCACCGGGTCCAGCCACAGGCGCATGGCGAATACCTGGTTGCCAAGAATCTCGGCTTCGGCCATGCCCGGCAGGGTCGCCAGTTTCGGCTGGATAACCCGTGACAGGTAATCGGTGATCTGCGGATTACTCAGTTCGTCGCTGAAGAAGCTGATGTACATCAGCGCCGAAGCGTCGGCGGCTTCCTTGCTCAGCACCGGGTCTTCGGCGTCCTGAGGTAGCTGGTTTTTGACCTCGTTGGCCTTGGCCAGCAGCTCGGTGAACAAGCGATCGCTGTTGGCGCCAATGCGTGCGTAGATCGAGATCACCGAGAAGTTCTGGCGACTGACCGACGTCATGTAGTCGATGCCTTCGGCGCTGGCCAGGCTCTGCTGCATCGGTTGGGTGATGTAACCCTGGATGGTTTCGGCGTTAGCCCCGGGATAAGCGGTGGTCACCGTGATCAGGGCGTTTTCCATTTGCGGGTATTGGCGCAGCGGCAATTTGCTCCAGGCCTGGAAGCCCAGCAGCACAATCAACAGGCTGACCACGGTGGCGAGCACCGGGCGGCGGATGAACGGGTCGGTAAAAGCCATGGGGATTCCTTGATCAGTCAGCGTGCGGCTGACTGCTCTTCTCGGCTAGGGTCTTGTCGTCGCTAATGGCAATGTGTGCGCCGTGGTCCAGTTTGATCTGGCCCCCCGTGACCACTTTTTCGCCGTTCTGCACGCCTTTGGTGATCATGACCATCCCGTCGCGGCGTTCGCCGGTTTCGATGAAGCGCCGCTCGGCGATCAGGATCGGCTCGCCCTTGTCGTCTTTTTCGAGGCTGCCGTCTTCGGCCTTTTTCTGCGCGACGACGTACAGCGAGTTGCCATAAAGGGTGTAGCTGATCGCGCTTTCCGGCACGACGATGCGTGGCTGCGGATCGGGCAACATCACCTGCAGGCTGGCGAACATCCCCGGCAGCAGTTTGTCATCGGGGTTGGCCAGGGTTGCGCGCACCAGCACGTTGCGGGTGCTGCTCTCGACCTTCGGGTTGATCGCACTGATAGTGCCGGGGAAACTCTCTGTCGGGTAGGCTGAGACAATGACTTGTACCGGTTGGCCGAGGGCGATTTTCGGCACCGATTGTTCGGGCACAAAGAAGTCGACGTAGAGGCTGCTGATGTCTTGCAGGGTGGCGATCATCGTGCCGCTGGCCACGTAGTCGCCGACGTCTACCTGACGAATGCCGATGGTGCCGCTGAACGGAGCGAGGATGCGTTTTCTCTCCAGTGCCGCCTTGAGCTGATTGACCGTGGCACGACTCTTTTGCAACACCGCCGAGAGTCGGTCGAACTCGCCTTTGGAAATGGCCTGGCTGCCCACCAATTGGCTGCCGCGACCGTAATCCAGTTGCGCCAGTCCCAGGTCGGCTTGAGCAGTTGCCAGCAGGGCCGTTTCAACGGCGGTATCGAGTTGCAGGATCGGCTGACCGGCCTTGACCTTCTGTCCCGACTCGAACTGCACCTCCTTGACGGTGCCGGCGATCTCCAGGCTCAGGTCTACCCCTTGCAGCGCCGTGAGGGTGCCGACCGTTGGCAAACGGCTTTGCCACGGACGTTCGGTGGCGGTGGCCACGGCGACACTTATCGGTGGTTTCGGCACGGAGAAGCCCTGCATCATCGTGTAGATGGAGAAGGCTTTGTAACCGGCCAGGACCAGCACGATTAGCAGGACAACACCCAACATGATCAGCATGCGGCGACGCAGCATATTTCCATTTCCTTGGAGAAAATCAGGTGAGACAGGCGGGAACATTACTCCGAGTGTGGCAGTGAATCCAACTGCCACTTTTTACAAGCGAGCACAAAACCTGTAGGAGCGAAGCTTGCTCGCGAAAGCGGTGTGTCAGTCAGCGGAAATACCGACTGATACATCGCTTTCGCGAGCAAGCTTCGCTCCTGCAAGGGCGGGTGAGATCAGATCAGATGCAGATGGTTGTCCCAGAGCCCCGCAGGTAACTCCAGAGGTTTTGCAACCAGGGTTGTCTGGCGGCAATCGTAGTAGCGGCAGCGTCCTTGACCGGAGGTCACGACAAAACCATCGGCTATGGCCCCGACGCCGGCGCAATCGGGAAGTGGCGCATCCAGGCGTACTTCACCACTGTCCAGGTCCCAGATAAAAAAGCGGTTGCCCCGTGGCGCGGTCAGGGCGACCAGACGCAGTTCGCTGTGTACGGCGACGCTGGCGGTGTAATGCCCCATGGCCTGCAACTGATGCTCGGGGACCGGGAACGCCACGAACGGTTGGCCGGGACGCTTGATCGCCAGCAGCTCCGATGACTCGTGGGCAGCGCCCATGAACTGCTGGCCGGCGACGATGGTGCCATCGCTGGCGACGCCCAAGTGCCGCACGCTGTTCATTTGCTGAGCCAGTGTTTCCTTGCTCAACAAAGTGCCATCGCGCTGCATTAAAACCAGGCTCGGCTCCATCGCGTTGAGGTTCATCTCGACCCGACTTTCGGCCTCGGTGCGAATGCCGCCGTTGGCCACAATCAGCGTCTCGCCATCGGGCATCCACGACACCTGATGCGGGCCGACACCGTGGGTGGAAAGCTCGCCACTGTGCACCAGCCGCTCACCTTCGAATTTATACACACCGAGCAGGCCTCGGCCCGGATCGGAGGTGTCGTTCTCGGTGGCGTACAGCCAGTCGCCGCTCTGGTGAATCACTGCGTGACCGTAGAAGTGCCGGTTCGGCTGCGAGACCACGGTTTGCAGCAGCGTGCCGTCGCGCAGGTCGATCAGGTAACTCTCGGTGCCCGGACGCCGAGCGACGAACAGTGCTATCGGCAGCGTCGGGTGGTTGATGATGTCGTGGCACCGCTGGCCGACCTGGGTGGCAAACACCCGGGTGCCATCCAGCCGATAACCGACGGCGTAATGCTTGCCGTCACCGTCGTCCCGCGCCGAGAGCAACAGCGGGCTTTTGTCCTTTTGCTTGAACAGCGTCCAGCCGCCCAGTGTCACCGCACCCAGCAGCAAACTCCCTAACGTCAGAGCCTGGCGTCGCAGCATGGCACTTGCCCTCATCAGTCACCGTCGTTGGCGTTGAAGCCCAGTTGGATGCCCAGCGCCTTGGCCAGTTCGCCTTCGTGCAGGCGATGGACAACGTTGAGGCTGTCGTAGATGGCGTTGAGCTGCTGGCGCCCGGCATCGTCGGTGAGCATGTCGGTCAGCGAGCGCTGGTTGCTGGCGAACAGCTTCAGGGACGCTGCGTAGGCCGCGTCGATCTTGTCGGCCAAGGGTTTCTGCTCGCTCGGCAACAGACCGCGCAGGCCTTTGTTGTCGACACCGACCCAGACCGTTTGCGCCGCGCTCAGGCTCGCTTGCAGGCCTTGCAGCGACGATTGGCTGCGCCAGGCATCGGCCTGGAACGGCTGGGGCGTGCCCTTGCTCTGACGGCCCATCGGCGTGCCGAGTTTTTTCTTCAGGGTGTCCAGCGCCGTCACTTGCACGCGCAGCAGATCGGCGATCGCCTCGTGGGAGTCGGCGTAGCGCTGGTTCGGGAATTTGCTCATCTGCGCGAGCATGCCGTCGTTGGTGTTCCAGCGCGACAGGATCTCTTCGGCCAGTTGCTTCTGACGTTCGCCAATGGCAGTCAACAGTGGGCAGTATTTGGCTTTCTGAGCGCTGTCGGCCATGTCGATCTTGCTGTCGAACAGAATGTATTCATAGGCCGAGAGCCCCTGAACCACTACGCTGGACTTGGTCAGGGCGGCGGCATCGATCTGCGGCTGCGCGGTCACCAGTTGCTCGACCTGACGGCCAACGAGGTTTTTCTTGTCCGGCCAGAACTGCACCTGCCACGAACGGTTGCCCTCGGCCAACGGCCCGATCAGCAGCGGTTGCAACTCGGCCCAGGCTTTCTGCGCGTGCAGGAAGTCGGCGCGGGCGGTTTCGAGGTTTTCCTTGCCTTGACAGAACGCCAAGGCGCTGACCGCCAATTGACGGTCGGCTTCGACCCAGCGGCTGTAGGTCGGCAGGATGACTTGCTTGGCGATGGCCGCCGACGTGACCGCTTGCGGATCCTGGGGCGAACAGGCGCCCAAGGCGAGGGCGGCAAGGCTGGTGAACAACAATTTGGGACGGAACATGTCGGGCTCCCGCTGAAGGAAAACGTATTAAAGGGAATTCAAAAACGCCAGCAACGCCGCGCGCTGCTCGGCATTGAAAGACAAAACCTGTTGCTGCGCCGCCTGTGCCTCGCCGCCATGCCAGAGCACGGCTTCAAGCAGGTTGCGGGCGCGGCCGTCATGCAAAAACTGGGTGTGGCCGCTGACCGTTTGTGTCAGGCCGATGCCCCACAACGGCGGGGTGCGCCAGTCGCGGCCGCTGGCCTGGAACTCGGTGCGGTTGTCAGCCAGGCCGTCGCCCATGTCATGCAGCAGCAGGTCGCTGTAAGGGCGAATCACTTGATTGGCCAATTCAGGTTCCGCGGCGTTGGCGGCGGTGGTGTATTTCGGGGTGTGGCAGGACTGGCATCCCGCCTGGAAAAACAGATTCTTGCCGGCCAGCACTTGCGGCGCGCCGACATCGCGACGGGCCGGCACCGCGAGGTTACGGCTATAGAACAGCACCAGACGCAGAATGTTATCGCTGACTTCCGGCTCGCCATCCGGGCCATTGCCGTTGGGCGCCTGCTTGCAAGCGGTTTGCGCATCGGTGCAGTCATCAACGGGTCTCAGGCTGGTCGTGAGGCCCATATCACCAGAGAACGCGTGAACGTTTTGTTGATTGAGGTTCGGTTGCCCGGCCTTCCAGCCAAATCGCCCGAGGACGGTTTTCTGCTGCGCGTCATCCCAGACCCGGTTTGGTCGTCCGGCGATGCCGTTCTTCTCCCGAGCCTGGGCCTCGGCGTTAGCCAGGATGGCCTCTTCGGGGATCGCCTCAAGCAAGCCCAGGCCAATCATCGGCGGTGCGATGCGCGCCGAGAAACGCGTGTCGGGGTGCATCGGGCCGTAGCCGAGCTGGGTCATCTGCAAGGTCGGTTTACGCAACTCGATTTCGCTGCCGTCCTTGAACCGCACCGGGACCGCTGTGTAATCGACGCGCACCTTGCCTTCCGGAACGACGCCGGGCACCGACATGTCCTGGAACTGCCCGCCGTAGACAGGCTCTGGCACCACGCCCAATTGTTCGATGACTTTGGCATAAGCCGGCGTATCAGGAATCGACAGGCGAACCAGCATCGACACCGCATTCGGTGCATCGGGCGCGGGCGGGTGACCGCGCCCGTCCTTGATGTGGCAGTTCTGGCAGGCGTTGGTATTGAACAACGGGCCAAGGCCATCGCGGGCGGTGGTGGTCGATGGGGCAATCACCCAAGGGCTGCGAAAGAAACTGTTGCCGACGCTGAAATCCACACGCCGTGACGGCGGCAGATTGGCGGACGGCAGGGAGAATGCGTTCTGATCGGTCTTGCGCACCGTCGCGCTGCCGCCGGAGCGGGCTTCACCGGGTTCGGCCTGGGTGAAACGCGGGGCGTCATCGCAGGCACTCAGGCCCAGGGCCAGCAACAGAGCGGACAAGCGAAGAGGCAGCGAGGGCATCGGACATCCTGCAAGACGAGCAAAACAAGGGCGCAAAGTCTAACAGGGCAGGGGAGTTTGAATAAGAGGAATTATCGTTTGGTTGATCTGAGGCACCTGATCGTTCCCACGCTCTGCGTGGGAATGCAGCCCGTGACGCTCTGCGTCACATCAACAGCCGAACGCGGAGCGTCCGTTGAGGCATTCCCACGCAGAGCGTGGGAACGATCGGCGAAAAAGGCGACCCGAAGGTCGCCTTTGTATTCACTCAGCCAGCGTTGATCAGAACTCGTGATCAGCGTTGTCCGGGTTCAGGTCGCTGATGCCCAGTTTGCCAGCAGCGGCTTCGATCGAACCGGTCTGCTTGACCAGCGAGGCGATAGCGTCACGGACGATCTGGTTGCCAGCGGTGTTACCGGCAGCGATCAGTTGGTCGTAGTGCTCACCCTTGTTGGCGTGATCGACCATGACCTGAAGCTTGGCTTCGGTGGCGGCCAGGTCGGCTTTCAGCGCGGTGTCGGCTGCCGGGTCGGCTTTGGCGACCAGCGACGACAGGCTGGCGCCGGTCATTTTGCTGCCATCGACGCGGGTGTATTCGCCCAGGTACACGTTACGCACGCCTTTGGCGTCGTAGAAGTGCGAGTTGTGGGTGTTGTCGCTGAAGCAATCCTGTTCGTCTTCCGGGGAGTTGGCTTCCAGGGAAACCTTCATGCGCTCGCCCGCCAGTTCGCCCAAGGACAGGCTGCCCATGCCAAACAGCATTTTGCGCAGACCGGTTTCAGCCGGTTCCGCTTCCAGGGTGGCGCGGTAGTTGTCGGCCACGTTCGGCTTCCAGTTACCGACCATTTCTTGCAGGTCGTTGACCAGCAATTGGGTCACGGATTTCAGGTAAGCGCGACGACGATCGTTGTGACCGCCGGTAGCGCCTTTGCCTTCCAGGTAGTCGGTAGCCGGACGGTTGCCGGCGCCAGGGCCGGTGCCGTTCAGGTCCTGGCCCCAGAGCAGGAATTCGATGGCGTGGTAGCCGGTGGCGACGTTGGCCTCGGAACCGCCCAGCTCGTTCAGGCTGGCGAGTTTTTCCGGGGTGATGTCTTTCACGTCGACCTTGTCTTCGCCGACCTGAACTTTAGTGTTGGCGATGATGTTGGCGGTGGCGCCCGGGTTACCCAGTGCGTGTTCGTAGGATTTGTCGACGTAGTCGATCAGGCCTTCGTCCAGTGGCCAGGCGTTCACCTGACCTTCCCAGTCGTCGATGATGGTGTTGCCGAAGCGGAACACTTCGCTCTGCAGGTAAGGCACGCGGGCCGCGACCCAGGCAGCCTTGGCGGCTTTCAGCGTATCGGCGTTTGGCTTGGCGAGGAATGCGTCGACGGCGGTTTGCAGGGTTTTCGCGGTGGATTCGGCATCGCTGTAAACGGCGAAGACGATGTCGGCGTAGTGCGCAACCACAGCCTTGGCGGCGGCTTCATCGACTTTACCGGTAGCAGCAGGCGCAGCCGGGGCAGCGGTGCTGGCGGCCGGGGTCGGCGCTTGTGGAGCGGCAGCCTTGTCTTTGCCTTCGCCGCAACCGGCGAGGGAAATAGCGATGGCCAGCAGACTGGCGGTAGCCAGAGGCATACGAATCATGGCGAACATCCTGCTTCGGTGATTGATGGACGCGCGAGGGGCGCGCAAAACTGCGACATAATGCAAATCTTTCGCATTATGTGTAAAGGGTTGTTCCTGTAAATATTTCTTATTCGCGCGGCTGAATGCCAGGAACATGATCTATAGCAGCTGGCGCAGCCCTGTGGCGAGGGAGCTTGCTCCCGCTGGACGGCGAAGCTGTCCCAAATTCTGCAACCCGGTTCTGCCAGAAGTATCGCGTCAACCTGATTGCGACTGCTGCGCAGCCGAACGGGAGCAAGCTCCCTCGCCACAGGGCTTAGCCAGTTCCTTCAAAGGCTGTTTCAGAGGATAGCCGCGTTACTGCGTTGGGCTTGCTTGAGGTAGGCGCTCAATTCCCGTGCCGGCAGCGGTTTACTGTAGTGATAGCCCTGACCTTCGTGGCAGCCTTCGGAGATGATGTAGGCCTCTTGCTCGGCGGTTTCCACGCCTTCGGCAATCACCTGCATGCCCAGGCTCTTGCCCAGCTGGATGATGGCGCGAACGATGGTCGCATCGTCGTCGTCATCGAGCAGGTCCTGAACGAAGCTCTTGTCGATTTTGATCTTGTCCAGCGGCAGGCTTTTCAGATAACTCAGTGATGAATAACCGGTGCCGAAGTCGTCGATGGCAATCAGCGCGCCGGAGCGACGCAGGCTCAACAAGTGCTGGGCGGCGGTGCTGATGTCTTCCATCAGGCCGGTTTCGGTGACTTCCAGTTCCAGGCTGCGCGGTGGCAGGCGATACATCTGCAGCAGGTTATTGACCACCCGCGGCAACTCGGCGTGGTGCAATTGCACGGTGGACAGGTTCACCGCCATGCGCAGGTCGAAACCCTGATCGTGCCATTCGCGCAATTGTTTGCAGGCCTGATCCAGCACCCATTCGCCGATGGCGATGATGGTGCCGTTCTGCTCGGCCAGGGGAATGAACAGGTCCGGCGGCACCAGCCCGTGTTCGGGATGTTGCCAGCGAATCAACGCCTCGACGCCCACCACGCGATGATCGCGGTAGCTGATCTGCGGTTGATAAACGAGGTAGAACTGGTCGCGGATCAAGGCATCGCGCAAGTCTTTTTCCAGCTCGCGGCGCCGACGCATTTCGGTGTCGACGCTGGCGATATAGAACTGATAGCGGTTGCGCGAGCGCGTCTTGGCCAGGGTCATGGTCTGCTCGGCTTTTTGCAGCAACTTTTCGGTGCTGTCACCGTCCTCGGGGAACAGGGTGATGCCGATGGTGGCGCGCAGGCGAATTTGCTGATGATCGAGGGCGAACGCCGCTTCCAGATCGTCAAGAATGCTTTGCGCCAGTTCGGCGGCTTCGTAGGGTTGTTCGATGTCGGCCTGGACCAATGCGAACTGGTCGCCCCCCAAACGGGCGAGGGCGCCGAGGCGACCGCTATGGGCCCGCAGTCGATCGGCCAGGGCCAGCAGCAATTGGTCGCCGGCCTGATAGCTGAACTGTTCGTTGATGCCTTTGAAATCATCGAGCCCGACACACAGCACCGCGACCCGACGCTGCAATTTACCGGCGTCGACGAGGATCTTGTCCAGTTGTTGCTGCAATTGCTGGCGGTTCGGCAAACCGGTGAGGAAGTCGTACTGGGCCATGCGCAGCAGGCTGTTTTCCGCTTCGTGGCGCAGGTGGGTGTTGCGCTCGATGGATTCGAGCAACTGGTTGGCGGTGTTGATCCACACGCCCAACTCGTTCTTTTCATGACCCTTGAGCTGGGGAATCTTGTGGGCGCTGGGCCGGTCCGGGTTGATTTCGGTCAGGTGTTCGATAATCCGCGACAGCGGTTTGGTCAGCAGCCAGTGATAGACCAGATACAGCACCAGGGCCATGGCCATGGCGCGCAATACGCCAGAGATGAAGATGATCACCGAGCTGACAATGAAGCCCTTGCCGTAGGTGGCAGTGTCGAGGGTAATGCTCAGGTCGCCGTAGTATTCGCTGTAGGGCCCGCGGCCCACCAGTTGGGTGGTGAAGGTGCGTTCCTTGCCGAGGATCAGATCGGTCAGCCAGCGGCTGTTGGAGTGCTGCAATTCACGGGTTTTTTGCGCGAGCATGGCTTCGTGAGGGTGGCCGATGGAGGCCATGCGCACGGCGTCGTCCTGAAACAGGCCCTCGATCACCTGCATGCCCATTTCCCGGTCCAGGCTGTAGACGGCCTGGGTCGAAGGGTCACGGAACATATCGAGGATGCGCTGGGCATCGCTGGCTACGGCCTGACGTGTTTTATAGGCATCGAAAACGATCTGCGCGCAGCTCAAGACCACGCCGACGATCAATGCCGACAGGAGCACGACCCGGAGTAACTTCACCGACAAGCTGTTCTTGAGTTCCAGCTTCAAAGGGTTATTCCTTGTTCCGTGCGGGTAGCGTCAAGTTGCCATGAGTATTGGCAATCCCGTGAGGTCAGTCAAAGGGACAATCCAACCCAGGGGATTTTGCCGGTAGCTTGGCCGATAGTCTGTTGTTTGGAGTATTTGCCCTATTAGCACTGTGTCGGTTGTTGAGGCCCTCAACTTGAGGGGAACGGGACAATTTTTCCTTGTGATTGATGTTAGACGGCTGTGATGTGGGGGCAAGAGGGCGAATGCCACTTGTGTTGTGATTCAGCAGGTCATCATGCTGACGGAGCTGGCGGTGAATCGGGCGCTGGATAACGTTGATCCGGCGTAGACCGCGTTATCGTTCTTCGCGAGCAAGCCCGCTCCCACAGTTGACTTGTGTCGTACATGGAATTTGTGAGCAACGATGAACCCCTGTGGGAGCGGGCTTGCTCGCGAAGGCGGCCTGGCAGGCGCCAGATTCTTATCAAGCATGCCAGGTTCCCGAGCCCACAAAAAAACCCGGCAAAAGCCGGGTTTTTTGACTGGCGCGAAGCTTAAGCGGTGAAGGTTTTGCCTTCGAACTGCTCAGCCACGAACTTCCAGTTGACCAGGTTCCAGAACGCTTCGACGTACTTCGGACGAAGGTTGCGGTAGTCGATGTAGTAAGCGTGTTCCCAGACGTCGCAAGTCAGCAGCGGGGTGTCGCCGCTGGTCAGCGGGTTGCCGGCGCCGATGGTGCTGGCCAGGGCCAGGGAACCGTCAGCCTTTTTCACCAGCCAGCCCCAACCGGAACCGAAGGTGCCGATGGAGGTTTTGCTGAACTCTTCCTTGAACTTGTCGAACGAGCCGAACGCTGCGTTGATGGCATCAGCCAGCGCGCCGGTTGGTTGACCGCCGGCGTTTGGCGCCAGGCAGTTCCAGTAGAACGTGTGGTTCCAGACCTGAGCGGCGTTGTTGAAGATACCGCCCGAGGAAGTCTTGACGATTTCTTCCAGGGTCTTGCCTTCGAACTCGGTGCCTGGCACCAGGTTGTTCAGGTTCACGACGTAGGTGTTGTGGTGCTTGTCGTGGTGATACTGCAGAGTTTCCTCTGAAATGTGCGGCTGCAAGGCATCGTGTGCGTAAGGCAGCGGCGGCAATTCGAAAGCCATGATGATTCTCCTAATCAGGTCAGTTGCGGTGGGCGCAAGGCCGATCACGGGCGGCCAGACATGCGCCGGGGAGTTTGTACTCTTTGCGGCGCAGGGATCGGATCATAGCACCGGGGGTGCGGCATAACCACGCAACAACTGTGTGGAATAGAGGTTCCAGAGCCTTTTGGAATAAATCATCCGGCGCTGATTAGCTGGAACGCTACGGTGAACATCATGACGGCAACCAACAGGTCGAGAATTCGCCAGGTGCCTGGCCTTGCCAGCCACGGCGCCAGCCATGCCGCGCCAAGGGCTAAAGTGAAAAACCACAGTAATGACGCACTGGCCGCGCCCACCACATAAGCACCGGGCTCGGTTTGTTGAGCGCCGAGGGAGCCGATCAGCAACACGGTGTCCAGATAAACGTGCGGGTTGAGCAACGTCACCGCCAGCGCACTGAGCAGCACCGCCCGCAGTGAGCGTACCGCCTGATTTTCACCCTGTTGCAGGCTTTGTTTCGAGCAGGCCCGACGCAACGCCAGGCTGCCGTACCACAGTAAAAACGCCGCGCCACCCCAACGGGCGATGGCCAGCAGGGTCGGGTTTTGCGCCAGCACCATCGCCAGGCCGAACACCCCGGCGGCCACCAGCAGCGCATCACAGGTCACGCAGAGCGCCGCTACCGGCAGGTGATGTTCACGCCGAAGGCTCTGCGCCAGCACAAACGCATTCTGGGTGCCGATCGCCATGATCAGCCCCGCGGCCACCAACAGGCCGTTCACATAGCTTTGCCACATACGTTTTACTCCGCGTTGGATGCCAGATCCCGCAGTACCTGCAGGGCGCGTTCGGCATCGGCCTGGCCGACGAACAAATGATCGTGGTAATACCCGGCGATCACGTTGCAACTGATGCCGGCCTGGCCCAACGCCGTGGCGAACGCGGCAGTCAGGCCGACGGCTTCGAGGGCCGAGTGCACGTTCAAGGTGATCCAGGCGGCGACATAATCGAAGCTGAAACCGGCCTTTTCAGCGTGGGAACGTTCCAGAATCACCGTCAGGCCTTCCCGTTCACGAAAACTGCCGATGATCTCAAGGCCGGCGGGCAACTTGCCGTCGCGCAACGTGCAGAACACGTATTCGCCGTCGTTGAGTTGCGGGCTCATGCTGCGCAGCAGGGTTGCCAATGACGTTTCGCCAGCCATGTCGGTGATCCTTGTTCAAGAGTTCTTGCTGGCCATTCTCCGGTTGAAGGCTGTATAAGAAAAACCAATAGTACTGATCGCCCATTAGGAAAACTGATGTTCGACTACAAATTACTTTCCGCGCTCGCCGCCGTCATCGAGCAGGCCGGATTCGAACGCGCCGCGCAGGTGCTGGGTTTGTCCCAATCGGCCATCTCCCAACGGATCAAACTGCTGGAGGCACGGGTCGGCCAACCGGTGTTGGTGCGGGTCACACCCCCGGCGCCGACAGAGATTGGCCGGCGATTGCTCAACCATGTGCAGCAGGTGCGATTGCTTGAGCGGGATCTACAAACGTTGGTCCCGGCGCTGGACGAAGAAGGCCTGCCGGAACGCCTGCGCATCGCGCTGAACGCTGACAGCCTGGCCACCTGGTGGGCCGAAGCTGTGGGGGACTTTTGCGCGGAACAACATTTGCTGCTCGATTTGGTGGTAGAAGACCAGACCGTCGGCCTCAAACGCATGCGCGCAGGTGAAGTGGCGGGATGTCTCTGCGCCAGTGAACGACCGGTGGCCGGTGCGCGCAGCGTGCTGTTGGGGGCGATGCGCTACCGTGCGATGGCGAGCCCGGCGTTCATTGCCCGGCATTTTCCCGAAGGTGTGCGCGCCGACCAGTTGGCCAAAACCCCGGCCCTGGTGTTTGGCCCGGATGATTTCCTACAGCATCGCTACCTCGCCTCCCTCGGTGTGGATGGCGGTTTCGAACACCATTTATGCCCATCGTCCGAAGGCTTTCTTCGTCTCACGGAAGCAGGGCTTGGCTGGGGCCTGGTGCCTGAATTGCAGGTGCGCGAGCAACTGGAACGCGGTCAATTGCAGGAGCTTTTGCCAGATAAGCCGATCGATGTGCCGCTGTACTGGCATCATTGGCGCAATGGCGGTCAGTTGCTGGGGTTACTCACCGACCAATTGGTGCACTCGTCGAAGCAATGGCTGGTGCCGTTGGACTGACGGGCAGCGTCAAGACCTCACGCCCTACGCCCTACGCCCTACGCAATATGCAAAGCGCAAAACGTAAAACGAAATATTCGGAGCAATTCATGAAGATTCTGGTCACCGGCGCAAGCGGCTTCATTGGTGGACGCTTTGCGCGTTTCGCCCTGGAGCAGGGCCTGGACGTGCGGGTCAACGGTCGCCGGGCCGAGAGCGTCGAGCATCTGGTGCGCCGTGGCGCCGAGTTCATTCAGGGCGATTTGAGCGACCCGCAACTGGCGCGCGACCTGTGTTCAGATGTCGAAGCCGTGGTCCATTGCGCCGGCGCAGTAGGTTTGTGGGGGCGGTATCAGGACTTTCATCAAGGCAACGTCGAAGTCACCGAGAACGTGGTCGAGGCTTGTCTGAAACAGCGGGTCCGGCGTCTGGTGCACTTGTCGTCGCCGTCGATCTACTTCGATGGCCGCGATCATCTGGGGTTGACCGAAGAGCAAGTGCCCAAGCGTTTCAAACATCCCTATGCCGCGACCAAATACCTGGCCGAGCAAAAAGTCTTCGGTGCGCAGGAATTTGGCCTCGAAACCCTGGCCCTGCGCCCGCGTTTCGTGACGGGCGCCGGCGATATGAGCATTTTCCCGAGATTGCTGAAAATGCAGCGCAAAGGGCGGTTGGCGATTATCGGCAACGGCCTGAACAAGGTCGATTTCACCAGCGTGCAAAACCTCAATGAAGCGTTGCTCAGCAGCTTGCTGGCCAGCGGTTCGGCCTTGGGCAAGGCCTACAACATCAGCAACGGAGCGCCGGTTCCGTTGTGGGATGTGGTCAATTACGTGATGCGCCAAATGGATGTCCCACAGGTTACCCGCTACCGTTCCTACGGTTTGGCCTACAGCCTTGCCGCGCTCAACGAGGGTGTGTGCAAGCTGTGGCCCGGTCGTCCCGAGCCGACCCTGTCGCGGCTGGGCATGCAAGTCATGAACAAAAACTTCACCCTCGACATCAGCCGCGCACGCCATTATCTGGACTACGATCCGAAAGTCAGCCTCTGGACCGCCCTCGATGAGTTCTGCGGTTGGTGGAAGGCTCAGGACATTCGCTGACACACAAGGGTGGCCCTGACTGAACCGAGTTCGGGGTTCAGGGTCAACCGGTGCGGCAGCGGGGGTTATACTTCGCCGCATCAAGCCATCACCGCGTTCCACAAAGGTTGACCCTAATGCCCATGCGTAACGATGCCAACGACGACTTCGACGATGTCCCGAGCCTGCGCGCCAGCAGCCTCGATGACGATGATTTTCCGACCACCGCTCGCACTTCCGTTCATTCGCGCACCACACCGGTGGTCAAGGTCAAAGGCCCGAGCACCGGCCCTCTGTGGGCATTGGTCGGCGCGCTGTTCTTTGCCTTCGCCGGCCTTGCCTGGTGGAGTTTTCAGCAGATTTCGCTGATGGAACAGCAACTGGTGGCGACCCAGGAAAGTTTCGCGCGCATCAGTGAGGAAGCGGCGGGGCGCTTGCAGGACATTTCCGGCAAGGTCGTGGCCAGCCAGTCCAACGTCAACACCGGCAGTGAAGCGTTGAAGCTGCAAATCAAACAGCTTGAAGGCAAACTCCAGGACCAGAGCAAACAGCTGGAAAGCAAGCTTCAGGACCAGAGCAAACAGCAGCAAGGCGTACTCGGCCAGACCTCCGATCTGGACAAGCGCCTGGCGCAAATGACCGCGCAAGCCACCGAACAACAAACCGCCAATGCTCAGTTGCAGGCCCAGGTCAAAGCCTTGAGCGGCGAACTGGCCGCGTTGAAGAACGCGTCGGCCGATACCAGCCAAATCGATGCCCAGCTCAAAAGCCTGGGGGCCGACATTACCGCGCTGAAGAGGCAAGGCAACCCAAGCGCCGCCATCGAGCGCCTGGAGCAAGACATGATCGTGCTCAAAAGCCAACAGGACAACCGTCCGGCCGCCGCGCAAGGTGGCACCAACACCGCCGAGTTCGACGCCTTCCGCGGCCAGGTCACCCGCAACATCAACACCCTGCAGGCGCAGATTCAGAATCTGCAGCAGCAGCTGCGCACCCGGCCTTGATTGACTGATGCCGTGATGGGGAATGGGGCTTTTGTGGCGACGGAGCTTCTGTGGCGAGGGGGCTTGCTGTGGCGAGGGGGCTTGCCCCCGTTGGGTGGCGCAGCCGCCCCAATCCATTCGCCGCGGTTTTTCAGATAATCCGCGGCGCCTGATTTGCGACTGCTGCGCAGCCGAACGGGGGCAAGCCCCCTCGCCACAAAAAGCCCCTCCCTACAGAAAATCCCCTGGCCACACAAAGCCTCTTCAAAGCACAGCGCCCACCACGCTTTCCTGAATATTCATACATAGCCCCAAGCCGTCTACGCTCTTGAAACACTAACAAGAACGGGGGAATGCGCCATGGGGGTTCTTCACAAGCTGGCCTGGCTGGGCGGTTTGCTTTTGCTGTGCCTGGGGCCGGTTCATGCCGCCACGACGGAAAAGGCTGACAGCCAGGCCGCCAAAGCCTTGCTGGAAAAAGCCCTGGCCTATTACCACGAGCAGGGTGACAAGGCTTTTGCGGCGTTCAGCCGTCAGGGCGAGTTTGTCGACAAGGATCGTTATGTCTTCGTGGTCGATACCAAGGGCGTGATGCTCGCCAGCGGCGGGCCATCTTCGGCGTTGATCGGTCGTGATGTGTCCGAGGTGCTTGGGCCGGATGTGCAGAAAGCCTTCAAGGACGCCTTGAAAGTACCGGAAGGCAACGGCATTCAGCAGGCCGAATACCGCTGGCAGAACTGGGCCGACGGAAAAGTCGAACGCAAACATGTGTTCTATCAGCGCATCGGCCAGCGGATTCTGGCGGTCGGTTATTACCTGCCACGGGCCTCGCAGCAACAGGCGCAAGCGTTGCTCGATAAAGCAGCGGTCGATCTGGCCAAAAACGAGAAGGGCACGCTCACAGCGATCAACTCCCTCAAGGGCGGTTACTTGCAGGATGACCTGTACGTGTTTGTCGTCGACCTGGATACCCAGCGTTATGTCGCTCACGGCACCAACCTGCGACTGATCAATACAGAATTCGGCAAGATCAAGGATCCGGAAGGCAAACCGGTGGGCGAGCCGATTCTGGCGCTGATGGCCAAACAGGATGACGGCGAGTACGAATACCGCTGGAAAAACCCGGTGACCGGCAAGGTCGAAGACAAGCATGCCTACCTGAAAAAGGTCGGGCATTTTCTGGTGGCGGTGGGGTATTACAGCCCTTGAAGGGTAGACATTGATCGTTCCCACGCTCTGCGTGGGAATGCCTCAAGGGACGCTCCGCGTTCCAATGGGACGCAGAGCGTCCCGGGCTTCATTCCCACGCAGAGCGTGGGAACGATCGGTCGGAGGGGTTAGCGAACCTTGTCCTCCCGCCCCCGCAACACTCTATTGGGCATGGCAATCGCCGCCGCCAGCCCCAGCAATGACACCGCCGCGCTGACCATCAACAAATGCCGGAAGGTCAGCAGCAGCTCTGCGCGCAAGGCGTCCTGCGCATCCCCCGGTGCGGCGTTCAAACCGTCCAGTAAAACATTCCCCGAACTCCCCTCGGCCATCAGCGACGAGCTGGCCAGGTGCACGAAACTCGAATCCTGCAACAACGCCAGCAACAGCGCCGACATTAACGCCACACCCACCGCGCCACCCAGGGAACGGAACAGATTGGTGGTGCTGGTGGCGACGCCGATGTCCCGTTGTTCCACCGAGTTTTGCGTGCCCACCAACGATGTGGGGAACTGCATGCCGCTGGCGATACCACTGAGCAACATGAACAGACTGCTCAGCACAAACGCCTGAGGCTCACTGAACGCCATGCCGAGAATCGAGAACGGCATCAGCAGGGCGCCAGTCAGGATCATCGGTTTATAACGACCGCTCACCGAGGTCTGGCGTCCGGCAAAGTACGCGCCTATCGGCAAACCCATGGCCAGCGGCAACAGGTGCAGCGCGGCGCTGTCAGCCCCGGCGCCGGTGACGCTCTGGAAGCGCAGCGGCATCAGCACAATCAAGGAAATCGCCTGGAAACTGGTGAAGAAAATCGTGCACCAGCAAAGAATCGCACTGCGGTTGGCGAACAAGTGCATCGGCAGCAACGGTTCCCGCGCCCGCCGTTCATGCCAGACGAATACAGCCAGCACCACCACCGCACAACCGAGCAAACCCGACACTTCAGTGCTGCGCCACGAATGTCCCTGGCCAACCTGAGTAATGCCTAGCAGTAACGCCGTCAGGCCGATGATCATCAGCAAGGTGCCGAAGTAATCGATGATCGGCTTGCGCTGCGGCACTGGCAAACCCACCAGCGTACGGTGGGCCACCAACAAGGCACCCAGGCCCAATGGAAGGTTGATCAGAAATACCCAGCGCCAGGACAGGTATTCGGTCATGTAGCCACCGAGAACCGGGCCGGCCACGCTGGCCACCGCGTACATGCTGCTGAAGTAACCCTGATAGCGACCGCGTTCGCGGGGTGGAACGATGTCGCCGATGATTGCCTGGCTCACCGAAATCATCCCGCCGGCGCCGATGCCCTGAAGAATCCGCGCCAGCACCAGTTGCTCCATGCTTTGCGCCATGCCGCAGAACAACGACGCCAGGGTGAACACCCCCATGCCGAACAGCATCAACTTGCGGCGCCCATACAGGTCGCCGAGTTTGCCGTAAATCGGCACCGCCACGGTCATCGCCACCATGTACCCGGAAATCACCCAGGCCAGCAGGCTGACATCCTTGAATTGCGCGGAAATGGCCGGCATCGACACGGCGACGATGGTCTGGTCCAGCGCGCCCAGAAAAATCGCCAGCATCAGGGCGATCAGCACGCTGCGAATGGCCGGTTTGGGCGTTTCAGGCTGGTTGAGATTGGTCACGGGTAAAACCTGCGGGCAGTAATGGGCCCGCAGCGGGCAAGGCGAGCGGGATGCTCGCCAGTGTAGATCGGTAGGAGGCTATTCGATAGCCTCGTATGGAAGCCCGACGTAATTTTCGGCGATGGTTTTTCGGCCCGCCTCGGAGTCCACGAAATAGGCCAGCTCCGATTCGCTGATACGCTGGCTGAACGCGTCGTGCTCATCGAAGCGATGCAACATCGAGGTCATCCACCAGGAAAACCGCTCGGCTTTCCACACCCGCCGCAAGCAAACCTCGGAATACTTCTCCAGCAAATCCACACGCTCTTCGCGGTAAACCTTCAACAGAATATTGAACAACGTACTGACGTCGCTGGCCGCCAGGTTCAGGCCCTTGGCGCCGGTGGGCGGGACGATGTGGGCGGCGTCGCCGACCAGGAACATCCGCCCGTACTGCATCGGTTCGACCACGAAACTGCGCAGCGGCGCGATGCTTTTTTCGATCGACGGGCCGGTCACCAGCGTGTCGGCGAGGGCGGCTGGCAGACGGGATTTGAGCTCATCCCAGAAGCGTTGGTCAGACCAATCCTCGACTTTGTCCTGGGCTGGAACCTGGAGGTAATAACGGGTACGTGTCGGCGAACGCATGCTGCACAGCGCAAATCCCCGTTCATGCCGCGCATAGACCAACTCTTCATGCACCGGCGGCGTGTCGGCGAGAATCCCCAGCCAGCCGAACGGATAAACCCGCTCGAACACTTTCAGGCAGTCCGCAGGAATCGACTGCCGCGCCACGCCATGGAAACCATCGCAGCCGGCGATATAGTCACAATCGAGTCGATACGTTTCGCCGTCCTTGTCGAAGGTGACAAAGGGTTCAGCGGTTTTCATGCCGTGGGGGACGACATTGCTGACTTCGTAGATCGTCTGCGCACCGGCGTCCCGACGAGCGGCCATCAGATCGCGGGTGACCTCGGTCTGGCCATAGATCGTTACGGTTTTGCCACCGGTCAGCGCCTGCAAATCGATATGTACCCGGCGCCCGTCGAGGGCCAGTTCGAAGCCTGTATGGACCAGCCCTTCGGCGTCCATGCGCTGACCCACTCCGGCCTGACGCAACAGCTCTACCATGCCTTGTTCGAGGACACCGGCGCGGATGCGTCCGAGCACATAATCCGGGGTCTGGCGCTCGAGGATCAGGGTGTCGATGCCGGCGTTATGCAGCAATTGGCCGAGTAGCAAGCCAGAGGGGCCGGCACCGATGATCGCGACTTGGGTTTTCAGTGTTTTCATTGTTTTTATGACTCGCAAGCTCCACACGACCAAGGCCGGTGAATGATTTTTATGGATCGAGTACTTGCATTTTTCACTTGCGAGTCTGTCAATTGAAGGGGAAAACTGAGCCGATACCTGTACATTCTGCCAATCGGTGCGATTATCGCCCCGTTACCCTCGAGGCCTGGATTGAAGTGATGAACAAGCCTGACCTGCCATCGATTCCGGTGTTCAAACTCTACGGTGAAAGCCTGGACTGGCCGACCCCTGACTTATTGCACTGTGAAACCATTTCCAAACGCAGCCGCGAACATCAATGGGAAATCAAACCCCACCGCCACGCCGATTTGTGTCAGTTACTCTTCGTTTTCAAAGGTCAGGCAGAGCTTGAGATCGAAGGCAAACGCTCACAATTGACTGAGCCGGCAATCCTGATTTTGCCGCCGTTATCGGTGCATGGTTATCGGTTTTCCGAGGATGTCGAAGGTTTCGTCGTCACGCTGGCCGCGCCGCTGATCGCCCACCTGCAAGCACAACTGGGCAATTCGGTGAACGCTCTGGCACAGGCCGAAAGCTACCCGGCGGGCAAGGACAGCGAGTACCTCAACAGCCTGTTTTCAGCGCTGCAAAGCGAGTACACCGGCCATCAACCGGCGCGGGAAATGCTCATGCATTCGCTGGTCAGCGTGATTATGGTGTGGATCAGCCGCCAGGTGATTCAGCGCCAAACCGCCACCCAGCGTCCGCAGCGGGCTCGGGAATACCTCAACGGCTTTATTCAGCTGGTGGAAGAAACCTATCGCCAGCACGTCAAGGTCGAGGACCTGGCTCATCGGCTGGGGATTTCCGTGTCCCACCTCAATGGCACGTGCCGTGAACTGGCGGGGCAACCGGCGTTGCAGATCATGCACGAGCGTCAATTGCTGGAGGCCAAGCGCTTGCTGACCTACACCAGCATGACCATTTATGAAATGTCCGACGTATTGGGGTTTTCCGATCCGACCAATTTCACACGCCTGTTCCGACGTCGCGTGGGGATTTCGCCCAAGGCCTTTCGCGACCGCTTGAAGGCCGATCAGGACGCTGCCGATAACGAGACCTGACCCCTGTGGCGAGGGGGCTTGCCCCCGTTGGGTCGCGAAGCGACCCCAGCATTTCAATGAGAACACCGCATTCACCGAATTACGACTGCTGCGCAGCCGAACGAAGCCCCCTCGCCACAGGGTGTTCGTTACCGGAGGGCGTTGAGGGTCGCGTTGTGGGGAATGCAGCGCTCGAAGTTGCAGCTCGCAAAGTCACGGGGCTGTTGTCGCAACTGCTCGACACGCCAGGCGGCTGTGCCATACAGCGCCAGTGTCGCCGCGCAAGTGATGAAAATGGCGAGGTATCTTTTTGTTTTGATGTTCATGGCGTTGACCTCTGAACGAATACCTTTCGGTACTGCTTTGAGCATAGGTCAGCGCCAGTGAGTTGCCAGCAAAGCGGCCCTCGCGTTTAACGCAATATTCAGAACATTGATATCCCCTGTGGGAGCTGGCTTGCCAGCGATAGCGGGCTATCAGTCAGCATCATTGTTGGATGTGACGACGCCATCGCAGGCAAGCCAGCTCCCACAGGGGAGGTGTTTACAACCCGACATCCCACTCCGGCTCTTCGGGAAATCTAAGCACCAGAAAATCCAGCATGCTGCGCAACGCCGTCGGCATGTGCTTGCGTGAGGCATACACCGCATAGATATTCAGCTGCCGAGGCTTGGCCTGGGGCAACAGGCGGATCAGTTCGCCGCTGTGGATATGCACGCCGGCCAGGTAACTGGGCAGCATCACCACGCCGGCCCCGGCCATCGTCGCGCGCAACAGTGTGCTGGCTTCGTTGGCGCTGATGTTGCCCTGTACCGGCACCGAGACGGGCTCGCCGTCCTGTTCGAAATGCCACAGGCTTTTACCGAAGTAGGAGTGGGTCAGGCAGTTGTGCAGGCTCAGGTCCTCGACCCGTTGCGGCGTCGGGTGTTCGCGCAGGTAAGCGGGGGAGGCGCAGATCACCGAGCGGCAGACCGTCAGCCGTCGGGCGATCAGGTTCGGGTCCAGGTCATTGCTGGTGCGGATGGCGAGGTCGATGCGTTCATCCACCAGGTTCACCGTGCGGTCGAGCATTTGCATATCGATGCTGACGCCGGGGTAACGTTTAACGTAAGCCGCCATGGCGTCCGCCAGTTGCGCCTGGCCGAACGAGGTGCTGACGCTGATCCGCAGCAGGCCTCGCGGTGCGTCGTCCGGCTCGCTGACGGCGGCTTGCATGTCGCTGGACAACTCGAGCATCTGCCGACAGCGAGGCAGAATTTCCGTCCCGGCGGCGGTCAGGCTCAATTTGCGCGTGGTGCGGTGCATCAGGCGCGCGCCGACCCAATCCTCCAGCTCCGCCAGATAGCGGGAAACCACCGGCCGTGACAGGTCCAGGTGATCGGCGGCGGCCGATTGGCTGCCCAGGTCCACCACCGTAACGAACACCCGCATTGCTTGTAGACGATCCATGATTTGCCCGCTTTCAGAAACAAACTATGTTCAAGCATCGCATTTTTTGTATCGAACCAGGCAACTAAGCTCTGTCCCATCGCCAAGCACGGCATTCGGACAACGGAGCAACAGATGATCGGCTTCACTTCAATCAAACGCATTCTTCTGGCAACCGCCACGCTTGGCTTCGCGGCCCACGCCGCGGCGGCGTCCACCTTGACGCTGGACGTCTATAACCCTGGCACCAACGCGATCTTCCCGGTGACCTCGGTACTGGTCAGCGGCGAGAAGGAAGCGATTCTGGTGGACGCGCAATTCGGCAAAGCCCAAGCCGAACAAGTGGTGGAAAAAATCCGCGCCAGCGGCAAGCAACTGACCACCATCTACATCAGCCACGGTGACCCGGATTACTACTTCGGCCTCGACACCGTGACCAAAGCGTTCCCGAAAGCCAAAGTGCTGGCCTCGCAACCAACCGTCGATCACATCAAAAAAACCGTCGACGGCAAACTGGCGTTCTGGGGCCCGAAAATGGGCGCCGACGTGCCGAACAAAACCATCGTGCCGCAGGTGCTCAAGGGCGACAGCCTGATGCTGGAAGGGCAGAAATTGCAGGTGATCGGCCTGGACGGCAAGCAGCCGGATCGCAGCTTTGTGTGGATCCCGTCGATCAAGGCTGTGGTCGGTGGCGTGGTGGTCGCTGAGAACATTCACGTGTGGATGGCCGACACCCAGACCCCGCAATCCCATGCCGATTGGCTGACGACGCTGCATACGATCGAAGCACTGAAGCCGAAGACCATCGTGCCGGGTCACTACCTCGGTGAGAGCGCCCGTTCTCTGGCGGCGGTGCAGTTCACCGCCGATTACATCAAGGCGTTCGACGAAGAAACCGCCAAGGCGAAAGACGCTGCCGAACTGATCGCCGCGATGAAAAAACGCTACCCGACCCTGGGCGAAGAAAGCTCACTCGAGCTGAGCGCCAAAGTCGCCAAGGGCGAGATGAAGTGGTAATCCGCTGAGATGATCGTTCCCACGCTCTGCGTGGGAACGCAGCCCGGGACGCTCCGCGTCCCATCAAAAGCCGAACGCGGAGCGTCCGTTGAGGCATTCCCACGCAGAGCGTGGGAACGATCAACAGATTCACCCAAACCAACTGGAGAAACGTCATGAGCAACATCGCAATCATCGGTGCCACCGGTCGTGCCGGTAGCCAATTGTTGGAAGAAGCCCTGCGTCGCGGTCACAGCGTCACCGCCATCGCCCGCGACACCTCGAAAATCGCCCCGCGTGCCGGCGTCGTGAGCAAAAACGTGGACGTGCTCGATGCTGCTGCATTGCAAGCCGCTGTGGCCGGGCATGATGCGGTGATCAGCGCTGCGCACTTCTCCACCATCCCCGCCAGCGCGGTCATCGAGCCGGTGAAGAAGGCCGGGGTCAAGCGTCTGCTGGTGGTGGGCGGTGCCGGTTCGTTGTTGCTGCCGGACGGGTCGCGGGTGATCGACAGCGAAGGCTTCCCGGAGGAATACAAGGCCGAGGCCAGCGCCGGTGCCGCGTTCCTGAATACCTTGCGTCAGGAACAGGACCTGGACTGGACCTTCCTGTCGCCGTCAGCAGAGTTTGTCGAAGGCGAGCGCACGGGTACGTTTCGAATCGGCAAGGATGACTTGCTGGTGAGTGCAGAGGGCCGCAGCTGGATTACCTTTGCAGACTTCGCCATTGCATTGCTTGATGAAGTGCAAACGCCGAAGCATTCCCGCCAGCGGTTTACTGTCGGGTATTGATCGTCTGATCGTTCCCACGCTCTGCGTGGGAATGCCTCAACGGACGCTCCGCGTTCGGCTTTGGAAGGGACGCGGAGCGTCCCGGGCTGCATTCCCACGCGGAGCGTGGGAACGATCTATGAGCATCTCTTAGCGGCTTTGAGCCTGCTCCACCAACCACCCCATCAATTCGCGCAATTTCGGCGAAGGTGCAGGTTTTTCCGGGAACACCAGGTAATACGCCAACCCGGTTTTCACCTTCAAATCAAAAGGCATGACCAGCCGTCCGGCACTCAGGTCATCGCCGATCAACGACCAATCGCCAATCGCTACACCTGTCCCTTGGGACGCCATCGACATCGCCAGGTCCAGGGTTTCGAAATGCTGCCCTTTGCCGACATTGCTCAGCCGAATATCCGCAGCCTTCAGCCAGGCGTTCCAGTCCCGTTCATCGCGGGTGGGGTGCAGCAGCAAGTGCTGTTGTAGATCGGCCGGTGTCTGCAAGGCCATCGGCCCTTCAAGCATCGGTCGGGAACACACCGGCGTCAGTTGTTCATCGAACAGATGCTGGGAGGCCAGTGAGCTGTCTGGCGGCGGGCCGTACATCACCGCCGCGTCGAACTGCTCGCGATGAAAATCCACCCCGTGTTTGACCGTGGTGGTCAATTCCACCGGCACATCCGGGCGTTCCTTTTGCCACTGCAACAGGCGTGGCAACAGCCAGCGCATCACACAGGTCGGGGCCTTGAGTTGCAGGGTTTCGCGCTTCTCGCCGATCTGCTCCACCGCCTCGTCGATCAGGCCGAAAATCTGCTGCACCCGTGGCAGCCACTCCCGTCCTTCGGCGGTCAGGCTCAAGCCCCGCGCCTGGCGAATGAACAACTCATAACCCAGATGATCTTCCAGCCCGGCGATCTGCCGGCTCACCGCGCCTTGGGTGATGTGCAGTTGTTCGGCGGCCCGGGTGAAGTTGCAGCACTGCGCGGTGATCAGAAAAGTGTGCAACGCCGGCAGGGGAGGCAATCGTTTCATTGGGATCCAAGGTATGACGTGAGGACATGGCTAGTATGACTTTTTATCCATTGTTGCGGCTACGTGTCGCCCGTTCCAATGAGGCCATCCCTGGACCTGCCAACCCATCATAAACACTGCGCAGGCCCGGCGTCTCAAACGAACAAAAAGGGCAAAGACATGGCGACGTGCGGCGAAGTATTGGTCAAGTTACTCGAAGACTACGGGGTCGAGCAGGTGTTCGGCATTCCCGGGGTGCACACCGTGGAGCTGTATCGCGGGCTGGCCCGTTCGAGCATCAACCACGTCACTCCGCGTCACGAACAGGGCGCCGGTTTCATGGCCGACGGTTACGCTCGCACCAGCGGCAAACCGGGCGTGTGCTTCATCATCACCGGCCCTGGCATGACCAACATCACCACCGCCATGGGCCAGGCTTACGCCGACTCGATCCCGATGTTGGTGATTTCCAGCGTGCAATCGCGCAGCCAATTGGGCGGCGGTCGCGGCAAGTTGCATGAACTGCCGAACCAAAGCGCACTGGTCGGCGGCGTGGCAGCGTTCTCTCACACCTTGATGTCGGCAGCTGAATTGCCGGGCGTGTTGGCCCGCGCCTTCGCGCTGTTCCAGGCTGGCCGTCCGCGTCCGGTGCACATCGAAATCCCGTTGGACGTGTTGGTCGAAGAGGCCGATGACTTGCTCGCCAGCGTGCCGGTGAACATCGACCGTGCCGGTGCTTCGCCCAGCGCGATCAGCCGCATGACCGACTTGCTGGCCGGTGCCAAGCGCCCGTTGATTCTCGCCGGTGGCGGCGCCATCGATGCCGCAGCCGAGCTGACTGAACTGGCCGAACTGCTGGACGCGCCAGTGGCCCTGACCATCAATGCCAAGGGCATGCTCGAATCCCGCCACCCGCTGCTGATCGGTTCGACCCAAAGCCTGGTAGCCACTCGCGCGCTGGTCGCCGAGGCCGACGTGGTGCTGGCCATCGGCACTGAACTGGCCGAAACCGATTACGACGTCACCTTCGCTGGTGGCTTCGAAATTCCTGGCGTGCTGCTGCGCGTGGACATCGACCCTGACCAGACCGTGCGTAATTACCCGCCAAAAGTCGCGTTGGTGGCCGACTCGCGCAACGCCGCTCAGGCCTTGCTGAGTGCGCTGTCCCACAAGTCACTGGCCGAGCGTCGCAACGATTGGGGCCAGGTGCGTGCCGCGCATTTGCGCGATGAGTTGGCCGCATCCTGGGACGCCCCGACGCTGGCTCAGACTCGCTTCCTGGAAACCGTTTTGCATGAATTGCCGAACGCGGTATTCGTCGGCGATTCGACCCAACCGGTGTACACCGGCAACCTGACCTTCAACCCGGAGCGCCCGCGCCGCTGGTTCAACTCGTCCACCGGTTACGGCACCCTCGGTTACGCCTTGCCGGCGGCGATTGGCGCCTGGCTCGGTGGCCGCATCGAAGGCGGCGCACGCCCTCCGGTGGTGTGCCTGATCGGCGACGGTGGCCTGCAATTCACCCTGCCGGAATTGGCCAGTGCGGTAGAAGCACGTACCCCGGTGATCGTCCTGCTGTGGAATAACCAGGGCTACGAAGAGATCAAGAAATACATGGTCAACCGCGCCATCGAACCGGTGGGCGTGGATATCTACACCCCCGATTTCATCGGAGTGGCCAAGGCCCTTGGCTGTGCGGCCGAGGCGGTCAGCAGTGTTGACGGATTGCGTGATGCATTGCGCCTTGCCACCGATCGCCAGGGCCCGACCCTGATTGAAATCGACCAGACCCAGTGGATGAAGGCGGTGTCGCAATGAGTTTTCCAACTACTTTGGATGGCCTGTACATCAACGGCCAATGGGCCGCCGGCCACGAACACTTGCGCGTGATCAACCCGGCGACCGAAGCCCTGTTGACCACCGTTAATGGTGGCGATGCACAGGCTGTCGATCAGGCTGTCACGGCGGCGACCAACGCTTTCAAAGAGTGGTCAAAAACCACCGGCACCGAGCGCGGGGCGATCCTGCGCAGAATCGCCGCGGGCGTGCAGGCCGGTCGCGAGCAGTTGATGAAATTGCAGTCGAGCAACAACGGCAAACCGCTGTTCGAAGCGGCCATCGACGTCGACGACGTGATTGCCACCTTCGAGTATTACGCCGAGCTGGCCGAAGGCCTGGACGCGAAGCAAGACAGCGCCGTGGCGTTGCCGAGCGATGATTTCAGCGCCCGTTTGCGCCGCGAACCGTGCGGTGTGGTGGGGCTGATCGTGCCGTGGAATTTCCCGATGGTCACCACCGCCTGGAAACTCGCCCCGGCCCTGGCCGCCGGTTGCTGCGTGGTGCTTAAACCGTCGGAAGTGACGCCGCTGCCGGAGCTGGAGCTGGCGACGATCATTGCCGAAGCCGGTCTGCCAAACGGTGTATTCAATCTGGTCTGCGGCACCGGCCTGGCGGTTGGCGCACCGCTGTCGGCTGATCCGCGCATCGCCAAGATTTCCTTCACCGGCAGTAACGCGGTGGGCGTGCAGGTGATGCAGCGAGCGGCAGAAACCGTGAAGGGTGTGAGCCTGGAATTGGGCGGCAAATCTTCGCTGCTGGTACTCGCCGATGCCGACATTGAGCTGGCCGTGGAAGTGGCCTGTGGCGGTGGTTTCTTCAACGCCGGGCAAATGTGTTCCGCCACCAGCCGCGTCCTGGTTGCCGATGAGCTGGCGGAAGAATTTGTAGCGCGATTGAAGGTGCGCGCCGAAGCCATTCGCGTGGCCGACCCGTTCGACCCGAACGTGGAAATGGGCGCACTGGTCAATCAGGCGCAATACCAACGGGTGCTGGGCCACATCGATCGCGGTTTGAGCGCTGGCGCAAAGCTGATCTGCGGCGGTAATCGCCCGGCGGACCTGCCTCGCGGCTATTTTTTGCAGCCGACCCTTTTCATCGACGTGCCCCTCGACAGTGCGCTGTGGTGCGAAGAGATTTTCGGCCCGGTGATTTGCGTGCGCAGTTTCACCTCTGAAGCCGAGGCCATTGCCCTGGCCAACGACAGCCAGTTTGGCCTGGTGGCCAGCGTGGTCACTCGTGACAGCGAGGCTGCGGATCGGGTTGCTAACGCTTTGCAGGCGGGGCTTGTGTGGATCAACGCGCCGCAGGTGATCTTCCCGCAGACCGCCTGGGGTGGCTACAAACAGAGCAGCATCGGCCGCGAATTGGGGCCGTGGGGCTTGCAGGCTTTCCAGGAAATAAAACACGTGATTCGGGCCGTCTGACAGCACGAAAAAGGTGAGCGCATGCCTCGTGATGAGGCATGCGCCAGCGTCATGGCTTCAATGAGTTTTTATCGATAGTCAGGTGTTTTGCACGACCTCAGGATGAACCCGCCGGTGCAGCTCAAGTCCTTTGAAACCGGGGACTGTAAGCCGATCTGGCCGCGCGGATGCAACGGTTGCGACCAACCTCATACTTAAAAAAACAAAGGGAGTCCTTCATGGGCGAGCACGATCTGAACAGACGTCAATTCATCAAAACCGTGGGCGTGGCGTCCGTGGCTGCGGCGGCCATGAGCATGCCGTTCATCAAGGCCAATGCCAGCGACACACGTTTCCAGGGCAAGACCCTGCGCTTGCTGACCTGGTCCGATGACACCGGCCTTGCGGCACTGCGCAACATCGCGGCAACCTTCGAAGCCAAGTACGGCTGCAAGGTCATTGCTGACCGCACCGGCAGTACCTCGGAAATGGTCGCCAAACTCAAGGCCGGCGGTGATCGTCCGCAGTACGACATCATCACCCTGGCCGGCGTCGGCGCCGAAGGTCTGGCCGCCGCCAACCTGCTGGAAAAACCCGATCTCAACCGTATCCCTAACCTGATCGACGTGCCGGAGAAATACCGTACTGGCGCCAACGGTCACGGCATCGGTTACCTGCTGTGGTGCAACAGCCTGGTCTACAGCACCCGCACCATCAAAGAAGCGCCGGACAGCTACGCCGCCCTGTGGGACGCGGAGCTGTCACCGAACATCTTCCTGCCGCCGCCGAACTGGACCGAGGCCATGGACCTGATCATCATCGCCGCCAAACTGGCCGGTGGTGACGAACACAACATCGAGCCAGGCTTCAAGAAACTCGCCGAGCTGAAAGATCGCGTCGTGACCCTGGGCGAAAACCCGAACCAGATCGCAGAACTGTTCCGCACCGGTTCCCTGGACATGGGCGGCTTGTACGCGCCGGCGTTCTTCCCGAAACAGATTCGCGATCCGGCCTACGGTCTGGGCGCTACGTTTGACATGAAGGAAGGCTTCTACACCGACCTGATGCTGTCGGTGATGCCGAAGAATCGTCCGGGCGATACCGACCTGGCCTACGCCTTCATCAACCACTCTCTGGACCCGCTGGTGCAGGGCAAGATGGCCGAAGACATCTACAACGGCCCGGTCAACGCCAAGGCGATCATCTCCGCCGAAGCGCGCAAGAGCCCGTACATCCTCACGCCGGAGCAGATTGCCGAGAAGGCGATCATGCACGACAACGCCTTCCTGGCCACCGTGCATGACCAATGGATTCGTCGTTACACGGAAATCTTTTCTTCCTGATCGAGTGGCGAACACAAGTTCTGAAAACTCTATAGATCCCCTATGGGAGCGAGCCTGCTCGCGATTGCGGACTGACATTCAGCATTGATGTCGACTGACAAATCGCTATCGCGAGCAGGCTCGCTCCCACAGGGGGCCAATGTGATTTCGAGGCCTGTGTTCGCTCAGCTGCTTTCCATTGACGAGACCCTTGCTATGGAACACCAACCTCTGACCCATCCGGTAAGCGCCGCACCCGTGCGCGTCAACCGGGGTGTCTCACCGACGGCGCGCGCCTGGCTTTTCCTCTCGCCGTCGATGCTGTTTCTCGGCGTGCTGATTGCCGCCAGCCTCTTGGTGCTGCGCATGAGCGTCGGCACCAAAGGTGCGGAGTGGTCCGGCTTCAGCCTGGCCAGTTACGCCCAATTGCTGGAACCCTATTACCTCAAATCGTTGCTGCTGACGTTGCGCCTGGCGCTGATCAGCGCGGTGATTGCGGTGTTGCTGGCGATCCCGGTGGCCTACACCATGTCGCGACTGACCTCACCGTTTGTGCGGCGGATCTTCCTCGCCGCGGTGCTGCTGCCATTGCTGGTCAACCTGCTGCTGCAAAGCTACGGCTGGCTGGTGATTCTCGGCCCCGGCGGCATGCTCAATCAGGCGCTGATGGGCCTGGGCCTGATCAAGCGGCCGATCATGCTGCTGTACAACCAGAACGGCGTGTTGATGGGCCTGGTGCAAACCGCGTTCCCGTTGGCCGTGCTGCCGATTGCCAGCGCCATGCGCGGCGTCGCCCGCACTTACGAAGAAGCTGCCGCCACCCTCGGCGCCAGTCGCTTGCAGGTGTTTCGCCAGGTGGTGTTGCCGATGAGTTTGCCGGGGATCATCACCGGCGCGACGCTGGTGTTTGCCTACAACGCCAGTAGCTTCGTGGTGCCGTTGCTGCTTGGTGGTCGGCGCGTGCCGATGCTGGCGGTGATGGTGCATGACCAGATCGCCCCGCTGATGAACTGGCCCGCCGCGTCCGCTGCCGGTGTGGTGCTGATCGTCACCACCTTGGCGATCATGACCTTGTCCGAATACATCACTGGCCGTCGTCGGCGCATGTTGGAGGCTTCCCAATGAGCACCCTGATCAAGAAGCGCCATTCACTGCTGCCGGGCGATACCGGCAAGTTCGCCGGCATTCTGTCGGGCTTCATTTTGCTGCTGGCGGTGCTGCCGATCCTGACCATGATCGTCATGTCGTTCAGCGGTGCATCGAACCTCGACTTCCCGCCCAGCAGCTACAGCCTGCAATGGTACAAAGCCGCCTGGAACACCTTCGTGTCGCCGGACGCCAGCGATGTGCTGAGCCTCGGCAAAGCCATGACCACCAGCCTGATGGTGGCCTGCCTGACCATGATTTTCGCCACGATTATCGCGGTGCCGGCAGCCTATGCCCTGACCCGTTGCGAGTTCCGCGGCAAGGCCGTGGCGCTGCAATTGATGTCGCTGCCACTGGTGTTCCCGATGGTGGTGTTGGGCCTGGCCTTGCTGCTGGTGTTCGACAGCCTGCCGTTTCACATCACCACCTCGCGGCTGGTGATTGCCCACGTGATTCTGGCGCTGCCGTTCGTGGTGAAAAACTGCACCGCGGCGATGCTCTCCATCGGCAGCGAAGTCGAAGAGGCCGCGCAGATGCTCGGCGCTTCACCGCTGCGGGCGATTGTCGATGTGGTGGTGCCGCTGATGAAGTCGGGGATTCTGGCGGGCATGCTGCTGGCGTTCATCGTCTCGTTCAACGAATTCACCGTGACCTATTTCCTCTACACCATCGACGTCATGACTGTGCCTATCTGGATGTACAGCCGCACCGTGTCTTCGCTCGACCCTACCGTTTTCTCGTTTGCCGTGCTGATCGTGCTGATCGACTTCGTCCTGATCTGGGCGTTGGAGAAGCTAGTCGGTGAAGGTGGCGTTTCGTTCTAGCTTCTGCCTGGAGGTGCCTGCGCTCGATCATGCTGCGTTAAAAGTCCGCTCAGAATGCTCATTGACTAAAGTCAACTCCGCTTCTTCGCAGACTTTTGCCTTGCCTGATCTTCGCTCGGCGACCTCCAGCCAGAACCTTATTCTTGAGGTGCAACATGACTGGTCTGATTCTGGAAAACGTCGAGAAACATTACGGCTCGGCCTGCGCGGTAAAGGATGTGAACCTGCATTTGCCCGAGGGCAAACTGGTGTGTTTCCTCGGCCCTTCGGGCTGCGGTAAAACCACCTTGCTGCGGATGATCGCCGGGCTGGAAACCCTGACTGGTGGCGAGATTCGCCTGGACGGTGAAGACATCGGCCATACGCCGGCGCATCAGCGTAATTTCGGCATGGTGTTTCAATCGCTGGCGCTGTTCCCGCACATGACAGTGGGGGAGAACATTGCCTATCCGTTGAAACTGCGCGGGGTCAGCAAGGCTGATCAACAGGCGCGGGTGGTGGAGTTGCTGGAGCTGATTCAGTTGCAGGAAATGATTGATCGCCCGGTGGCGAAACTCTCCGGCGGTCAGCGTCAGCGCGTGGCGATTGCCCGGGCGATTGCTTCGCGGCCGAAAATCCTCCTGCTCGATGAACCGCTGTCGGCGCTGGACGCCAAGCTGCGTGAGTCGATGCAGGTGGAAATCCGTCAGCTGCAACAGCGTTTGAACATCACCACCATCATGGTCACCCACGACCAGCGCGAAGCCATGACCATGGCCGATATCGTGGTGGTGCTGGGGGAACATCGCGTGCAACAGGTGGGCTCGCCGATTGAAATCTACCGGCATCCGGCCAATGAATTCGTCGCGGACTTTATTGGTTCGGGGAACATTTTCCCGGCCACGGCGCTGGGCAACGGCAAAGTCAGCTTGCCCGGTGGCGATGCGCTGCAAGTGCCAATCTGCAGCAGCATTGTGGTGGGGGAGAAGGTGAAGATGCTGATTCGCCCGGAAGACCTGCAACTGTCGCAACCCCAGGCCACGGCGGGCAATCGCTTGCTCGGGAAGGTGACGTTTGTGCGCGATATCGGCGCGACGATTGAAACCACCGTTGAGTGTTCCGGGGTGTCGTTTACCGCGTTGAGCACGCCGTGTCAGGGGGTTGGGTTGAGCATTGGCAATCCGGTGTCGGTGACATTGCCAGCTGAGGCGTGCCGCGTGTTGAGCGCCTGACTTACTGGCCCCATCGCGAGCAGGCTCGCTCCCACATTGGATCTCCTGTGAACACTGGATTTGTGAACACCACAGATCCACTGTGGGAGCGAGCCTGCTCGCGATGAGGCCGGCACAAACAACACAAAAATCTGCTCAAACCGACAACCGCAACCGCGCCAAATCCCGCAGCGGCGGCGCGCCAAACAATCGGCTGTATTCCCGGCTGAACTGCGAAGGGCTTTCATAGCCCACCCGATAACCCGCCGCCGAAGCTTCCAGCCCTTCGGCCAGCATCAACCGCCGCGCCTCCTGCAGGCGCAACTGCTTCTGATATTGCAGCGGACTCATCGCCGTCATCGCCTTGAACCGGTGATGCAATGTCGACACGCTCAGGTTCACTTCCCGCGCCAGATCATCAATGCGCAACGGTTGCTCATAATTGCCGTTGAGCCATTTGATCGCCTGGCTGATGCGATGGCTCTGGCTGTTGGCGATGGCAATCTCGTACAGCCGATGCCCCTGCTGGCTGCGCAACAGCCGATACAGAATTTCCCGGCGAATCAGCGGCGCCAGCATGGCGATGTCTTTGGGTGTGTCCAGCAAACGTGCCAGACGCAGCACGGCATCGAGCATTGCCGTGTCGATCTGCTCGACATACAGGCCGCGGCCAGTAGGCCGTGTGGGAACGCCGATGGGGCCGGCGTCGGCAATCAGCGCGGTGATTTCTGCCGGGTCGATGTCCAGCCGCACGGCGAGGATCGGTTCCTCGGGCGAGACATTCACAACTCGCCCGCTCAACGGCATCGAGACCGAGACCACCAGGTAATTCAGCGGGTCGTAATTGAAGTATTCATCCGCCAGCCGCACTTCCTTGCGCCCCTGGGCCATGATGCACAGGGCCGGTTGCGCCAGCACTGGGGCGAAGTCATGGTTTTGACTGTGGCGCGACATGAACAGCGAACCGACGGCGGTGGCATAAGTGCCATCCTCCATCGTGTTACGACGGATGAGGGCGGCCAGTTCCGCGCGCTGTTTTTCCATGTCGGCGGCAAGCGGGGCTTGAAAATGATCGAGCGACGACATGCTGGGCATCCTCGGTGACGCGTTGGTAATGGGCTGAGCTTAAATTTGTGCAAGGGACAGCGGTAGCCACATCCTGCCAAAAACTTGCCTGATTCTGCACGGGGCTTCGTGTGCCGCCCCGTCATGACGTGACGCAGATGGGCAACGGCTGACGCAAACCTCCCCCTGTAGGCGCTGCCGAAGGCTGCGATCTCTAGACCTTGAAAACAGAAGTCAAAAGATCGCAGCCTTCGGCAGCGCCTACACAAAGCTCGTGTGACAGTGATGTGACGGGTTTTACCGGTTGTTACAGGTGTTGAGCCAAGTCTCGCAGGATTGTGCAATGCGTCGGCAGGAATCGACTAACGGCGACTGCGACACGCCGCCTAATCTTGGATCCTGTCGCAGCCCGTCCCCGGCTGCCACTGGATGACCTGGGAGGGTTGAACATGTCTACGCAAATCCCCGTCAGTCATATGGCCTTCGTCCGCGCCCGCGCCGGGCGTTCGGCAGAACTCGGTGCGCGCCTGAGCGCCCTGATCGAGCCGTCGCGCAACGCGCCGGGGTGCCTGAGCTTTGCCCTGCAGCACTCGCAATGCGATCCCGAGCTGTGGCTGGTGTCCGGTTTCTGGGACAACCAACAGGCCATGACCGCTTACTTCGGCAGCCCGGCGATGCAGATTTTTGCCGAGCTGGTGCAGGAACTGGTGGTCAATAGCCTGGATTTCCATACCTTCAAGGATGTCTCGGCGGCCCAGGCCCTTGGCCAGTCCCAGGCAGCGGTACACAAACTCGCCGGTTGAGGGTTTAATGGCGCCATTCTCCATTAGCCAGGATCCGCGACATGGCACGCAAAGCCTTTGAACACTTCGAAGCCGTTTCAGCAGTAGTACCGGGCGAGGGCGGTTACCACGCCGCGATTGCCGTCAAAGCCCTCGGCGGTTCCGGTGCCCCGACTTTTCACAAAGTGCTGGAAGGCCAGACTTTCAAGACCGCTCATGAAGCGGACGAGGCCGCGGCCAAAGAGCTGACCCGCCTCAAAGACGTTAAAGAAGACGCCGACCTGCTCTGGTAATTACTTGACCGCCCCCGGGCGGAACATTTTGAACAATGCCTCTGGCCCCAGCTGAAAGTAATCCGCCGGCCCGCCGCCGCGCAGAATAGGTTCTGCCGCGGCGGTGTCGTATACCCCATCCTTCAACAGCCACTTGGCGATATGCACGGCGACCACTTCGCCGAGAATCAGCCAGCTCGGCACCACTTCCTTGTTGGCGCGCTGCAACTGAATGATCTGCGTGACTTTGCATTCAAAGGACACCGGGCTTTCGGCAACCCGTGGCACCTGAATGATTTTCGACGCCGCAGTGGTCAGCCCGGACAGTTCGAATTCATTGACCTGCGGCCCGACCATGGCGCAGCTCTGGTTCATCTGCTCGGCCAGCGGCCGGGTCGCCAGGTTCCAGGCGAATTCGCCGGTTTGCTCGATGTTGTTCAGGCTGTCTTTACGCCCGACGCTGGAAAAACCAATGATCGGCGGAATGTAGTTGAAGGCGTTGAAAAAGCTGTAGGGCGCCAGGTTCAGGCGACCGTTGGCGTCCTGGGAGGAAATCCAGCCGATAGGACGCGGGCCGACGATGGCGTTGAACGGGTCATGCGGCAGGCCGTGGCCGTTGGCGGGTTCGTAGAAATGGATATCGTCGGGCATACAGTGAATTCCTGGGGATCTCGGGAGAGGGCCATGGTGCAAGGGCTTGCGACATAATTCCAGTCGATCTTCGATCAATGTGGGAGCGAGCCTGCTCGCGATGACTGCTTAACATTCGATAAAGATTTCGACTGTTACACCGCCATCGCGAGCAGGCTCGCTCCCACAGGGTTTTGTGTTGATTCCGGTATTTGTGCTCGCAGCCGATCGCTTCTACGGGGGCTGGCGCCAAATGAAAAGGGGCAGACCGTTGCCGGATCTGCCCCCTTTTTGTATGAGTGGACTCAGTCCGTCTCGATCCGCGAATGTTTGCGGGTGTCTTTCATCGTGATGTACACCAGCAACGACACCGCGATGCACGCCGTGACATACCAGTAGTAACCGGTTTCCATGCCGATGCTCTTGAACCACAGCGCGATGTATTCAGCGGTACCGCCGAAGATCGACACGGTCAGCGCGTACGGCAAACCGACGCCCAGCGCACGGATCTCGGTGGGGAACAGTTCAGCTTTAACCACCGCGTTGATCGAGGTATAGCCGCTGACGATGATCAGCGCCGCCATGATCAGGAAGAATGCGCCCCACCAGGTCTGGACAGTGTGCAGGGTGGTCAGGATCGGCACGGTGAACAACGTCCCGAGGATACCGAAGGCAATCAGAATCGGCCGGCGACCGACTTTATCCGACAGCCCACCAACGATCGGTTGCAGGCACATGAACAGAAACAGCGTGGCTGCCGAGATGCTGGTGGAGTCGGTGATGCTCATGCCGACGGTGTTCACCAGGTATTTCTGCATGTAGGTGGTGTAGGTGTAGAACGCCAGGGTGCCGCCCATGGTCAGGCCGACCACGGTCATCAGTTCCTTCGGGTGGCGCATCAAGGTGCGCATCGCGCTTTCCTTGGCCTTCTCTTTCTTGGTGAACGACTCGGTTTCTTCCATGCCACGACGCAGGTACAGCGCGACCACGGCACACAGCGCACCGATGGCGAACGGGATGCGCCAGCCCCAGGCGTAGAGTTGCTCGGTGGTCAGGGTCTGTTGCAGCACAATCAGCACCGCCAGGGCGATGAGTTGGCCGGAGATCAGGGTCACGTACTGGAAGCTGGAATAGAAACCGCGACGCTCCTTGGTCGCCATCTCGCTGAGATACGTCGCCGAGGTGCCGTACTCACCCCCAACCGACAAGCCCTGCAGCAGGCGAGCGAACACCAGCAGGATCGGCGCACCGATACCGATGGTTTCATAATTGGGGCTCAAGGCGATCAGCAGCGAGCCGAAACACATCAGATACACCGAGGCCATCAACGCACGTTTACGACCGGCGCGGTCCGCGTAGAGGCCCATCAGCCAGCCACCGATCGGACGCATCAGGAAGCCCACGGCGAAGATCGCAGCGGTGTTCATCAGCTGTGCGGTGGAGGAACCGGCGGGGAAGAAGGTTTTGGCGAAGTACAGGGAGAAGGCGGCATAGACGTACCAGTCGTACCACTCGACCATGTTGCCGACAGAGCCGCTGAAGATCGATTTGATCCGGCTGGCAGTGGTTCTTTCTTTGACCGGCAGGGCAGCCGACCCAAGGGGCAGGGTGTTGGAGTTATCCATTGAAGGATCCTCGTTTAATTGTTTTTGTGGAGCGCGTTAAAACGCAGCCTGCTGGAGCTATAGCAGGAGCTGTGCCAAGGAGAGGAGGGCCGGTTTAGAGGGGGGTAGGCGGTTTTGTTGAGCGGATAGTCGCTCAAGGTGTGCGTGAGTATGAGCGGATTTTCGCCGATTGATCGTTCCCACGCTCCGCGTGGGAATGCCTCAACGGACGCTCCGCGTTCGGCTTTTGGGACGCAGAGCGTCCCGGCTGCATTCCCACGCGGAGCGTGGGAACGATCAGTCAGCTGTCCTGCAAAAACATCTCGCGCGTCAACCCATGCCGCTGCATCTTTTCATTAAAGGTACGGCGCGGCAGTTGCAGTTCTTCAAGCACCGCTTTCACATCACCCTTGTGCCGGGTCAGTGCCGCGCGCAGGCAATGCGCTTCGAACGCTTCTTGCTGCGCCGCCAGTGACTGGCCGGGATCGATCCCCGCCGGTTCCGGTTCGCCGAGGCCCAGCACTTGTCGTTCGGCGACGTTCGCCAGTTCACGCACATTGCCCGGCCAGTCGTGGCTCAGCAGATGGCTCAGTTGCGGCCCGCTCAAGGGCGCAAAGGTGCGCCCCAAACGTTCGGCGGCACTTCGCGCGAAGAACTCGAACAACAGGGGAATGTCTTCACGCCGATCACGCAACGGCGGCAGACGCAACTCGGCGACGTTCAATCGATAGGCCAGATCTTCGCGAAAACGCCCGGCCCGGGCTTCATTCAGCAAATCGGGTTTGGTCGCGGCGATGATCCGCAAGTCCACGTGGATGCTCTGGTTGGAACCCAGGCGCTCAAGCTTCTGCTCCTGCAACACCCGCAGCAGTTTCACCTGCTGGGCCAGCGGCATGCTTTCGATTTCATCGAGAAACAGCGTGCCGCCGTCGGCGTATTCGAGCTTGCCGATGCGTTTGCCTTGGGCGCCCGTGAACGCGCCGCTCTCATGACCGAACAATTCGGCCTCGAACAACTGCTCGGGAATCGCTGCGCAGTTGAGCGCCACGAAGGCTTTGTCGGCGCGCGGACCGAAGTCGTGCAGGCAACGGGCAACCAATTCCTTGCCGCTGCCGGTTTCGCCACGGATCAGTACATTGACCGGCAGCATTGCCAAATCCAGCACTTGGCGGCGCAGGGTCTGCAAGCCACGGGACACCCCCAGCAGGGTGGCATCGAGTTTGGCGCGATTGTCCGCCTGCTCATGCAGCGCTCGGTTTTCCAGCACCAGTCGACGCTTGTCCAGCGCCCGACGCAGACTGCTCATCAGGGCTTCCGGGCTGAAGGGTTTCTCAAGGAAATCGTAGGCGCCATCGCGCATGGCTTCGACGGCCATTGGCACATCGCCGTGACCGGTCAGCAGGATCACCGGCAAATCGGCATCGCGGCGCTGGACTTCAGCCAGCAGCTCCAGCCCCGTCATGCCGGGCATGCGCACATCGCTGAGAATCACCCCGGGGAAATGTCTGGGCAGTTGCGCCAGGCATTCGTCGGCGCGGCTGAACAGCTGCACCTCGAACCCCGACAGGCTCAGCCATTGCTCGACAGCACTGCGGATGCTGCTTTCGTCATCGACCACCATCACCGAATTGAGCATCAGGCAGGGATCTCCAGATCAATAGGTAACGTCAAGGTGAATACCGCGCCGTTTTCGCCATTGTCAGCACTCAAACGTCCGCCCGCTTCGTGAACGATAGCGAAGGATACGGCCAGCCCCAGACCCAGGCCATCGCCCACCGGTTTAGTGGTGAAGAACGGATCGAAGACTTGTGCCAGATTCTCTTCGGCAATGCCGCCACCGTTATCGGCGACGGTCAGGCGCCACAATTGTTCATCGGCTTCGAGGCGGATTTCCAGACGTTTGCAGGGTTTGTCGTGCATCGCATCCAGGGCGTTGCGCAGCAGGTTGATCAGCACCTGTTCCAGGCGAATCGCATCGCCACGCACCCAGGCCGGGCGCGTCAGGTGCAGCACGAGACTGACGTTTTCGTCCCGCAAGCGCGTATCCAGCAACTGCAAGGATTGATCGACCACCGTCGCCAGGTCCAGCCGTTCGCGCAGGCCGCTGGGGCTTTTGCGGGCGAAGGTCTTCAGGTGGCCGGTGAGCGCGGCCATGCGGGTGAGCATATCGTCCACCGGTTTCAGCGCCTTGTAAGCGTCCTCAACCCGACCATGATCGAGCAGCAGGCGCAAGGTCGCCAGTTGCATGCGCTGGGCAGTCAGCGGCTGGTTGATTTCATGGGCCAGCGCAGCCGACATTTGCCCTAGTGCCGCGAGTTTGGCCGATTGCACCAAGCCGTCCTGGGCGGTGCGCAAATCGCGGGTGCGTTCTTCTACCAGTCGTTCGAGTTCTTCGCGGCTGCGCTGGCGCAATTTCGCCAGCCGCCAACGCTGATTGAGGAACAGCAACAGAAACACCACGGCCAGCCACACCCCGGCGGCCGCGAGCCCGGCGTTGCGCAGGTCTTCGAAGGCTACCTGCGGGCGGCGCAGCAAGTGCAGCGTCCAGCCTTCGGTGGCCAGCGGCAGGGATTCCCAGAGGTAATCCGCCGTCCCCTCGGGGCCATTGACCCGGGTCAAATCACTGTTGTCGTCGAAGCGCCGCACCGAACGATACTCAAGTGGGGTCAGCGGTTGTTTGTCGTATTGGCGCGTGGCCTTGAGTTCGGTGTGATCGCTGGCGCTCAGAGGCCGCAGCAGGCGATAGCGCCAGCCCGGCTGATTGGCGATGAAGATGATCCCGCGCGCATCGCTCACCAGCAACGTGTCGCTGCCCTGACGCCATTCGCGCTCCAGTTCCGGGAATTCGAGTTTCACCACCATCGCGCCGAGGAACTCGCCGTCGTCACCAGTCACTGCGCTGGACAGGAAGTAACCGGGAATGCCACTGGTGACGCCCACCGCATAAAAGCGCCCGGTGCCCTGGGTGCGGGTCTGACTGAAGTAGGGGCGAAAGCCGTAGTTGTGGCCGACGTAACTGCTGGGCAGGCGCCAGTTGCTGGCGGCCACGGCGAGGCCGGTACGGTCGAGCAGTTCCAGGGTCGAGGACTGCGCGGCGCCGTTGATTTTTTCCAGTTTGCGATTCAATGCAAGCTGCTCTTCGGGGCTCACTTCACCGTTTAGCGCGTCGCGCAATTGCGGGTCCAGCGCCAGCACGGCGGGCAGGGCGCGGTAGCGTTCAATCAGCGTGTGCAGGGAGTTGGCGTACAACGCCAATTGCTGACTGGCGCGGGCGGCGTCTTCTTCCAGCGCCTGGCGCTCGGCGTGGCGGATGGCAAAGGTGGCAGCCAGAACCGCACCGGCGACGATCAGCAGGGTGTACAGCGTCAGGCGTAACGTTCGGGAAGTCGCAAGCATGGCGTTGAAAACAGTCAGCAATACGGGCGCGCACCATAACATGTTGCCGGGCGTGGCCCGTTCATAGTTGCTGAAACTCAGGGGGCCGGCGATATCGCGCTGTTCTATCGGTTGGCCGCGCAGGTTATAGCCTGGGTCCGCGTTACTGTCGGCATAGCTGAAGCGTTCGACGTCCGGTTGCGTATGTTCTTCGATGGCGACCGGCCGTAACTGGTCGTCGTAGCGGGTCTGCCAGTGATGGCCGCGCTGATCTCAACGCTGCAGCACTTCGCCCGCCAACCCCGGCAGGCTCAAGCCAGCCGGCATCGACGCTGTCGACTTTCAGCGGCCCGCCGGTCAGGTTGTAGACCTTGGCCAGATTGGCCTTGGGCGCGGTGCCGGACAGGCGCGGATCCCATTGTGCGATCAATCGTCCGGCGGAGTCGTGGTGTTGGCGAGTGACAAGACTTTCAATAGTGGTTGTCGTGCGCAAATAGTCCACTTGCCTCACCGTTAGCGTTCGAGGGTCTTGGACAAGCAGGGTAGGCGTATGCAAATGCAGTGATCGTTCACGCGTTGGCACTCCGAGAGTCGGTCATCGTCTAGAGGACTTTCGTGAGGCGGTTCGCGCTTGGCGCAATGAAAACTGATTGTCTGTGGTGCCCATCTCTTTGTAGTAAGCCATTCCTTTTTGAGCGCGATCTATGTAGTCAAGGGTGGTTCTGGTTTGCTGTTGCAATACCGAGCGGTGAATCGGTGCGAGCATTTCTTTGGGTGTCATGTGGTTGACGTTAGAGAGCTGGTTGGCCGGGTCGATAACGTTGGCACCCAACGCATTGAAGGCGGCTTCGGCGTGCGCCCAACGTTGCTCGGTAGCGGCTTTCCAGTCGCTGAGCATCGTCTCGATTTTATTGATCTTGACCGGGTCGAGCCGGTTGTTGATGTCCTCGGCTTCCTGAACCCGAGAGCCCATACCAAGAGCACCACCGGTGATTGATACGACCGTGGCGATCACCCTGTTCATTAAAAAATCAGGGTTGAGCACCTTACCGGGAAGCTCTCGCCAGTTAATGCCTTCATCTTTAGCGAGACCTAATTTTTTATCAATTGCTGCAACTGAAATGGTCGAGGTTTGCGGTATCAGTGGGCGGATCAGGCCCAAGTTATTGGTAAAGGGAGCGTTCATTCCTCCGGCCATGTCTCCGCCGGCGTTGCCGCCGGTTAATCCTTCGAGGAAAGGCACTGCCGTCTGCGGTTTAAAGGCGGCGTAATGAGAGAATTGCGGAAGGAATGTGCTGGCTTGTGAACTACCAAAAACTCCGCCCTCATAGCCGATGATCCCATTGATAGTCTCGCCCAGCAGGTTCTTGCCAAGTTCGGGCAGGTTGTTCTTTTGATGGATGACGTTGTCCAGTTGCTGGAGTGTCTGATCGGCATAACCACCGAGAACGGAAATAAATTTCGAGTAATTGAAAATCACGCTTTCTGCTTTGTTTGCCCCGTCAGGATCCACATAGCGCAGCGGGTTGTTTCCCACAAACCCATACAGATTCAGCCCGTCCACATCCCCCGCCGGATCGGCACTCACCCAGCGCTGAAGCCACGGCGCATAGTACCGGGCGCCGTAGTAGTACAGCCCGCTGACATCCATTTCCTTGCCCGAATAGCGCACGGTCTTGTAATCGGCCTCCACCGCCGACGATGCCGTCATCCATGCGGTGGCGCCGAACGGGTAGTAACCTTCGTGGCTGATCAGCCGGGCCTGTTGATCCAGCTCCATCAGGCATGAACCCAAGTGGTCATCCAGGGTGTAGCGCAGTTGATCGGCGTCGATACCCGGCGGTTTACCGGTCACCCAATGCAGGCATCGTACGTTGCCGAACCCTATGGCGAGGGTGATGAGGTGCAGTTCTTCACCGTTGTCCCGGGTGCGAATCTCCAGTCCTGGCAGGTAGCGCACGTCGTGAAAATGGCTGATCGTGGCGGTATGGGTTTCCAGGCGCTTGTGGACCCGCACCCCCTGACTGTAGCGGTAATGCTCTACGTCGTCGGGGCCATTGTCGCGATCGACCAGTGTCACCGATGCCAATTGATCGCGCGCGTTCCACTGCAGGTTTTGCCCGGGCTGCAAGGCCTGGAGGTTGCCGTGACGGTCGAACAGGCGGTCGAACACCGGCGCGGGATCGCCCGTGACCCAGCGCACGCCACGGTTGCTGGCGGGATCGATGAACATCTCGCGGGTATGGTTGGCACCCTCGCGCACATGGCAGAGTTTGATCAGGTTGCCGCCGTCGTCGTACTGGTAAGTCTGCGTATAGTTGAGCCGGTTGGTGGGGTCGGTGGGTTGTGGGCGGCCTGGAATGTCCGAGGGCGGGCCGTCGTCGTAACCGCTGGCGCTGTGCAGTCGATACAACGAGTCATAGCTGAACTCGCGGTGGCCATCGATGCGCTGGTTGGCGAAATGCCGGGGCGTGAAAACATGGTCGAGCAGGCGCGTGAGGTGGCCTGCCGGGTCGTAGACATACTCGAAGTCCTGAAAGGCCGGCGCCTGGTTTTTCTGTGAGTAGTGCCGTAGCAGGCGCCCGTCGGCCGAGTCGTAGCGCCAACGGCTGATCACCCCGTTACCCGCATGTTGCTCAATGATTTGTCCGGCGGCGTTGTACTGCGCGTCCAGCAACACCGGTTGCCAGCCCGTTTGCCCGTTGAGCTGCAACTGCACCTGTTTGAGCTGCCCGGCGAGGTCGTAACGCGATTGCTGCCGATGATCGCCGGCATCAACCAGCTCGAGCACGGTGCCCAAGGGGCTGTAGCTGCGGCGGCTGACAAACGTCTGGGGGTCGTGGAAGGTACGGGTTTCGCGCAGCGGCTCACCGTTCAGACCGTAGCTGTCGAGGCGCACGCTGCCCGACGGATCCACCTGTTCGAGCAACTGCCCGCGCAGGTTGTGGCCGGCGTCGGCCGCGGCTGTGGCATAGGTGAAGGTTTCGACGTCCGGCTGGGCGTTTTCCTCCACAGCCATCACCCGCAACTGGTTATCGTAAGTCGTGCGCCAGTGATTGCCGCGCGCGTCCCAACGGTGCAGTGCTTCCCCTGCCAGCCCTGGCAGGCTCAGGCGCCAGCCGGCATCCACACTGTCGACGCTGAGCGACTCGCCCGCAAGACCGTAGACACGGGCAAGGTTGGGTTTGGGGTTGCCGAACAAGCGCGGATCCCATTGCGCCGCCAGGCGGCCGGCCGCATCGTAATGCTGGCGGGTCACCAGGGCAGTTGCCGTGTCACTGGCAATCGTACGCAGATAGGCGACCTGGCGGACCGGTAGGCCACGGCCGTCACTCACCGTGAGCAGGGGCGTGCGCCGATGGACACTGGTCGTCATGACGATGCGCCCGGCGGTGGCCTCGACAGGGTCTGATCGGTGTCGTTGAAGTCTTCGCTGACGTGGTACCAGGGATGATAGGTCTCGCGGGAAAAATAGCCTTTGGCATTGATCAGCTTGATCGGCCGGCCCGGTACGTCATAGAACAGTTGATCGAAATAGCCGAGCTCGCGCAGGGACTGGTCGTTGACGTAGTGATGGGTGTTGGCAAAAAACGGCCGATACTGCCGCACGGCCTGACCTTTGTTGTTGTAGTCCACCCGTTCGCTGATGCGCCAGCGCGGGTCGGCGAATTCCTCGAGAAATTGACCATTCTCGATGATCAGTTTGCCGTCGGCATCCGCCGCGTAGGCCATGCCGGGCTCCACCAGTTGCTGGGTTTGCAGCGCCCGGCCAAAACCGTCCACGCAGGCTTTAACGATTTGAATCTGTGCCGGTTCCCTGTCACTGGGATAACGGTCGGCGCTGAGGATGACGCTGTGCACCGGCTCGCGGTGAACCGTGTCGATGAGTCGGCTCAACGCCTGTTCCGCCATCGTCAGCGGGCTGCGTTGCCGCAACCGCTGGCGCGCGCTGGCGCGGATGTGCCCGCTGGGCAGAACATAACCGTCTGCGATCCAGGCGTCGCGCCATTGGACGGTCTCGCTGGCGAAAGGAGGAGGCTGTCCCATCCAGCTGAACAAATCCTTACGCAACGTACTGGCAGCTTCTTGTATGGCATCCACCGGGTTCTCGATGGCCGGGTCCGGCCGATAATCCTCTGGTGGATCGTAATCGCTCAGCTGCCCGAAGCCGGCGGTACTGCCATTTTCGGTGCCGTAAAAACTGATCGCCAGGGGCTGGCCGGACGGTTCGTAAATGGCTTCCTGAACATTGTCGTTGGCATCGATGATGCGCAGGGGTTGCAGCGCGTGATAGTCGTATTCGACCCGGGTGGTGCAACCGTCCGGCAATTCGACGCTGATGATCGCCAGACAATAGGGATCGTATTGAGCCTTGGTCACGCCGTGACTGGGTGTCTCATGGTATTTACGCACGTTGTAAAAACCATTGAGGCTGTCGTACTCGGCGAAACCGTAGTGGGCGGACCACAGGTTCTCTTCGTTGTCTGCCGGGAGCGACGGCTCGAACAGAAGCGGCATGGGCGTATAACCGATGTTGGCCAGTTCGTTGCGGATGTCGAAGGGCGGCGGCAGGTCGCCATAAGCATCGAGCGCGGTCTTGTCCATTTGCGCCACTTCCACCGGGCCGGCCAAGGCTTCGAAATCGGCTGAGCCTTTGTCCGGGTCATCGGGCCATACAGTGCCGTCTTCGGTCTTGAGGTAGCGTTGTATCGATTGCCCGGTCAACACCCTTAGCTCGTTCCATTCGTGCGAGTTGTGATGCTCTGCCAGTGTCTTGTACGACACTTCCTTTGGGTTGAGCCCCGACGGTAGTGTGCCTTTGGGCAATACCAGCGCATTGCTGCGTTGCTCCCAGGGTAACCCGAGCCGCCAGTGCTGCGGATCCTCATCCAGATCGATGAACCGGGCGCGGGTTTCGCTCAGATAAAAGAACTGCTGAGCCTCGTCATGAGCGTCCCGCCACCACTGCTGTTCATCGGGATCGGTAAAGGGTGGCGCGTCCGCTGCGGTCCGGCGCCGCGCATAGCTGATGGTCAGCGCGTGGGTGGGCAGGCCGTAGGCGTTCCACCGCAGGGTCACGTCATGACGGCACAGCGGGTCGTCGATAAAGTGGTCGTACTGGTAGCTGATCGTCTCCAGTGCCAGGGGCAGCAGCACCGCCGCGGCATACAGTTCACCGCGGGGCCGTACTTCGCGAACCAGGTAGCGGTGCTCTTGCACCGAGTAAGGCTGCGCCGTGGCCGGGTCATCCTGAGCGGCATAGGTTTCGATTCTGGCGACCGAGCCAACCAGCGCCCGGGCGATTTCGTAGCGGGTGGTATCGTCGGGGGGCGTCACGGGCTCATCACACTCATCATTGGCGTGATAACGGCTGAACAGCGTGTCGCCCAAGGGGAAGGCCTCGGTGTCGCGATCGAAATAGCCATCGCGCGGCCTGTCCATGGACTGCCCGGTATGGAACCAGGTGCACACCCGTACCGGTGCCGTGAAGCCAATATCGTCGTCGCCCGTGGCGGTCTCGCTGTCGGTTTGTCGCAGTTGGCCGAAGCCGCGGAACTCGCGCTCCTTGCCGTCGTAAACACCTTGGCGATAGGCAAACGATTGGGTCAGGCAATTGCCCGTGACTTCATCCAGCTGGCGCTGTTGATGCACGACCTGGACGGGGAAGGGTAAAAAGCACGCAGGGACCTCTGTCGGGTTGGCCACGAGCCGTTCTTGCTTTTCGTCCAGCCATTCCTGCGCGGAGCTGCGATAGACCGCCCGGGCGCTGCAGCCCATATTGTTGTTGCTGGCCGTCAGCAGGTACGGTTTGGCGGCGACAAAGTCGTAGCGCCAATGCTGCGGTTTCATGTGCGGCACCGTGAGGATCAGGCTGGCACAGCCCAGGCCTTGCAGGTCGGCGAAGGTGACCTGGCACAAAGGGTCGTAACGCACGTCCTGCGGCCAGGGCACAACGATCGGCGTCTGCTCCAGCCCGTTGCCGCCACGGTTCAGGTAAATCTCGAACGCAGTGGATTTCAGATAGATCAGTGCCGGTGCGCCGGACCCGTCGAGATCGGCGATTCGCACCCGTGCGGAATCGAATTCGCCGTACTCGAACGGCAAGGCGCTGATCACCCGTCCCTGGCCGAATTTGCCGTGCCCCAGATTTGGCCAGCATTCGATTTGGTCATGTCGAATGCGGCACAGCTCGGTCATGTCGCTGCCCAGCAGGTTGCCCAGCAGCACCAGCTCACTGGAGGAATTGCTGAACAGAGGGAGCCGGTCATCCAGTGGCTCATGCGGCGTTTCTTCGGCCGGGGCAAACCCTTGCTCGCGACGATTGGCGTACAGGCGCACGCACTGGGGACCGATCAGCCCCAGGGAATTGAGCCCGTCTCCCGAAAAATCACCCAAGCGGAAAAGGGTGTTGAAAAACTCCAGCGGAAATGCATTAAAGGCAATGGATTCTGCCCAGTTGCGATCGGCCTTCAGCGTACGGAAAACGCTCATGCCCGGTTGGGCGCTGATCCAGTCGAGGCGGCCATCCCCAGTCAGGTCGGTGAGTACCTGATGCACGGGTTGGTTGCGGTTCGCGACGGGGATTTTGTCCAGCGCGGTCCAGGGCCCGTAGCCGATGTCATCGGGCCCTGACAGGGCGCGCATCGGTTCTCGGTAGTACCAGCTCTGGTCATAGCGGCAGAGAACGCCTGGCACGCCTTCACCGTACAGGTCGACACTCTGGTAGTACTGGCCATCCTCGAGGCCTGGCATGTTGTCCGCTTCAAGCCATCGTGTGGGCGTTTGATTGATCTCGAATGGCGAGTAGTCGAACTCCACCGGTGGGCTGTTTTCCACGGCACCGCTGGTGCCGTAGGCCTGATAGTGGGCTGCGGTTATCTGGCTGAAGGTCCATCCCGGTGTGCTTTTCGAGTATTCCAGCAACAGGCGCCGAACCAGCACTGGCGCGTCGCCAAGCTCGTCCTCGGCAGGAAAGTGGTTAAACATCAACACTTGCCGGCAGAGTCGGCGCGTGCCCGTTTCAAAGCCCTGCCCATAGGTCGAGAAGGCGTCCGCGCGCGTCAGCCAGGGTTGCAGTGTGTCGCCGTCATATACGGGTTTTTCGGTCAGCGACGTGCTGCGCTCGCCGTAGTCGAACAGCAGATGAAAATGCCAGTCCAGATCGGCCGGGTTTTCCATCGTCCAGGCATACAAATCCTTGCTGGCCGTGAAGTTGCCGTAGAACACCCGATGCAGGTAGCGCTGGGCGCGGTAGTCATGGACGGGGTCGGCGTCTTGATCATCGGCTTTGTAATCGAAGCAAATATGTTCGCCGTGGGCGTTCATGCTTTCGCACAGCAGCCAGGTGCCCACGCGTAGCGGGTCGTCGGGATCGGCCCGGCGCGAAGACGCGGTTTTGCCGTACACGTGCAGTGAGCCATCGGCGTTGTGCACCAGCCAGAATGTTGGTGGATTCGCCTCTCTTGACCGGCTCACCCGTTGCCAGCGTTCTCGCAGGGCAAAGCCCTTTTCGCCCTGTGGCCTATAACGCACCACCCTGTGCGGGCCGATGTCGACGCCGTTGTAGCTACTTTCGAGGCGGGACTTGAGTGTTTTGTCTGAGTTGCGTACGGGCTCCCAGATTTTGCCGTCGTCACCGATGATTTCGTCATGATCGGTATAGCGCGGCACACCTTTGTGGGTGCGGCGGCTGATCTGGCCGACCCCCAGGTTCCAGCCGATGCCGAACGGCCCGTTACCCGCCTGGCTGCTGTAACTCAGGGACAGTTGCGGATCCCAACCCCGCCCTGCGGAAGCCGGTATCGGCAGTTCGAAGGCTGCCGCCCCGGTCGGGCCCACGGCGACCCAGCTTTTGCCGATGGTGGCGATCGATGCGCTTTTTGCGATGGACGGCGTCGTGATGCTGAGGTCTTGATCTGCCATGGTTTAATCCAATGCGCACGGTGGGCGTGGGTGGACTAACGCTATCAAGAAGGGGGAGAGACGTAACCTGTCAGATCTGACAGGTGAAGGTGGTTTTTTTAGAATGATTGGGTTGCAAGGCGTGGCTTTTTATCGCGATTGCAGGACACGCCAAATCATTGTGGGAGCGGGCTTGCCCGCGAAGAAGCCGGTACATCCGATAAATATTTTGCGGCTGGCATACCGCTTTCGCGAGCAAGCCCGCTCCCACAATGGGTTTTGTGGTGTTGGAAAAAAAACGGCCGGGTCATCTGGGGGATGACCCGGCCGTCTGGAGAGGGTTGCGCTTACTGCACTTCCACCGCCAGGCTTTCACTGATCTTTTGCTGCCAGATGGCAGGACCGGTGATGTGTACCGACTCGCCCTTGCTGTCGACCGCAACGGTCACAGGCATGTCTTTGACGTCGAACTCGTAGATCGCTTCCATGCCCAGTTCGGCGAACGCGACCACGCGGGATTTCTTGATGGCTTGCGCCACCAGGTAAGCCGCGCCGCCGACAGCCATCAGGTAAACGGCTTTGTGGTCCTTGATCGCTTCGATCGCGGTCGGGCCGCGCTCGGATTTGCCGATCATGCCCAACAGGCCGGTTTGCTCGAGGATCTGACGGGTGAACTTGTCCATCCGCGTCGCGGTGGTCGGGCCGGCCGGGCCAACCACTTCTTCGCGCACCGGATCGACCGGGCCGACGTAGTAGATGAAGCGACCTTTGAGGTCCACCGGCAGGGTTTCACCCTTGTTCAGCATCTCGACCATGCGCTTGTGCGCCGCGTCGCGACCGGTGAGCATTTTGCCGTTGAGCAGGACGGTTTCGCCCGGCTTCCAGCTCTGCACTTCTTCCGGCGTCAGGGTATCGAGGTTGACGCGACGGGCCGACGGGCCGGCTTCCCAGACGATTTCCGGGTAGGCGTCCAGCGGTGGCGCTTCCAGCGAGGCCGGGCCGGAACCGTCAAGCACGAAGTGCGCGTGACGGGTGGCGGCGCAGTTAGGGATCATGCACACCGGCAGGGACGCGGCGTGGGTCGGGTAATCCATGATCTTCACGTCGAGCACGGTGGTCAGGCCACCCAGGCCCTGGGCGCCGATGCCCAGTTGGTTGACCTTCTCGAACAGCTCCAGACGCATCTCTTCGATACGGTTCTGCGGGCCGCGTGCTTTAAGCTCGTGAATGTCGATGGATTCCATCAACACTTCCTTGGCCATGACGGCGGCTTTCTCGGCGGTGCCGCCGATGCCGATGCCGAGCATACCCGGTGGGCACCAGCCGGCGCCCATTTGCGGAACGGTCTTCAGTACCCAGTCAACGATCGAGTCGGACGGGTTGAGCATGGCCATTTTCGACTTGTTCTCGGAACCGCCGCCCTTGGCCGCCACGTCCACTTCCACGGTGTTACCCGGAACGATGGAGTAGTGAATAACGGCCGGGGTGTTGTCCTTGGTGTTTTTACGAGCGCCCGCCGGGTCGGCGAGGATCGAAGCACGCAGGACGTTTTCCGGCAGGTTGTAAGCCCGGCGTACGCCTTCGTTGATCATGTCGTCCAGGCCCATAGTGGCGCCATCCCAACGCACGTCCATGCCCACGCGCACGAACACGGTAACGATACCGGTGTCCTGGCAGATCGGGCGGTGGCCGGTAGCGCACATGCGCGAGTTGATCAGGATCTGCGCCATGGAATCGCGAGCCGCCGGCGATTCTTCTCGCAGGTAGGCCTCGTGCATCGCCTGGATGAAATCCACGGGGTGGTAGTAGGAAATGAATTGCAGGGCGTCGGCAACGCTCTGAATCAGGTCGTCTTGCTTGATCACGGTCATGAGTCGCGCTCCTCTAAAAGACGGGAACATTCAATAAGGTGCTTGCAGCTTGGGTGCATCGGTCGGTTGCAAGCACCTTTCAAGGCACGCCGGGCATGCTGGCGCGACGCTAAAAAGGCGCGGCAGTATACCGCGCCTCGATGACCTGTACACGCGCCGGATTTTGTGGCGAGGGGGCTTGCCACAGGATTTTTTCCTTGAGTTCGGGTCATGGCTTTGACGCCAGTTTTCTGCCCCGAAAATTGAATGGTCATTTATCAGACTCGCCACTAAAGTGGCATCCGGCCTGTAGAGTAGGACACTCGATCAGCCTCCTTTCCCACGGTGAATCAACGATTGACCCATAACGCCATCCAGCGGCTTTTGCTCAAACGCTTTGCCCTCGCAGCTGGCACCTACGCCCTGGCTTTGCTGCTGCTGTGGCTGGCGTTTTTCACCGGCCATTACGATGAATCCATCGCCGGTATGGCGATCGGCAGCGCGTTGGTGGTGCTCAGCCAGGCGGTGTTGTTCGCGGTGTTCTCGAGCGGTCGCAATCTGCGTTTTTCCGATCCGAGCCTGACCGAAGTGCAAATACTGCTGGGGCTGGGTTGGCAAACCTGGCTAATCGCCCACCTGGACGAGGCGCGTGGCGTGTTTCTGGTGTTTTACCTGCTGATTCTGTTGTTCGGGCTGTTTCATCTTTCGCGCACGGCTTTCGCCCGTTGCGCGTTTCTGGTGTTTTTCAGTTTCAGCGCCATCACCTTGTGGGAGGGCTACCACTTTCAGCTGCCCGACCCGACGCTGGCCCTGTTGCAGGTGTGCGTGCTGTTGGTGGTACTCGCGTGGCTGGTGCTTTACGCCCGTTACGTCCAGATGTCGCGCCAGCGTATGCGTCAGCGGCGGTTTGCCTTGCAGGCGCATCAGGACACCCTGCGCGGGATGATGCGCCAGCTCGAAGGTTTGGTGGCGACCGATGAACTCACCGGGCTGTTCAACCGCCGGCATTTCCTGCGCCTGGCCTCCCGGGAGTTGAACGCCATGGAAGCCGATGTGGTGCATGGCCTGGCGTTGATCGACCTCGATCACTTCAAACGCATCAACGATGTTCATGGCCATGCCGCCGGCGATCAGGTGCTGCAAGCGTTTGCCGGAGTGGCCACCGCCTGCCTGCGCGATGGCGATGTTCTGGCCCGTTATGGCGGTGAAGAGTTCGTGGTGCTGTTGCCCGATTGCGATGCCGAGCGCCTGACGGCGTGTTGTGAGCGGTTGCGCATAGCGTTCATGGATGTCGAATTGGTCGGCCTGGATGTGCGCAACCTCAGCCTGTCGGTGGGCATGACTTTGTTGGCGCTCGGCGACGATCTGGATGACGCCTTGCACCGCGCGGATCAGGCGCTGTATCGCGCCAAGCGCGATGGCCGTAACCGTTGCGCGGCGGCCTGGGAGAATGTCGATGCCTGAGTTACGGGTCGGCGAACGCCAATGGACGGTGGCGGCGGGCAGCAACCTGCTCGATGCCTTGAATCAGAACGGCGTGTCGGTGCCCTATAGCTGCCGCGCCGGCAGTTGCCATGCGTGCCTGGTTAAATGTGTCGAGGGCTTGCCCAGCGACAGCCGTCCCGATGCCTTGAGCCATGAGCAGCGTCAGCAAGGTTGGCGGCTGGCCTGTCAGTGCCAGGTGGTCGACGATCTGCAAGTCGAAACCTTTGACCCGCTGCGTGATGGACTTGCCGCTCAAGTGGCCGCCAGCGATTGGCTGAGCCCCAGCGTTTTGCGTTTACGCCTGACGAGTGAGCGACCGTTGCGCTATCAGGCGGGGCAGCATCTGGTGTTGTGGGCGGGCCAGATTGCGCGGCCGTATTCCCTGGCCAGCCTGCCGGAAGAAGACCGCTTTCTGGAGTTTCACCTCGATTGCCGTCAGCCGGGGGAGTTCAGTGATTCGGCACGCCAGTTGAAAATCGGCGATCCGATCCGCCTCGGCGAGTTGCGCGGTGGAGCGTTGCATTACGACCCGGACTGGCACACCCGACCGCTGTGGTTATTGGCGGCCGGCACCGGTCTGGGGCCGTTATTCGGTATTTTGCGCGAAGCCTTGCGTCAGGATCACCAGGGCCCCATCCGCGTCATTCACCTGGCCCATGATGCGGGTGAGCATTATCTGGCCAAACCCCTGCAAGCCATGGCCGACGGCCGTGAAAACCTTAGCATCGAGCTGTGGACCGCGGCCGAGTTGCCCGCGGCTTTGGCACAACTGCGCCTTGTTTCGCGGCAAACCCTGGCCTTAGTCTGCGGGGCCCCCGACAGCGTCGACGCCTTTGCCCGGCGCCTGTACCTGGCGGGTTTGCCGCGCAATCAACTGCTGGCGGATGTCTTTCTACCCCGTGGTTGAGCGCTGATATCTGTGGCGAGCGAGCTTGCTGTGGCGAGGGGGCTTGCCCCCGTTGGGCTGCGAAGCGGCCCCTAAAAACAGACGCCACCTCGGTGTATCAGACAAACCGAGCGTGCCGGTTTTACGACTGCTTCGCAGCCGAACGGGGGCAAGCCCCCTCGCCACAGTTGATCCTCTCTCAGATCAGGACTCACCATGCCCGATACCATCCAGTTTGAACGCGAGCGCGGCCTGCTGACCCTGCGCATCAATCGCCCCGAGAAGAAAAACGCCCTGACGCGTGCCATGTACAGCCAACTGGCGGAGGGTTTGCGTCTTGCCGACAGCGACCCCGAAATCAATGCGGTGCTGATCACCGGTAGCGTTGAGTGCTTCACCGCTGGCAACGACATCTTTGATTTCCTCCAGCAACCCCCGAGCATCCTCGACAGCCCGGTGTACCACTTCATGCTCAATTTGCTCGAGTGCCGCAAACCGGTCATCGCCGCCGTGGCCGGCGCGGCGGTGGGGATCGGTACGACGATGCTGCTGCATTGCGATCTGGTTTACGTCAGCACCGACGCCCGGTTGCGCATGCCGTTCGTCAACCTCGGGTTATGCCCTGAGTTCGGCTCCAGCCTGATCCTGCCGCGAATGCTCGGGCATGCCAAAGCGGCGGAGCTGTTGTTGCTGGGCGAGGGGTTCAGTGGTGAACAGGCGGCTGCGTGGGGGATAGCGACTGAAGCCTTGGGCAGTGGCGAAGCGGCATTGGCCAAAGCGCGGGAGATGGCGTTGCGATTTGAATCGTTGCCGGCGGAAGCGGTGCGCATCAGCAAGCAATTGATGAAAGCGCCGGATCGGGAACAGATACGCAAGGTGATAGAAGAAGAGGGCGCGTTGTTCACCCAGCGGCTGCGTTCGCCGGAAGCGATGGTGGCGTTGACCGGGTTTATCAAACGGCATTGAGTCCGATCGTTCCCACGCTCTGCGTGGGAATGCCTCAATGGATGCTCCGCGTCCGCTCTTGGGACGCGGAGCGTCCCGGGCTGCATTCCCACGCAGAGCGTGGGAACGATCACTAAAAAGCCCCGCCATTCACATGGCGGGGCTTTTGTTTTTCAGCGCTTGATCACTCAGACCATCGGGTCGCCAACGTGCAGGATTTTCATCCCGTTGGTGCCGCCGGTGGTGTGGTAGCTGTCGCCCTTGGTCAGGATGACCCAGTCGCCTTTCTCGACCACACCCAACTTGAGCAACTCGTCGATCGCAGCCTGGCTGACTTGCTCAGGCGGCAAGGACGCCGGGTCGAACGGTACGGTGTAGACGCCACGGAACATGGCCGCGCGGGCCTGGGTTTCGCGGTGCGGGGAGAACGCGTAGATCGGCACCGAGGAACGGATGCGCGACATGATCAACGGCGTGTAGCCACTTTCGGTCAACGCGATGATCGCCTTCACGCCCGGGAAGTGGTTGGCGGTGTACATGGCCGCCAGCGCGATGCTCTGGTCGCAGCTTTCGAAGACCTTGCCGATGCGGTGGCTGGAGGTCTTGCTGGTCGGGTGCTTTTCAGCGCCGATGCAGATGCGCGCCATGGCTTGCACGGCTTCCAGCGGGTACAAACCGGCAGCACTTTCGGCCGAGAGCATCACGGCGTCGGTGTAGTCGAGCACGGCGTTGGCTACGTCGGAGACTTCGGCGCGGGTCGGCATCGGGTTCTGGATCATCGACTCCATCATCTGGGTCGCAACGATCACCGCTTTGTTGTGGCGGCGTGCATGCAGAATGATTTTCTTCTGGATGCCCACCAGTTCGGCGTCGCCGATTTCCACACCCAGGTCACCACGGGCAACCATCACCGCGTCGGAGGCTTTGATCAGGCCGTCGAGGGTTTCGTCGTCGGCCACGGCTTCGGCGCGTTCGATCTTCGCCACCAGCCAGGCAGTACCGCCGGCTTCGTCGCGCAGTTGACGGGCGTATTCCATGTCGGCGGCGTCGCGCGGGAAGGACACCGCGAGGTAGTCGACTTCCATTTCGGCTGCGAGCTTGATGTCGGCCTTGTCTTTCTCGGTCAGGGCCGGTGCGGTCAGGCCGCCGCCGCGACGGTTGATGCCTTTGTGGTCCGACAGCGGGCCGCCGATGGTCACGGTGCAATGCAGCTCGGTGGCGGTGGCGGTATCAACGCGCATCACCACGCGGCCGTCGTCGAGCAGCAACTCGTCGCCCACGCCGCAGTCTTTCACCAGATCCGGGTAGTCGATGCCGACTACTTGCTGGTTGCCTTCGGTCAACGGATGGCTGGTAGAGAAGGTGAATTGATCACCGATCTTCAGCTCGATCTTCTTGTTGGCGAATTTGGCGATACGAATTTTCGGGCCTTGCAGGTCACCCAGCAGGGCGACGAAGCGGCCGTGCTTGGCAGCGAGGTCACGCACCAGCTTCGCGCGAGCCTTGTGCTCGTCGGGGGTGCCGTGGGAGAAGTTCAGACGGGCGACGTCCAGGCCAGCCAGAATCAGCTGTTCGAGAACTTCCGGCGAGTTACTGGCCGGGCCAAGGGTAGCGACGATTTTGGTGCGACGGACGGACATGCATAGACTCCTGAGTTCAAGCGCTAGCAGAGGCTACTATGGTCTTTGGGTGTAGTCATTGTTCGTTTGCACTACTTATTAGTTTCTTTATTGAACGCGACAATCGGCACAAACCGTCCTGAAGATTTCCGCCCAAGGGTCGATACAGAGCTCAAGACAGGAGATCCCCCATGCGATTCGTGCTCATTGCCGCCCTTGCCATCAGTGCCCTCAGTGTCACGGGCTGCACCCGTTGGTCGATGAACCATCATTTGAATAATGCCTACAGCGCCTATGAGCGCGGCAACTGCGAGCAAGTGATGCTCGAGCTGTCCAAGGTCGAGCGTGCCAGCCGCGCGCGGCCTTATGTGTGGCCGGAAGTGTCGATGATGCGCGGCCAGTGTCTGGAACGGCAAAAGCTGTTTATCGATGCGGCGCAGACTTACCAGTTCATCATGGCCTCTTACCCGCAAAGCGAATACGCCTACCGTGCCCGTGCCCGTCTGGAAACCTTGCAGAGCCTGGGCCATTACCCGACCCGCAGCGCGGCGGCGGTGCGTCCAACCCGGTTCTGATTGTCATGCGACAGCGGTGAGCTATAGTCCAATGGATCGGTTTAGAGCCTTGCCTCTAATTCGAGGTAACACCTGTGATCGGCAGCAGTAAGCGACAGCGGTTGGAAGGACTGTCGCACCAGGATCGGGGAGAGCGCGGCTGATGCCTATAAAACAATAGAGCAGGCCCGTTCCGAAGTATTGGTGCGGCCCTGCTTAAGGGCCTTGCGTAGCGAAATCAGCATGTTCACTGACCGCCGGATCGAGCGGCATCAACTGCCGTATTTTCTCAAAGTGTTCAACAGCGTCACCGACAAGCCCATCGGCTTTCTGGGTAATCTGTCTGAGGACGGGCTGATGTTGATCAGCCAGTTGCCGATGATGGTGGGCGCCGATTTTAATCTGCGCCTGAAAATCCCCATGGATGGCCATTGTCAGCAGGTGATCGACCTCAATGCCTGCTGCCTGTGGTGTCACGAAGACGCAACCCCCCACCACTATGACGCTGGCTTCAGCCTGCAACGGGCACCGCCGGAATATGGGCAATTGGTGGAGGCGTTGAAGCAGTACTTCAGTTTTCAGCCGTTGCCAGCCTCGGCCTGAACTCTGCGGCGCCTTTGCAATTGCCATCGCGAGCAGGCTCGCTCCCACAGTGGCAGGCGTTGATCACAACACATGTGTTCAACCCAAATCCCCTGTGGGAGCGAGCCTGCTCGCGATGGCGTCAGTACAGTCGACACAGCGTCAACGGTTAAATCTACGTCGGGCTGATCGCCCGCTCGATATCCAGCGACCGCTCCGCCAGCATCAACCCCATCTCGCTCATCTGATAAATCGCCATCGCCAGATGCCGCTGTTTGTCTTCCAGGCTGTCCGCCAGGTCCAGCAGCAGAAGGCTCACCGAAGAAAAGGTTTCATAGGTCTGGATGATGAGGGCTTCGGGGTTTGCATCAGGTACGACGGTGAACATTTTCATGGCACGGTCCTGGGATGGGCGCAGCGATTCGATGGCGGGTTTGAGGTAGTGGTCGAGGGCCTTTTCGGCGGCGGCGTGGAGCTTTTTTGAATCGAGGGAGGCGTAGGGGGAAACCGGGTCGGTTTCGGGTGGGGGATTGGGTGTTGCTTTGAACATATTCGCGATTCCTTAATGGGGCTACCACCGTCTCGCGACTAAACGAGGGGTGGCGGCTGGACGCAGGTTAGTCGACCGGAGGAATCACGAAAAACCGGCGCGCCCGAGGGCGCCCTGCGAACAGCCACCATCAAGTGCGGGGATAGGGAATACCCGACTGGATGACGCTTATACACATTCGTGAAACCACCGGGCGACTAAACCCGATCGCTGATGAGCAGCGACGCGGATCAAGTTACGGGGCATGACCAAAGTGCACAAGCCGGCGGATTCTGGCGGATCTGTAGGCAGCGGCGCAAGGTCGTGTAGTCACTTGCCAAACTTTGTAGGACCTGCGCGAAGGCGTCGGGGCGGGACGTTACCGTTCGTCTGGACTGTCAGAACTAACAGGTGTTCGTGCGAAAGAGATTGGCATTCAATGATTCACCGATTTCTGGCCACATCGCCAGCACATTGTGCCCGCATGGACACGACAAATTAGGGAGTAAGCGATGGAGACTGATAACGATGTAAAAAATGAGCCTGGCGAAATGTCCAAGAACGTGTCCATTAGCAACGGGATTGGACAAAATGAAGGTTCCGAACGATTAGTTGAAACTTCAGAAGTTGAGGTTTCTAAACAAAGCGATATTGATCGGCTTCCCTCGTTATCGGAAAAAATTGTGATTTTGACGGCGATTTGGAAAACGCTCTGGGCTGATCTTGAAATTAAGTATTCGTGGGGTGCGGATGGAAGAACATTTTCTTGCTATGTAATAAGGTATAGGGTTAGCAATATTGGCGGAGATTCCGGCAATATTAAACTTCGTTTTTACTCCTCGAACTATTGGGGTGAAACGGAACTAACCTCTAGCGCTGTCCAAGATGGTGCTTGGCACAGCATTAATGGTGGCGGGAGCGTAGTTGGCAACGTTGAGCAAGCCTGTATAATATTTAAATATATATTCGATAGATCAGGTCAAACGGATCCAACCGGGGAAACGGATAGATGGGTATATTTCGAACCCAATACCCCGACACTCGATTATCAGACCAGAAATATTAGGGATCGAACATTTACTGTTAGGGGGGCGGAAGGAGTATATGGGCACGGTACAATATACCTCTATAATGCCAGTGGCCATGCTGAGCTAGGTACTGCTGTTATCCAGCCTGATGGCAGCTGGGCAGCAGATATCTCTTTGCCAAGCGGCGCAAATTCCATGACTTTTTATGCCAAGCAGAAAATAGGCAGCAAGTTCTCTGGAGAGTCCATCCACTCGACCGCCTACCTGGCTGCTATTACTGCGCCCACTCCTGGCTCCGTGCTTGTACATGGCAATGTCTTCAAGGGTATAGGCCTTCCCGGAACTACGATACGAGTGTTCAGGGATGACACTTCTGTCAAATTGACTGAAGACACAACAGTAAAAGGAGATGAGACATGGGAAGCGTCCCTGGTTACCATGCAACCCAGTAGCCTTGTGCCGGTGCGGGCTGACTTTAGCGGATCTACTTCTCCGCCCGGTTCTACATTGATTGTCTGGTATTCTATATTGGGCAAGCCAATCTTTTCGTATCCTTCAGCGGGTTCTGTTCAAGACATCAACTTTCAGGTAGGTGGATCCAATGGATTAAGTGGCGCCAAGGTCCATCTACTCAAAGATTTTTCGCAATCTGAAGAATATGGCTCAAGCATAGTGGAAGATGCCGCCGGTAGCTGGAGTGTAATGGTTACCGTGCCTCCAGGCCCTCTTTCATTAGTCGCCGAGCAAGTTTTAGATGGCGTAAGTTCCGGGCGCAGCACAGCTCGCTTCTTCAAAATCCGTCCCCCCAAGCTCTTGGTCAATGTTACCTACCCAGACGATAAAACCGTTCGGTTTTCAGGCGTCGGGTACACAGGCGCCACGGTTCAGATTTGGTACAGAGGAGGAGCTGGCGGCGTTCAGTGGACCGCCTCCGTGGTTAACAGTAGCTGGCAGAAAGACGTCACCGACTGGTTGCCGGGCAGTTATGTGATGGTGATACGACAGTTTGTCACTGATAACGGTACCCCGATTTACTCTGAGTGGTCAGACGCTGTGCCCGTTACGGTGCCCGTGCCCAAACCGACCCTCAATCAGCCCACCGACTTGCCCAGTCAAAAGCCCAGGTTCTCTGGTACGGGCACGACATGGCCGAACCAAACGGCGACGAAAGTCGATATCTCGCTCAACGACACCGCTCATGCGGCAGTACCACAAGCCACTGTCAACGGCAGCAGTTGGTCGGTCACCGCCACCCAGGAAATCGCCCCCGGTTCCTATCGCGTCAAGGCGCGTCAAGTGTTCGGCAACAAGGTATCTGACTGGGTCGAATGGTCCGGCAACATGATCATCCCGGCTCCGCTGCCTATCATGAGCATCCTCCCTGAGGCGCTTTCTCCACGGATTTCCGGTACGTGCTGGCCGGGGGCAGTGGTCAATGTCACCTTCAGCGACAACGTCACCGTCCACCTGGCGGAGGTGACCGCGGGCACTTGGGCGTTCCGGCGAGATACCGCGTTTGTACCGGGAGTGGAGCACCGGGTCACGGTGACGCAAACCTTCGGCGGGCAAACCTCAAACCCGGTGTCCGGAACGTTCACCGTGGCCGTCCCACAACCCGTCATCACCCGGCCGATTGACGAGCAGGTGGATTACAGGCCCATCGTCGAAGGCGGTGGCGGTATCGCCGGAGCGGTGATGAGGGTTTTCGATTATGTGACCGAGCTTCTCCTGGGCGAAGCAGCTGTGACCGAGGACGGCTGGTCGGTAAGACTCAACCCGCTGGCTTTTGGACCTCATACGGTTTACGCCCAGCAGTTTTTCGGTGTCGCAAGTTCTGAAAAAAGCGAGCGGGTCAGCTTCGAGGTGGTGCTGCTGGCACCGGACATCGACGTTCCGCAACCGGGAGACGATGTGGCGCGCACTTTCAGGATCGAAGGTCGTGGCAGACCGGGTGCAGAGGTTGAAGTGTGGCTGGAGGGGAGCACCCAACCGCTGGCGCGTGTTCCGGTCAGGGACGACGACTTCTGGCGGTATGACGCGACGTTGCCGCTGGGCCCTTATACCTTGCGGGTCAAGCAATTCTACGGCGAGAAAGAGTCCGGGTTCGGCGCTGATCATGCACTGCGGGTGGTCCCGGCCAAACCGATGATCGAAACGCCGGCAGCCGGGCAAGCGGTCGGGCGGCGGCTGGCGATTTCCGGGTTCGGTTACCCCGGCGATACGGTCACGGGGGCATGGGCCGACGCCCTCGACAGGCCCTTGGGCTCTGCTGTGGTGCAAGAAAACAGCACCTGGTCGTTTTGGGTTGAACTCGAGGGTTCGGCCGGGGAGCGTCGGCTTGTCGCTCAACAAGGCTTTGACGGGTATCCCTCGGGCTGGTCGGGCGAGCGCCCGATTGTGCTGCGCAGCGATCCGCCGACGTTCACCGCGCCGCAACCGGGCCAATGGGTTCCTGCAAGGCCGGTGTTCGAAGGGACAGTCCGTCCTGGCGCGCCTCTTGAGCTGGTGGCCTGGTACAACGCTGACGAGGTGCTGGCCCCGGATGTCCCGAACACGGGGAGCGGTGATTGGCAGACCGAGTCCGAACAGGACTTGCCTTGGGGAGCGGGGTGGGCAATGGCCCGGCAAACGGACGGTGATGGCGGGCCGGTGTCGGACTGGGGCGACAGTGATCGCTTCGAAGTCTTGCCGCCTGAAGGCTCACCCGGCTCCTGATTCATTCTATTGAAAAAGGCCCGACCAACGGTAGCGTCTACTGTCAGTTTTGACAGTAGACGCCCCGGCTCCGGCGGCGCCCAATAACCCCAACCGCAAAGGTCAGGCCGCGAAGCGCTTTCGCGTAGTGCGCCGGACAAAATCGTTGAACGCAGGAGCATCAGGATGAAGCACTCTCCCCTTCAGCTCGCCCGGCAGGTCTACGAGCAAATTGTCGATGAGTCGCAGCGCGAAGCATTGCCAAAACTCGGTCAGTATTTCGATGAGGGCGGTTCGGTGTGTGCACTGGCGCAGAAAGGGGTCGCCGGGTTGGTGCGTGACTACGACTTGAACGCCCAGCAAGCCCAGGCACTGTTGTGGCGAATCAACGGTCTGGCGACGCTGGTGCTGCGCCGGTTTATCGAGCATGAGTTGAGCGGTGGCGAACCGCAGCCGGCGAACCTTCGGCAGGGGTTGCTGGCGCTGGTAGGCGGGCCCACTTATGACGGTCTGTTCAGCCCTAATTTCAATAACATGTGCCCGTCTGATGCGATCGAGGCTATTCATGGCCCAGCCTCCTATTTGGTGGCGCTCAAGAAATGGTCCGAGAACCGGCTTCCTGGGGGGGATGCAAACGTATTACCCCTCGATGGGCGGCGTAGCGACCTTAATGACCTGACCATCGACACCGTCACGGTCAATGGTTCGGTGTCCTCGGTGGAGGTGGTTACCCATGTGCTGGAGACCTTCATCAAGGAGTCCATCGGCCAAGTCCAAAACCTGGATAAAGAACTGAGTTATCGACGTTACCCCAACGGGCTGCCATTCCACCGCCCGTGGGTCACGCTGGATTATGTGGCGAAGCAAAGTGCCGAGTCCGTCGGGAGTGTGATGCGCCTATGTGATCCGCAGTTTCCGTATTTCATTCGGCCTGCCCCCTGGAGCGCTGAATCGGATACGGCATTCCTTTTTGCGTCCAGGCTTAGTCCGAGTCAGCGGGAGCTGCTGACTGAACCCCCCTATTTTCCGCCTGACATAATTAATGCCGAGTTTTATAGGGAGAACTTCGGGGTAGTGGGGGCCCACGGCCCTGGGAATCTCCATCAGGTGGATTTTTTCAACGGCAGAACGAAGCTTGATCGGCCGGGTATCGAGGCGCTTCTGTCTATTAGGGGGTTCGTCACCACGTTATCCAATAATGCACCGGCGCTCGACTCGGGCGTATCACCAGTTTCCGGTGCGTATTCGGGCTCAGTGTTCATCAATGGCGGGGTCAGTCCAGCGCTGTCTATCAGGAGCTCCATTGTTGAATTCCTCAACTTTTTCGAGCAGGGCTCACACTCCAGATTCGACCGCATGAACCGCAAGCTGCGGCTGGACAAGTGGCTGGCGTTGCCCAGCCATGAGGTCGATGCGCTGATCGTCGCGGCCATCAAAGCTGAAAGCAATACGAAACAAGCCCCGAGTTACTGGATGACACCCAACACGATCCGGGCATTGGGCCTGTTTCAGGAGCTGCGCGAACTCCACCAGTGCAGCGCCGAGGATTTCGCCGCGTTCCTTTGGCTAATTTCCGTTTTCGGCCGGGGTACCCAGAGCGCTCAGTTCGACCGTATTTTCAACGAGCGCAGCCTGTTCCCTCGGCCCCTGCAAATCGATAATCAAGCGTTTCCGATCATTCCGCTGACCGAGGCGGACATGCTCACCGTCAACCAGTTGCGCACCGGGCTGGGCGTCGATCTGGAGACCTATTTTTACCTGGCTCATGTGGTCGCCAGGGCCTTCGGGGTGACCGAGTTGGCTCGCAGCCTGCCGATTCTCTCCAGTTTCTACCGGTTGGTGAAGTTGCCTCGCCTGCTCGGGATCTCCCCGATCGAGGGGGTTGTGCTGCTCAATGCAGTGGGGGGCGGAAACTGGCTCACTGCACTGGGAGGAGCGCCGCGGATCAGCACCGACAAGGTAGCGCAGACACCCGACGCCCTCAGTGTGATTCACGCCTTGACGGACTGTGTTCGCTGGTGCCGCGACAGTGAGCTATCGGTGCATTGGGTGGTGCAGCAGGTGACGCCGATCATCGCGCCTTCGCGGCCCGGCGAGGCAGAACTGGGGCTGTTCGCCCAATTGCGTAACCGGCTCCCCCCGGTGCTCTTTACCGAAAATGCCTTGATGGTGGCCGGGGTCTCGCCGCTGCCGAACAATCGCCCGTGGCTGGGGGCATTGCGGGCGCTGGTGGATGAGGATGGGTTGGTCAGTCACTTTGTCGAATCAGCTGATCAGTCCTACGAAACTCATGCCCGTGAGCTCATCGACCGTGCAGTGAGGGCGGTCTCGGGAGAAGAGGATGAGGCGGTCATTATCACCATCGTCGGGAAAATCCTGGCGGTGTTGCTGCGCAGTCGGGCCGGCCAGTACAGCGTGGTGCAAGAAAGCCTGGCGGTGTATGCGCAACTTGATGCAGAGCGGGTCCTGCCAGTGCTGACGTGGTCCGGCGGGAATGTGCATGACGTACTGGCGCAGGTGCTGGAGCGTGCGCCGATCACCGAGGTTGCGACGACCGGACGCCGGGACTCCAACCTGCCCGGCGATCCTTTCCTGGGCATGCTGGCCGATTTTGTGCGGCGCAGTGCCGTGGCGTTGACGCTGGAGTTGAGCCCCGGGTTTCTGGAGTTGTACCTGAAGGTGGGGTACGACAAATGGGTCGGCCTGCAGCAGGCGCAGGCCTTCGATCTCACCACCCTGTACCACCTGACGGTTTACCGGCGCGCGGTCAAATTGACCGGCAAGCCCGAAGCGCAATTGCTCGACTATCTGCAGCGCGTCAACGCATTGCCCGATCTCACCGGCGACGGTGGGCGTCTGGTCAAGGCGAGGGCGGCGAAGCTTCTTGCGGAGCTCTTTGCCTGGAGTACTCAGGAGGTCAGCGCCTGCGCCAAGCGTGCAAATCCGGGGGATGGCTCGGGCAATGGCATTGTTCGCAGCCTGGCCCACCTTGACCTGCTGACGCGTGTGCGGGCCTTCGCCGAGCGCAGCGGCCTGGATGCCGAGGCGATTCTGGCGATGGGTACGTTGCCGGCTGATGACACTTACGAAAACTACGAGAAAGTTGCTGACCGGGTAACGGCCAGTTTGTCCGATGCCCAGCAGGCAATCCGCGCCGAGGATGTAGAGGCGGTCACCGAAGATGTATTGACCACTTGCACCGTCACCCCTGCCTCTTTGGTGGCGAACAAACCCGGCGATGTCGCCACCTTTACGGTGACCGTGAAGAGCCGTGCGAACGTACCGCAGGGGAACGTCAATGTGCACTGGACGTCGGAGCTGGGGCTTTTTGAGTCCTCGATGACGACCACCGGAGAGAATGGCAGGACCACCGTCCGATACTCCGGCAAAAGCATGGGTAAAGAAATCGCCTCCTATGAACTCGACCTGGGCAAGAAGCAATCCGCGCCGCCGGTGGTGATTGGCACTGAGCGATCGTCGCTTCAGTTCCGTAAGTCCCCGGAGCCTGTCGAGCGAGCTGTTGGAACACCGGTCACCTTGTCGGTGACCTTGATGGATCGCTATAAAAACCCGGGTATTGGCGAGACGGTGAACTGGACGCTTGAGAACGTGGGCACCACGGATCTTGTGGAATCTTTTGAAACGCGGACCAACCGCCAGGGTGTCGCCGAAATCACTTTCACCCGTGTTGTACCTGCTGTTGTCAAAGCCACGGCCACCCTGGGCACTGGCAGCACCAGCGTCGTTTTTCGCAATATCAAGTTCGTGGCTACCCCGTGACATTCAATGGCTCGCTGCGCGCCCAGGTGCTGTTTCGTCCAGACCGCGGCCACTTCAAGCTGACAGGAGATGGTGATGATCAAGCAACAGCTCGGTGAACTGGCAGCCCTGAAGCGGGACGCCTTGATTGATTTCAGTATCGGTATGAAAGACGTCGATGACGATCCTTCGGATGAATCGCCCCTGAAAAACGCCAACGATCTGTTCGAATGGCTGCGCACCGATCCTCTGGACAGTGACCAGGTGCAGACGTCCTGGGTGGCGGAGGCCGTCAGTTGTCTGCAGCAGTACATTCACGCCGTGTATCAGAAACTTGAGCCTGGTTATGAAGGGGTGGAATTCGACAAGAAGCATCTACGGGACTGGGACATTGCCAGCAACTATCCGGTCTGGTCGGCCAGCCAGTTGCTCAAGTGCCTGCCGGAAGATTACATCACGCCCTATGCCCGCATTCGCAAGACCAGTCTGTTCAAGACCCTTGAAAACAACCTGAGCCAGGCGCGACTGACCATCGATTCGGTGCAACGGGCGGTGCAGGAGTATCTGCGCGGATTTGAAGAAACCTGCAACCTGGAAGTGCTCACGGCTTACATGGATGGCAATGACCCTCGCAGCGCCGACTATTACTTTGTCGGTCGGGAACGTATTGCCCCGCATCGCTACTTTTGGCGCCGGGCCGAGATCCTGCTTGAAAACGAATCTGTCGCGGTCAACCCGACCGCCTGGAGCGAGTGGCAACCCGCGGACATTCCGGCTGACGAACAGGTGCTGGACAGCAGATTGGTGTGGTGGGGCGGGCGGTTGTGCCTGGTGTGGGTGGAATGGCGTGAGGCGTTATTCGATCCTGATGCCGTCATGCAAAAACCCTACGAGCTGGAAATCAAAGTGGCGTTCGTCGCCTTGAACGGACAATGGTCGTCGCCCATCAGGCTGCATTTGGCTCAGTTCGACAAGCCGGTGTCAGCAGGGTGCAGGCTGGTGGCGGTGGCCTTGCGCGATGAGATTGATACCGAGTATCCGAAGGGCAGGCTCGCGGTGCACCTGACCAATGGCACGGCAGCCGACCCGGCCGCAGATCACGTTCCGGTGGAAATCTACGAAACACGAGATTCGCTGTTTCGTAAAGTGGCGGATGAGCGGCCTGTCATGGACCATCTGGCCCATGTCTTGTTTGTTGATCCCGTCACTGTTCAGCAACGGGTATTGCCCAGTGACTATCCTTCGATGTCCAGCACAGTGGTTAACGATGGCACATTAATCGATCACTATTCACTCAAGGTTTATATCGTTCCAGAACAGGGAAAGTACGCGCTATATATTCAGGGACATTGCTCTGCTGTAAAGACGGCCGAGAATGGCAATTCAGTTCTATTCGAATTAACCCTTGAAAATGGGGCGGAAGGAGATCCGGTTCCTATTAAGGAGGCGCATTCGAGAAATGGCGGTTGGTCGACGGCCTGGATGAAAGTCATCAGAAGTTCGTTTGCCATCGTTACCTTCACGTTGGGTTCCTCGGAGATTGTGGGAACCCGTAAGTTTGTAATTACCATCGGTTCAGTACCCGCTAACCCCCCGCTGCCGTTCATCCATAAAACCAATGAAAAAGGCGCACAGTTTCTAGCCCTCCCTCTAAACAACCTGAACCTCAAGTTTGTTCGGTTGAACACCCTGATCGGTCCTGAACTGGTTACCCGTTCCAACGTCTCAATGGACGCAGTGCTCGACTGGGAGACCCAGTTCCCGGCCGAGCCGCCGCTACCCGGAAAAGGTGTCGAACCGAACGGGCCGTTCGATGGTTGTAACGGCTTGTTTTTCTGGGAGCTGTTCTTCCACCTGCCTCATCTGGTGGCCTCGCGCTTAACTGCCGAGCAGCGTTTTCTCGAGGCCCAGCAGTGGCTGCATTATATTTTCGACCCGCAGGCGCCTGCCAAAGATTCCAAACCCGCTTACTGGCGATGCCGGCCATTGGACGTCCAGGTCGTTGATAAAGATATTTGCTACGAAGCGAATGCGCCCACCGACCCGGATGCGATCGCCTACTCGTCACCGCGGCATTATCAAATCCTGATTTTTCTCGACTACGTCAACAACATCATCGCCTGGGGAGACTGGCTATATCGACAGCTGACACGCGACAGCCTGGCGACTGCCAAGTTGCAGTATGTGCGTGCTCAGACGCTGATGGGGGAGCCGCCGGATACCCGAACCCTCAATCGCTGGACACCGGCAACCCTGGAAGAGCTGGTGGCAGAAGCCAATACCCGTCCGAAGCTGGATGCGTTCGAAAAAAACCTGCAACTGGATGCCGGACACTTGCCGGTCAAGACCGCCTGGTTCGAAGACCCGGGAATGATTGGTACCGAGCGATTCAAGCTCCCGGTCAGTGCACGCCTGCTTGAGTCTTACGAACTGCCGGCAAGTCGGCTCTATAACCTGCGTCATAACCTGACACTCGACGGCAAGCCGTTATCGATTCCGCTATTCAGCACCATGGACCCCCGAGATCTGCTGCGCAGCCTGGCGGCCGGTGGTGCGGGCTCGGTACGTCCCATGGGCGGGCAGCTGCGCGTGGCGGCATTCCGTTGGCGGGTGCTGTTCGAGGCGGCGATGCGCGGGGTGCAAACCCTGCAGGAGTTCGGCAATCAGGTGCTGCGCCTGCAGGAGCAACAGGATCGTGGCGAGCAGGAAGAGTTGCAGCAGAATCATCTGATCGAATTGGGGGAGTTCGCCAGACAGGTGCAAGAGGAAAACCTGGAGCAGATGAAGGCCACAAAGGACGCGCTATGCAAGAGCAAGGCGCTGGCCGATGAGCGCTGCGAGCACTATTTGCAACTCTATGACGATCACATTTCCGATTCGGAATACGAATCCATGTCCGCCAATGACCTCGCGAAAATTCTTATGGGGGTCAGCAATGGTTTGCACGCGGCGGGCTCTCTCCTCGATGTACCTCCAAAAATATTTGGCCTGGCTAACGGCAATTGGCAATTAGGTGGGGTACCCAGGGCCGTGGCCTACGGGATTCAAACGGCAGCCGATGTCATCATGAAGGATGCCGATAAAAAACTGATCTCTGAAAACTATCGCCGCAGGCGTGTGGAGTGGGGCCATGCCCGTGACCAAGCAGCCGCCGAAAAGGACGCGATCGACAAACAGATCAAGGCTCAGTGCCACGCGATCAAGGCGGTGCAGGCGAGCCATGATCAAACACTCAGGGCCAACACCCAGGCACTGAATGTGTACGAGTTCCTTAAAAAACGGGCCACTAATGTTGAGTTGTTTCGTTGGTTACTGGGCCAGCTCAAGACTGTTCATTTTCAGGCATATGATGCGGTGGTCGGCTTATGCCTGAGTGCTCAGGCCGCTCTGCAGGCAGAAACCGGTGAATATGAATCGAGCAGCATTCGCCCGGACGTCTGGCTCGACAGTCGCCATGGGCTGACGGCGGGCGATTCCCTGCGCCTGGACCTGTTGCGGATGGAGTCAGACTATTTGCAGCGTTATCAGCGGCGCCTTGAGCTGGTCAAGGTCATATCGTTGCGCGAACTGTTTGATGACGCGACAGACCCGCAGGAGACAGGTTCCTGGGCTGATGCACTGCGCGATCTCCGGGACAAAGGTACGTTGAACTTCAAGCTCACCCAGCTGCTGTTCGACCGCGACTTCCACGATCACTATTGCCGGCAGATCAGCGCGGTTGAAGTGACGCTGCCAATGGTCGTCGCGCCTTTCGAGAACGCTCGGGCAACCCTGTTGCAGGTCGGCAGTGTCACGGCCCTCAAGCCCTCGATTCAATCGCTTGAATACCTGCATGATCCGGCTAACGCTATTGCGCCAGCCGACGTGCTGTTCAACTTGAGCAGCGGCCAGCAGGTGGCGTTGTCCAGCGGGCTGGACGATACCGGCCGGGCTGCGCTTAAGCCTGATGAAGGTTTGCTCAATCCCTTCGAGAATACGGGAGCCGTTTCGCGCTGGAAGCTGACCTTTCCCTGGCCTCGACGGCTGAAACAATTCGAGATGCTGGCGTCGTTGACCGACATTATCGTGAAGGTTCGTTATACGGCCAAGGTGGGCGATGCCTCATTTTCCCAAAAGGCTAAGGCGCTGGTCGAGGCAAAGGATGTGCAACCTCTTTCAAAGGGGAAACAGTCATGAATGAACGTGCGATCAACACGAATACCAATCTGGTGCTCAATGGCGATTTCCAGGAGGATTACGAGCACTGGATCGACCTCTTCAATCCTTTGGGCGTGTCTGTCTCGACGGGCCAATGGGGCGGTGAGAGCATCAAGTTCATGTCCCTGACCAATCTGGCGTCTGTTTATCAAACGCTGGAAATCCCGGCGGACGGTGGCGCCTCTGCGCGTTACCACATGAGCGTTTTATACGAGACCGTTCATACGGAACCCGGCACGATAAAGATTGGTAAGGAAGACAGCACTCAGGAGTTGGAACTTCTGCTGCCCCCTGCCGGTTCACCCCAGGACACGGTCAATCGCCTGGACCTCAACCTTATCGAACTCACCACCTACCTGGACTTTGATATCCGCCAGGGCGACCGTCTGCGCGTCACCCTGATCAGCCCGAGTAGCTTGGGTAGTCAGCAGATACGCCTTGCTCGCATAAGGCTTCACCTTGAACTCGACCCTCTGCAATTGCTGCAGTGGCACATCGACGGTCAGCATTTTACCGCGGGCCAGACGATGTACTTGTGCCTTGGGGCCGCGGGGGCGTTCAGCCATGAGCTGGGTGTTGTGCCGGATGAGGAGAGCCCATGGCTGGACACCGAAGCGGCGCTGTGGAGTGAGGACAATCCACTGGAGGCGATCACCACGTTGCCGGCACTGGGGGAAAACCAACGGATCGAGCTGCCATGGACGATCGACTGCCCAGACCTGGAAGGCGATGAAGCCCGCCTGTTGACCCTTGAGCTCTATAGCAAGTACACCGCGCCTCCTTTCCCGATTGCGGTATCGCTGGGGCACCATCGACTGGTCATGGAGGTGGTGCAGGAGGCCGCTTATTTCCCGGTCATCGAGTATGAAGAATCGGTCGAGCTGGTTGTTCTGGTGCGCTCGCATTACACCCAAGCGCCGGTCTCGGGACAGGAGGTGATCTGGCGCCTCGGTGATGAGGTGCTGCAGCGCGGCACTACCGATGGAGAGGGCAAGGCCAGGTTCGACTATCGGCCCGCCACGGCGGGTGTTCAGGACATCGAAGCGTCTGTGGCGAGCCCTTACTACGAGAGCGGTCAGGTGGTTCAGTCGTTGCAGGTTCGGGCGTTGGCGAGTGATCCATGGAAGAGTGTGGGGGTCTCGTTCAATAACACCAACATTGCTACCTGGGGGGAAAAGACTGGCTACCCCGATCGCGGCGGGGATTATCGTCTCGGTGCAGGGTTTTCGAGCAACAGCCCATTGCAGGGCACGGAGGTGTGGTTGCTGTGGGAAGGGGAGCCCCACGCTGAACTGGCGGTGACTGTGAGTCCTGATTTGGCGGTACCGGTTGGGGTGCCGGTCGGGGGGGAGCAGTGGTTGGACTGGGTGCTGCACTGCGGCGACATCAAGGACGGACGCTTCGGCTTGCGTCTGGGTTGCTCCAGGCTGCTGCGGACCACCGTCCCCAACGCCATGTCGCTGGCGCGCAACAGCGTCAAGATTGGCGAGGTGCGCGAGGCCAACAAATCCCCGGTGGTGGATGAAGGCGACGATGTGTACTGCATGCTGCAAGTGCTGTCGCTCAACAACCAGCCGGTACTCAATGCGCGGGTGGACTGGGTCGGCCCGCGTGGCACGGTCACCTCCTACACCGGCGAGGGGGGCTGGGCCAGTGTGATCGACAAGCCCACCGAGCCTGGAGGCTATAGCCTGACGGCGCAGGTCAAGGTGCGTGACGATGGGAGTACGCTCGATCGCGAGTTCCAGGTTTTGGCGCTGGCGAGCAGTCAGTGGAAGGATGAAGTGACGTTCTTCTTGGATGGGCGAGACGTTATTCCCGCTGGTCTGAACTTCAAGCCTGGGGTGGTTTGTCTACGTGGGCGCAGTCATGTATTGCGACTTGAGCCAAGCCCCGGCAGCGCCTTTATCGGGCAGCGGATTGCCTTGAACGGGCACGGCGGTGTGCACCCGGGGCTTGGGCTGGTTTTTACTCCCGACCTGGGGGGAGAGCGGGTACTGACGGACGAGGGGCTGGAGTGGGAGATCAGCTCCGGCTCCGACATCAGCGGATTGTTCGGGCTGGAGGTGCATAGCAACCATCTGCCGGAAAAGCGCGAGCTGAACGGGCGACTGTTTGCTTCGAGCCTGGCTCAGGAAGCGACGCTGGTGCTGGATCAGACGCCTGCAGTGCCTGACCGTGGTGCCGTTTACCCCTGCATTGGGGCTATTCACAACATCACGTTGTGGACCCCTGCGTTTAGCCCGCTGCATGGCTTGCGGATAGGGTGGGGGGGCGTGCCACCCGACTGGATCATCACGCCACCTATCAACCAGCCACCTTCGATCACCGCTGGTGGAGGGCGATTTCAATTTGATCTGAGTGCCACCCAGCAAGGAGGCGATTTTAGGGTGTTTTTCGGCTTTAATTATTTACCACTGGACTGGAGCACAATTGATTTTCCTTTCAAACTGGCCCACAACAAACTCAAGGTCGGCGCCATCCACAATGCCGCGACGGACCCGGTGCTGAGCAAGAACGAAAGTGCGAGGCTGGAAATCCAGTACCTGTCGTTTTTCACGGATCAGCCTGTAGAAGGGGCATCGGTTCAATGGCAAGAAGGCTTGGGGCAACCCGGCACTTCGCTGACCGGGCCGGAAGGCTGGGCCGGTTATGCCTGTCGGCCGCAGGCTGCTGGGCCGAATCAGGTGACTGCTCGGGTTGACAACCCTTATGACGGAACTCAAGCCGGGGAGACTTTTGAAGTCAATGCCCTGGAGACCGATCCGTGGCTTGACCTGATGGTCCACACCGACGACCAGTTGCCGCAACCCTGGGCGCAATCGACCTTCTTTCCCCGTCGTGACAGCGAATTCAACTTCCTGCTTTCGGCGAACGAAGACAGCGTACTGTACGGGCAAACCCTGACACTGGGGCTGACGGGCACAGGCCCGGCCGAACTAGCCCTTGAGCCTGGGCCAGTGGCACTGGGCGTACCTCGACAGCTCACTGCCGCCGGCCTGCCGTTCACGTTGAAAGCCGGGGACATCAAGGACGCCGGCTTCTCGTTGCGATTGGCCGCCTCACGGCTGCTGGAGCGTTCACCGCTTCATGCCGTGTCGCTGGGGACGACGTCGCAGGTCATCAAGTTCAAGGCGATGGACAGCATCCTTCAGGTCATTGATTGGGGAACCGAATTCAAGGCCCGAGTGACGTTGGTCTCGGTCATTACCGGCAAGCCTTTGGCGGGGGTATCCGTCGTGTGGGAAAGCCAGGGTCTGGAACCGATTCGGACCACGACCAATTTCCATGGTGTGGCGACTGTCAGCTTTGTCCCTGTCAAATCCGGGCTCATGGCGCTGACGGCCACCGCCGGTGACGCCGTGCATTCGGACTCGATCACCATCAATTTCACGGTCAACGAACCGCGGCGGATTCAAGACATTTCCAGCCCCGAGTTGAGCGGCTACCCCGGTGACGAGGTCAGTGCACAGGTGACGGTGGTCAGCCTCAGCGGTAAAGCGCTTGAGGGCGTGGAGGTCATGTGGCGATTCGAGGGTGTGTCGCTGGAGCCGACGCTGACAGGGGCCGATGGCAAGGCCAATGTTCACTTCAAACTACCTGTGGCCGTAGGTGAGCGTTCCTTGATCGCTTCGGTGCGTGGTGGAGAAACGGGGTGGGATTCGGCTCGATTGGTGTTTACGGTGGTTGAAGATGAGCCGGTGCTTGAAGACATTACCACTGATACCCCGACGATTCGTCTGGGTGACAACGTGATCGCATGGGTGAAAGTGGTGGGCCGCAATGGCGGTGTTGGAATGGAGAATGTTGAGGTTGCCTGGCGTTTTCCAGATCAGGTGTTGCTGCCTTCGTCATCCGATAAAAATGGGATCGCAAGGGTCATGTTCAAGCCTGACAAGCTTGGAGTCTACGACCTTACCGCCACGCTGGAGAGCAGTAACCCGAGCTCCGTTGCACGGATTACCATCATGGAAGCGTGGCATGTCGAGATAACGCGGGTATGGTCTTTGGGCGGAAATTTTTACCCTATTGGCGGGTATGCAACGGTTCGAGCCATTGTTGTTTCTAGACTCACTCAGCAGCCTGCGCAAGGAGTAGAAGTATTTTGGTTTAGAAATGAAAATCAGGCACCACCGGCGACGCATACCGATTCGGATGGCTTGGCGAGTAAAAACTTTGGACCTCTCCCCGCTGGAGGGACACGCATCCGTGCTCAGGTAAGGGATCCGCAGGGTACTGTTCTTAGTGAGAAATACTATGACCTGACCGCTATGAATCGCCCTTGGCCAGTGAATCAATGATGGTTTCGTGAATGAGGCTGTGATCGAAGATGGCGGTAATGAGCTGAGTCTCTGGTGTTTTGTCATGGAGTCTCTCTAAATCACCCCAGCCCGCTTCCAACTCAAATACCGCGTCACCAACGCCGTGCCCAGTTCACTGGGCCGGGCATCCAGCACCGGCACTCCATGAGCACGCAACTGCTCATGGAGTTCGGCTCGCGCGTTCAAATACTCCACCGTGCCGCAATACGTCAGGGCTTCAGGCAAGGTTTGCACGGGGGCCTGACGCAAGTGGTCGAGCACCTCTTCGCGCAGGCTGACCACCAGCACTCGATGCTGACGGCCCAGGCGTTTGACGGCAGTGAGCAGTTCTTCGTCGTCTTCGTCTCGCAGGTTGGTGACCAGTACCACCAGTGCCCGGCGTTTTTGTCGGGCCAGCAGCTGGTTGATGGCGGCTGGGTAATCGGCAGGGCGTTGCGTGCCGGCCAGGTCGTAGACGGTGTTGAGCAACACGTTGAGCTGGTCTGTGCCCTTGACCGGAGCGAGGTAGCGAGCCTTATCGCCGGCGAAGGTACACAGGCCCACCGCATCACCTTGACGTAGCGCGACATAACTGAGCAGCAGGCAGGCGTTGAGTGCATGGTCGAAATGCGACAGTTCACCGTCTTGGCTGCGCATGCGCCGGCCGCAATCGAGCAGGAACATGATCTGTTGATCGCGTTCGTCCTGGTACTCCCGGGCAATTGGCGTGCGTTGGCGCGCGGTGGCTTTCCAGTCGATCTGACGCAGGCTGTCGCCTTCTCTGAACTCCCGTAACTGGTGAAATTCCAGACCCAGACCACGGCGTTGACGCTGACGCACGCCGAGTTGACTGAGCCAGTTGTCCACCGCCAACAGTTGGCCGCCGTAGAGGTGGGCGAAGTCGGGGTAGACGCGGGTGTGGTGAGTCAGGTTCAGAATGCGTTTGTCGAGCCACAGACCCAATGGACTTGGCAGGCGGATTTCGCAGTGTTCAAAGGTGAAGTGGCCGCGTTTGAGGGGGCGTAGCCGATAGCCGATGTGGCTGCGCTGGCCGGGTTGCAGCTCGACTGGCAGTGGCAGGTTTTCGAAACTCAGGCCGTCCGGCACATGGTCGAAGAGCTGAATGCTCAAGGGCTGGGCAAGATCATGCTCGACCTCCAGCCGTACTTCGCCCCATCGACCAAGCGCCAGACTGCCGGGCATATGCCGTTGCACACGAGGCGAGGGCAGTCGTTTGAGGCGGATGGCATCGAGTATCGCCAGGGCCAGCAGCGCCAGGAGCAATCCCCAGTTGATCGATAACAGGCTGGATGGAATGGCGATGTCCAAGGCTCGCAACGTGCCCAGCACGATGCCGATGGCCAGTAGGGCCGCGAGCCAGATCAGCAGCAGGCGCGAGGGTTTCATTGCGTCGCGATTCCTTGGTAAGGGCTACGTTCAACCATCTGGCACAGTACCTTTGTGGCGAGCGGGCTTGCCCGCGTTCGGCTGCGAAGCAGTCGTAAAACAGGTAGACGCGTTTTATCTGACATTATGCGTCGATGGGTTTTGGGGCTGCTCCGCAACCCAACGGGGGCAAGCCCCCTCGCCACGGGAGTGTCGGTCACAGCCTCGGCGCCGGCACTTGGTCGAGCAACTGCCGGAGTACCTGATCGACTTCCAGCCCTTCGATGTCCAGCTCCGGGGCAATTCGCACACGGTGACGCAGAACGGCCAGCGCACAACCTTTGATGTCATCGGGAATCACAAACTCGCCACCGCGCAACAAGGCCCGGGCGCGGGCGCAACGTACCAGCGCGATTGAAGCGCGTGGCCCGGCGCCCAGGGTCAACCCCGGCCAGGTCCGGGTTGTGCGGGCCAGGCGCACGGCGTAATCGAGTACCTGATCGTCCATGGGCAGATCACTGGCAATGCGTTGCAAGGCCAGCACGTCCTTGGCTTGCAACACGGTGCGCAACGGTTGCACGTCGAGCATGTCGGCGCGGGTCGAGCGGCTAACCTGGCGCACCATGTTCAGTTCCTGCTCGGCATCGGGGTAGTCCATGCGCACCTTGAGCATGAAGCGGTCGAGCTCGGCTTCCGGCAACGGGTAAGTGCCTTCCTGTTCGATCGGGTTTTGGGTGGCGAGTACCATGAACGGTTGCGCGATCGGCAGGGCGCGGCCTTCGAGGGTGACCTGGCGTTCCTGCATGGCTTCGAGCAGCGCCGCCTGGGTTTTCGCCGGGGCGCGGTTGATCTCGTCGGCCAGCAGCAGGTTGGTGAACAGCGGGCCTTTGCGCAGTTTGAATTGCTCGGTTTGCAAGTCGTACACCGCGTGCCCGGTGACATCACTGGGCATCAGGTCCGGGGTGAACTGGATGCGTGCGAACTCACCGCCGAAGCAGCGAGCGAGGGCGCGCACCAGCAACGTCTTGCCCAACCCCGGCACGCCTTCGAGCAGCACATGGCCGCCGGCGATCAGGGCGGTGAGCACGTCGTCGATCACAGTGTTCTGGCCGATCACGGCTTTTTGCAATTCTGTTCTTACCGCTTGGGCCAACTGACTGGCGCGCTGGCGCTGCTGGGCGGCGTGGGTCTGTGTGCCGGGCTCGATCTGTTCACTCATAAGGCGTTCCTCAAGGTTTGCAGCTGGGCGACCTGACGGCTGAATTCAGCGCTGGACAGCCGCTGCTTCGGTCGCGGGCTCATGGCCTGGCTGATGGCGCGTGTGGGTTGGCCAGTCAGGCGTGCGAGCACCAGCCATTGTTCGGCAACGCCGAGTTGTTCAAAACCGGGATGACGGTGACGGACACGACGCAGGATGTCTTGTTGCAAGGCTTGCAACAGGCTGTGCTGGCCGTTGCGACGCAGCATGAAATCGGCGCTGGCACGCAGGTGTTCCTGAAGTTGACGACGCGCCCTTGGGGCAGGTTCGAGCAATGGGCCGTTGCGCACGCCAACGTGCCAGAACCCCAAGGCGATCAAGGCAATCAGGGCCACCAGTGCTTGTGGAAAGTTGCGCCACAGCAAGGTCAGCAGACTGTCGTGATCAGTATTGAACAGCAGGGTCACGTCTGTGTCGGCCGTCAGGTACCACAGCAGCCAGGCGTTATCGTACTGGTCGATGGCCGGGGTTTTCCAGAGGTCGGCGTCGGTGACCACGGTGATCGAACCCAGCCCGTGAGCCAGTTGCATCATGTGCGTGGCCTTGCCGCTGTTGGCCCAGGCCTGCGCGAGGTTTTTCGGGTCGTCGAGGTGGAACGCGGTATCGAAGCCGGCGTAGGCCGGCGCCTCTTCGTTTTCCAGGTACAGCTTGGTCAGTTTGGGGTAGGGGTCGTCGAGGAGATCGGGCGGCGGTTCCTTGAGGTCTTTGCTCAGGGACTGGTGCACCTGCACCCGGTCGAGCAGCAGGTCATTGCTCTGACCGGTCTTCTCATCCCACAGGGCTTCGGCGACGAACAAAAGACGTCCACCGGCCCGGGTCCAGTTCAACACCTGATCCACCTGTCGCGGTGACATGTTCGACCGATCGCCGAGCAACAACAAACTGTGCTGGTGAGGCTCGAGCGTCGGCAAGATGTCGAGGCTGTTGGCGTGGCTGACAGTCAGGCCCTGTTTACGCAGAAAATGCTCGGCCGCCAGATAGGGGTTGGCCTGGGCTTCGGGGGACGGGCCGTGATCGATTTCTGCCTGATAGGGCATGGCCTTGAAATACAGGTAAACGCTCAGCGCACACACGAGCAGGGCGATGAACGCGCCGGCCGAAAGCCACAAACGCCGGTTCAACGGGCCGCTCCCGGGCCGAATAACGCGCGCCAGCCGTCACAGAGTTCCTGCTGCAAATGCGCCGGTGGCAGACGATGCCCATAGGCCATGTTCTGCCAGTGCCCGGTGAGGTTTTTACTGAAGGCCAGCAAGGCAGGTTGTTGCAGTTGTTCAACGCGCTGCAGAACTTCGCCTTCGGTGTCGGCGGGCTTGAGCGCCATGTTGAAGTCGTGCAGCAAGTGGCTGAGCAGGGCGCGATAGAGCAACCCGAGGGCTTCACGGGGATGGGTTTGCCAGAGGCTTTCGGCGCTGGCTGCAATATCGGCAGGCAGGGTTTCGCGGTTGAGGTCCAGGCCGAACGCCTGCTGCGGTGATGGCCGCGCGACTTTGCGATTTAACGTGGGTCGACGGCTGACAAAGGCCTGCAGCCAGTCGCGGTAACGCCAGATCAATAGCCCAATGGCGCCGATCACTGTGCCCCACAGCAACACTTCGATCAGGCTGGCCAATACGCCAAAGCGTTGGCTGTCCAGCAAGCTGAACAGCGCCTTCAGCCAGGCGGGTGTTTGACCTTCGTCCGCGTTGTTGGCGGCGGGTTTGTCTTCGCCAAAACGATAGCGCGTGACCGTTTCCTTGTTCTTGAAGGGGGGCTGATCGAGGATGGCCTTGATGCTGTCCCGGGATGCCTGACTGGTCAGTGGTTGCTCCAACAGGCGGGCAGATTCCGGTGAAGTATTCGGTTCGGCGGCCCAGCCACTTTTCGCCGTCGGCACCAGCAGCATCGCGGCCAGCAGCAGCGTGACGACCGTGCTGGTCAAGCGTTGGCGCAATCGGCGAAACACCAGTTCGATATCCCAGGCTTCCAGCCGCGTGCGTCGGTTCAGATAAAGGCTGAAACCGCAGGCCACATAGATCGGTTCCCAGACAATCAGCACCAGAACGTAAAAGGTATTGGTCAGGTGTTCCAGCCAGCGCCAGTCTTGGGTGGCGGCGGTAATCAAGGTCTGCCAGCCCCAGTCGAGTTCGACCTGTTGCGGCAAGAGCATGTAGAACAGCACCATCAAGCCGATCCACAGCGCGGTTTCCAGATGTACGCCGATGATCGTCAGCCATTGGGCGGCGCCCGCGTTGCGCTGCAGCAGCACGCGCAAACGTTGTTGGCGTGCTTCGCCCGCCAGACCTTCGAGTTGCACCACCGGCATCAGAAAACTGCGGCTCAGGCTCAGGCGACGCCAGGTCAGGCTGGCCAGCAATTGCGGTTTGAGCAGGCGCGGCCATTGGCGCAGGGCCTGCTTCAGTGTGGGCGTTTCGCCGAACATGGCTTTGGACAGGATGTACAGCGGCAGCCGATCGAACGCCGGTTTGAGCCACCAGAACAGGAACACGGCGAGGGAGGGCGAATCCCACAACAGCAAGGTGAGCAGAGCGAAGATCGGCAAGGTCACGATGGCCCAACTGGTCATCAACAGGCGTCGATGGCGCTGACTCAGCAGCACTCCCAGGTCCATGGCTTCCCAGGTCGTGCGCGGGCGGATCACCACACTGGCATCACTCAGGCGCATGGCGAGTCCGTCCGGCAAACAGCAGATAAGTCGCCACCAACAACCAGAGCGCCGCGCCGACCAGGTATTTGGTCAGCGGCGCGAGCCCGGTCCTCGACGACCAGTAGGCTTCGATAAACGCCGCAATCAGCAGAAACAGCATGACCCCGCAAATCAGCAACACGCTTTTGCGCGCCGCCAACTGCAGGGCTTCGGCGCGAGGCAAACGCCCCGGCGCGATCAAGGCCCAGCCCAGTTGCAGGCCTGCGGCGCCAGCCAGGGCGATGGCACTCAGTTCGAAGGCGCCATGGCCGATCACGAACGACCAGAAGGTTTGGCCATAGCCGATATGCGTCAGATGCCCGGCCACCGCACCGATCATCAAACCGTTGAAGAACAGGAAAAACGCGCTGCCCAGGCCAAACAGCAAACCACTGGCGAAGGTCTGAAACGCGATGCCGATGTTGTGCATGATGTAGTAACCGAACATCACCCAGTTTTCACTGGCCGCCCGTTCGGCCGAACGTCCCAGGTGGCCGGCGACGGGGTCGTACATGCTTTGCATCTCACTGACCTGCTCGGCCGGGATCAGGTTGTAGATCAGGTCCGGGAACAGATACACCAGCAACGCGAAGCCGATCAGGCTGCCAAAAAACATCAGGCTGGCGGCAAGCACGAAACGCCATTGCTCACGCACCAGTCGCGGGAAATCGGCGAGGATGAAACTCAACACGTTGGCACCCAGTCGACTGCGATGCCGATAAAGCTGTTGATGTCCGCGCAGTACCTGTTGTTGCAATGAATCGATCAGGAAACTGCTGTAACCGCGTTCCTGAGCCAGGGCCAGGTGTTGGCAGAGCCGTCGATAATCACTGGGGAAACTGGCGACTCCAGAGGCGTCCTTGTCGCGTTCCAGCCGTTCAAGCATGAGTGCAAACTGCTCCCATTCGGCACTGTGGCGACTTTCGAAAAGGCTTTGCTTCATGTCGGGCCCAACAGTCCGCGGGCGATGCCGTTGAGTTCGGCCACCGCCTGCGGCTTCGATACCTGCAACGGTTGCGCGAGTATCGAGGCGAGCTCGTTGGCCCGTGCTTCGGAGAGTTCACCCTGGCGCTCGGCAAACCCGAGGATGGCGCGCTGCTCGGTCAGCGTCAACGCGAAGGCTACGCGCCGTGGCGGGACGTCGGGCAGTTGCGGTCGGGTGAGCGGTTGTTCGCGGTAGATCACCAGCGTACCGGCGGCCAGGTCGCCGAGGCGTTTGAAGGTGGGATGTTGCAGGCAGCTGATTGCTCCGAGAAAGTAGCCGAATGGCAACATGTCGACAAATCGCAGCAGGTTGCGCAGCAAGGACGCGGACCAGCCGATCGGCGTGCCATCGTCATGTACTACGCGCAATCCCATCCATTGCTTGCCCGGCGAGCGGCCTTGATTGAGCACCTCGAACAGCACCATGTACCACCAGCTCACCACGAACAGCAGAATCGAACCCAGCCCGGCGCCCAGTTTTCCCAGGAACGCCAACACAATGAACAGCAGGCCCAGCATCACCCCGCGCAGGCCCAGGTCGATGGCGAACGCCAGCGCACGTACTATCAACCCGGCCGGGCGCAGCGGCAAGTCGATGCCTTCGGGCGTTTCGACGTGATACCGCGTGTCCAGTGGCCGGGACAGCGTCGCTTTCCCTGGCAGTGCTGTGGTGTCGAGCATGGGCAACCTTGATGTGGCCTGGTCCGTCGGATGCTAGCAGCCTCTCGGGGGAAAACGACATAACTATGTATTGCACGGTGCGTGGTCAGAGGTGATTGAATGACAAGATTTCTGGTCGGGGCGGCCTATGTGCGCCTAGACTTCGCCGGTCTTCAGTTCAGGAACAGCCCGTGACCTCGATCTTCTGGTACGACTATGAAACCACTGGCATCAACCCCCGTTGCGACCGCCCGCTGCAAGTGGCGGGGATTCGCACCGACTTCGATCTCAATGAAATAGACGAACCGGTCAACCTTTATTGCCAGCCCAGCGAGGACATCCTGCCGCATCCGGCGGCGTGTGCGATCACCGGTATTACGCCCGCGCGTCTGGCCGAACAAGGTTTGAGCGAAGCCGATTTCATGACACGGGTTCATGCCCAGCTCGCGGCGCCCGGCACCTGTGGGGCCGGATACAACACGCTGCGTTTTGACGACGAGATGACCCGTTACAGCCTGTATCGAAATTTTTTCGATCCTTATGCACGGGAGTGGCAGGGCGGCAACAGCCGCTGGGACTTGATCGATGTGGTGCGCGCGGCCTATGCCTTGCGTCCCGATGGCCTCGTCTGGCCCAGGGACGACGAAGGGCGGGTCACGCTCAAACTCGAGCGTCTGACTGCCGCCAATGGTATCGATCATGGGCATGCGCACGAGGCGCTGTCGGATGTGCGCGCCACTATCGCTTTGGCGCGCCTGATTCGGGAAAAACAGCCGAAGTTATATGACTGGCTGTTTCAACTGCGCAGTAAACAAAAGGTCATGGATCAAATTCGGCTGTTGCAGCCGATGGTGCATATTTCCGGGCGCTTCTCGGCGGCCCGCAACTATGTGGGTGTGGTACTGCCATTGGCCTGGCATCCACGTAATCGCAACGCGCTGATTGTCTGTGACTTGCACCTGGACCCTCAGGGGCTGCTTGATCTGGATGCCGAAACCTTGCGTCAGCGGCTTTATACCCGCCGCGATGACTTGGCCGAAGGCGAACTGCCGGTGCCGCTCAAGCTCATACACATAAACAAGTGCCCGGTAGTGGCGCCGTTATCGGTACTCCGTCCTGTAGATCAGCAACGTCTGGGGCTGGATATGGCGCTTTATCAGGAGCGGGCGCTGCGGCTAAGTGACGCACAACAAGTTTGGCGAGATAAAGTGGCAGACATTTACGCCAGCGACGATTTTTCTCCGAGCCAAGACCCCGAGCAACAGTTATACGACGGTTTTATCGGTGATCGGGACCGGCGTCTATGTGAGCAAGTCAGAGCTGCCGACCCTGCGCAATTAGCACATGAACAGTGGCCTTTCGATGATGAACGTTTGCCTGAATTATTGTTTCGTTATCGCGCACGCAACTTTCCCGATACGTTGAGCCTGGAAGAGCAAGAACGCTGGCGAATATTCTGTCAGAAACGTTTGTGTGCACCTGAGTGGGGCGCGCCAAATACGCTGGATAGTTTTCTGGAGGCGGCTGCTCAATTGATGACTAGTGCTACATCGTTTCAGCGAGAGGTTCTGGATGAATGGCAGAATCATGTCCAGTCATTACGCAAACGTTTGAATCTTTGAAAACGAAAATAATCCGCGCTTGAATTTCAGGCATAAAAAAACGCCAGCATTTGCTGGCGTTCTTTTGGTCGCGGATCAGTCTGCGACACGCTTGCGGCTTAGCCCAGCAGGGTAGCCCAACCTTCAACCACATCACCGCCCCACTTGGCTTTCCACTCTTTCAGAGTCTTGTGGTTGCCACCTTTGGTTTCGATGACTTCGCCATTGTGCGGGTTTTTGTATTGTTTAACTTTGCGAGCACGCTTGGTGCCAGTAGTTTTTACTGCGCCGCCACGTGGAGCCTTGGTTTTGGACTCTGGATCCAATAGCGCGATGATGTCGCGCAGGGATTTGGAGTATTCGCCCATCAGGGTGCGCAGTTTGCCTTCGAATTCCAGCTCGGTTTGCAGTTTGTCGTCTTGGGACAGATTCTTCAAACGGGCTTGCAGCTCTTTGATAGCTTCTTCGGTGGCGCGATATTCGTTGATCAAGGACATGAGGACTACCTTATGTTGGGCGCTGGATGGCAGGTGACAGTGCGACAATAATAGTCAGGGTGTTTCATCAAGTAAACATTTAACCGGAGTTTTATTTAAATTAGTTGCGGAATAGGACACACATTGGAGTGATAGTTAAATAGCGTCACAAATATTCTCAGTTGACCTCTTGAAGAATGCCCGCAAGAACACCATCGCGTGGGGCCGCGTCTGCTTGCAGAACCTGTACGGGACCTGCAGGCAACGCCATACGTCATCAATACTGCAGTTTTGCTGCGCAATCGCTAGAATGGCGGCCTTTGCGAAGTTCTGGAGTTTCCCCCTCATGCGCACTTTTCGGCTGGTGATTGCTTGCCCGGACCGCGTCGGCATCGTTGCTAAAGTCAGTAACTTTCTGGCGTCACATAATGGCTGGATCACTGAAGCGAGCCATCACTCGGATAATCTCAGTGGCTGGTTCTTCATGCGTCACGAAATTCGTGCCGATTCGCTACCTTTCGGTATCGAAGCCTTTCGCGAAGCGTTTGCACCGATCGCCGAAGAGTTCTCGATGGATTGGCGCATCACCGACACCGAGCAGAAGAAACGCGTGGTGTTGATGGCCAGCCGTGAATCTCACTGTCTGGCCGACTTGCTCCACCGCTGGCACAGCGACGAACTGGACTGTGAAATCACCTGCGTGATTTCCAACCATGATGATTTGCGCAGCATGGTCGAGTGGCACGGTATTCCTTACTACCATGTCCCGGTCAATCCACAGAACAAGGAGCCGGCCTTCGCCGAAGTCTCGCGTCTGGTTAAACAGCACGAGGCCGAAGTGGTGGTACTTGCCCGTTATATGCAGATTCTGCCGCCCGAGTTGTGCAGCGAATATGCTCATAAAGTCATCAATATTCACCACAGCTTCTTGCCGTCGTTCGTCGGTGCCAAGCCGTATCACCAGGCTTCGATGCGCGGTGTGAAGTTGATCGGCGCCACTTGCCACTATGTCACCGAAGAGCTGGACGCCGGTCCGATCATCGAGCAAGACGTCGTGCGCGTGAGTCACAGCGACAGTATTGAAGACATGGTGCGCTTCGGCCGTGATGTCGAGAAAATGGTGCTGGCCCGTGGTCTGCGTTATCACCTGGAAGACCGGGTGCTGGTGCATGGCAATAAAACCGTGGTGTTCTGATAGCCATACGGTTGAAATTCGAAGGGCCTGGGCGTTCAATCGCTGCAGGCCCTTCGCCGTTTTTTGCACTGAGAACATGACCATGGCCGATCCATTGGACAAAGCCACTTCCAAAGCACCCGCCACATTGGGTGAGGGCTGTTTGAGTCGCTATGACCCGGATGACCTGAGCGCCGAAGACGGCACGGAGTTCCCCGGTGCCGCCGAGTTGTGGGAGCAGTTGCAGGACTGTGGTGAGGGGACTTGTCCCCGTTCGGCGGCGCAGCCGTCGCAAGATCAGCTCACAAGGTATACCTGAAGGAATGCCGGGGGCCGCTTCGCAGCCCAACGGGGGCAAGCCCCCTCGCCACAGGCGATCTTTTAAGCCCGTTTGAATTTCATCAGCTTCCTGAGCAATGGCCGCCCGAGCATCAGCAAAAACACCGGACCACCGACCACCAGGTAGAAGTAATAAGTCACTGTCCGCCAGATCAGAATCGCCGCCGCCGCGGTGGACTTCCCGACCATAGGCGCCAGCAGCGCCGCCGATGTCAATTCCGCCGCTCCGGCCCCGCCCGGCAACAGGCTGAACTGCCCTGCACTCAGCGACAGCATCTGGATCAGAAAACACCAGGCCCACTGCAAGTCCATGCCCAGCCCACGCAACGCCAGATACAACACGCTATAGCGCAAAAGCCAATGCAGGCAGGTCAGTGCAAATACCGTGATCAATGTCTGAAAGGGCAACTTCAGTGTGTCAGTGAACGCCGCCAGGAAGTGCAGGAGCTTTCGTGCCCAGCGCATCCGGGTGGTGCCTTTGACATTGAGATGAGCGAGCAACCGACCACTCAGACGAATCAGCGAGCGGTGGTAGCGAGCCGCCAATACGCAGCTGAACAGTCCTCCGAACATCGAGATGGCGCTGACGGTCAGCAGCCATTCCATGCGCTGACTGAGGTGCTGGAACAGTGCATAAATCAGAATCCCGCTCAGCGCGCAGAGAAAAAACAGCAGATCGCTCAACTGATCCATGGCGAACACGGCGCTGCCCCTGGCCGGTCGTACGCCGTGGCGTGCCAGCAGGGCCATGATGGTCAGCGGTCCGCCACTGCCACCGGGGGTGGCGCAGTAAGCGAATTCGGCGGACATCACCACCCCAAGGCTTTTGACGTGACTGATCTTGCCGCGCTGATCTCCCAGCAACAGGCGCAAGCGCAGGGTGTTGAGCATCCAGCACAGCAGGATCATGCCGAACATGACCAACAACCATTTCAGCGGAAAGCTTTGCAGCCGCGACCATGTCTCGCCGCCGCCCAGTAACGACGGGATGAGCACCGCAGCGAGCAGGGCGACGACCAGCAGAATCCCGCGGCTCATGCGGCGCGACCGACGACGTCGCGTTGCTGTGCCAGCCAGTTGGCCTTGGTCATCGGCACACGTCCCTCGTCGAGCAAGCGTTTGAGGGTGTGCAGCCAGTAGTGACGCGAAAACTCATGGCGCATGTCCACGGGGTGCAGGCCGAGACGAATCACCGGCGCCTGGCGCCAACGTTGCTCGCGCTGATCGCTGACGATTTTCGACAGGCCGCGGCGCCAGGCGCTGCGCGCGCTCCAGACCAGACCGGGGGCATCGATCGCGGTGAAATCCGGCAAACGATACAGATGCTGCGAGTCGCTGGTGTAGCGCAGGGGTAACTGGCGCAAGGCCTGGCGGGTGCCTTCGCTCATCAGCCAGGCGGGGGCGACGAAACCTTCGAGTGGCCAGTTATAACGGTGAAACACCTCGATTCCGGCATGCAGGCGGGAGAGGGCGGCTTCCAGAGGCAGGTCGTAGAACTCGCCTTCATGGGTGTAGATTCGGCGCATGAACCAGTCTCGGGGAGTGATGGGGATTGGCCCTTCATCGCAATGAAAGTAACCGTGCAGTGCCAGTTCGTCGCCGCGAGCGACGCGATGGGTCAGCAAACGTCGAAACGCCGGATACGCGGCCAGGTCGTTATGTTTGTGGAAATTTGGCACCACCAGCCAGGTGATCGGCACTTCACCCAGTGCGTCGACGGATTCGACAAAGGCTTGGTAATCGGGCCAGGTTTGCGGTGCAACGTCGTGCAATACCAGTAACAGGCTGGGCGCGTTCATGGGCTCAACCATTGGCGATCAGCGGCCATTGAGTGCCGAGTACCGCGTGATAGTGCCCCAGCAGGCTGTCGACCACGATATCCCAGGCGTAATGCTGCTCGACATGGCGGCGGGCTTGTTTGCCCAGTGCGGTGCTGCCCTGACTGAACAGTTCGCGCACCGCGTTGGCCATCGCTGCTGGATTGTTCGGCGCGCAAAGCAGGCCGCATTGATCGGTGACAATTTCCTGAAAAGCCCCGGCCGCCACGGCCACCACCGGAATGCCACTGGCCATGGCTTCGAGGACCACCAGGCCAAAGGTTTCCTGATCACCGGCATGCACCAGCGCATCGGCACTGGCCATCAAGCGCGCGACTTGCGCCGCCGGGTAGAACTCATCGAGGACGGTGACATTGCGCGGTACCAGGGTCGGCATTGATGAACCCACCAGTAACAGATGGTAACGACGACCCAAGCGTTTCATACATTTGAGCAGCACAGGCAGGTTTTTTTCCTTGGACCCACGGCCGGCGAAGATCAGCAGGTACGTATTTTCATCGATGCCCAATTCGGCCCGCAAACCTGGATCCCGTGCACTGGGGTTGAACGTTTGCAGGTCGACGCCCAGCGGTTGTACGAAAACGTTTTTTACGCCCAACCCGATCAGTTTATCGGCCATGATTTGACTCGGTGCCAGAACCCGGTCGAAGTTGCTATAAAGCTTGCTGACATAAGCTTCGACATTGGGTGTAACCCAATTGCCCATGCGATTGCTGACCAGCAGCGGCAGATCCGAGTGATAAAAACCGATCACCGGCACATCGAGCTGCCGCTTGGCGTCCAAAGCGGCCCAGGCAGTCAGGTAAGGGTCGCCGGCTTCAATCAGGTCAGGCTGCAAATCCTGCAGGACATTGCGCCACGGCGCGAGGCGGAGGGGGAAGCGATAACCCTTGCCAAAGGGCAGGGCAGGGGCCGGAACCGTGTAAATGCCATCCTGTTCACTCAAATGAGCCCCAGGAATCAGCAAACTGTGACGAATGCCTGGCTTGCTGCCCAGGCGACGGTGTTTGGCATCCAGATAAGTGCGCACGCCACCGCTGGCAGGGGCGTAGAACATGGTTATGTCAGCGATATGCACGATGAACATCCCTCCGGGACCGTTGTTCTCCCTTTGGTTGACCTATATGAAGGATAGATGTTCGGTTGGGGTTTTGCGGCGAAGCCAAGGGCTTTGGATGGGGGTGTGGCGAGGGAGCTTGCTCCCGCTCGGCTGCGAAGCAGTCGCAAATCAGCCGGTGTGTTCAATCTGACACACCTTTGATCCCGATTTTGGGGGCGCTTCGCGACCCAGCGGGAGCAAGCTCCCTCGCCACAGTGTCCGTAATCAGACGCTAGATGCGGAAACTGCCTACCAACTGCTTCAATCGCGAAGCCTGCTGTTCAAGGTCCGAGCATGCCCGCAACGTCGATTGCAGGTTTTCCACGCCTTCCTGGTTCAGCGTATTGATCTCGGTGATATCCACGTTGATCGATTCAACCACCGCCGTCTGTTCCTCGGTCGCCGTAGCCACGGACTGGTTCATGCCGTCGATTTCGCCGATGCGCAGCGTCACGCTGTTCAAGCGTTCGCCGGCCAGGTTGGCGATTTCCACGCTGTCCTGGCTATGGCGCTGGCTGTCGCTCATGGTGCTGACCGATTCCCGGGCGCCGACTTGCAGCTCTTCGATCATGGTTTGCACCTGTTGCGCCGACTCTTGTGTGCGGTGCGCCAGGTTGCGCACTTCGTCGGCCACCACGGCAAAACCGCGCCCGGCTTCACCGGCCCGTGCCGCTTCAATGGCGGCGTTCAGCGCCAGCAGGTTGGTTTGCTGGGAGATGCTGGTGATGACTTCGAGAATCTGCCCGATGTTCACGGTTTTGCTGTTCAGCGATTCGATGTTGGTGCTCGAAGCGCTGAGCATGGTCGACAGCTGATTCATCGCGGCAATGCTGCGATCCACTACTTGCTGACCATCTTCGGCCAGGCTGCGCGCGTCGCTGGCCTGACTTGACGCTTGCGCGGCGTTGCGGGCGATTTCCTGGGCGGCGGCGCCGAGTTGGTTGATTGCCGCGGCAACGCTGCTGGTGCGCGAGGCTTGCTGGTCGGAATTGAACATCGACGAGTTCGAGGCGGCCACTACACGCAGGGCTACTTCGTTGACTTGGCCGGTGGCCGAGGACACTTCGCGGATCGAGGTATGAACCCGTTCCACGAAACGGTTGAACGCCGTGCCGAGGATGCCGAATTCGTCCTGATTCTGGATGGTCAGGCGCTTGGTCAGGTCGCCTTCACCGTCGGCGATGTCTTCCATGGCGCGGGTCATGACGTGCAGCGGCTGGATCAGCAAGCGGATCAGCATGCCGAGCAAGGCGATGATGATCGCCACGGCAATTATGGTCGCAATGACCGCCGAGGTACGGAATTCGCTGAGCATCGAGAAGGCTTTATCTTTATCCACCGACAGGCCGATGTACCAATTGACCGAAGACAGGCCTTTGATCGGAGTGAACGTGACGATGCGGGTCTTGCCGTCGACGTCGATTTCACTGAAGTCGCTGCTGATGCGCGGGGTGTTTTTCGGGTACGCCTCGCTCAGGGACTTCATCGCCAGGGATTTGTCCGGGTGCACCAGAATCTTGCCATCGGCGCTGATCAGAAAGGCGTAACCCATGCCGTCGAAGTCCAGCGCGTTGAGGCTGTCGGCGATCACCTGCAAGCTCAAGTCGCCACCGACCACGCCGATGCTTTGACCGTCCTTGAGCACACTGTTGACGATGGAAATGACCAGTTGACCGGACGCCAGGTCGATGTACGGTTCGGTCAGTGCCGAGCCGCCGGTGCTTTGGGCGCTCTTGTACCAAGGCCGGACGCGAGGGTCATAGCCATCAGGCATCTTGCTGTCAGGGCGGATGATGAAGGTGCCATCCTTGTTGCCCAGATAGGCGCCCATGAAAGTCGAGGTTACCGCCTTCTGCTCGAGTAGTTTGGAGACGTTGTCGGTGTCGGCGTTCAGTGCGACGTTTTGTGACAGGTTCTCGATCAACAGGCTGCGTCCGGCCAGCCAGGTCTGGATATTGTTGGCCGTTACACTGCCCATTTCTTGCAGGTAGTTGTCCAGGTCGTTGCGTATCGCATTACGCTGCAGATAGTCGTTGTACAGTGTGAACGAGGCGAAGGCAGCAATAACGATGAGGGCGGCGGCAAGCAGTATTTTATGGCTGAAGCGCAGATTTTTATTCATGGCTTGGGGGTCCGCTAAAGTCTTAATGTCCAGGGCGTGCTTTTATAAAGGCGCGCAAAATGGGCAGTGTTGAAAGTAAGCTGATATTTCCACCTCTCCTTAGGGAATTACCGACGCTATTTTCAGTCTGGTCTCTCGCTTGTTATCGGCCATGAAGGATCAAAGATTAACCATGGGTGACAAAATGCCTGACTCATTGCAACTCGTTATCGGCGCCGATCTCGCGGGCCAGTCCATCGCCCAGGCCATGCGCCTGGCCAACCGTCACGGCCTGATAGCGGGCGCTACCGGGACTGGTAAAACCGTCACCTTGCAGCGCCTGGCCGAAGCCTTCAGCGATGCCGGCGTGGCTGTATTCGCGGCAGACATCAAAGGCGACCTGTGCGGCCTGGGCGCTGCCGGCAACCCTCAAGGCAAAGTCGCCGAGCGGATCGCCGGCATGCCTTGGCTGAACCATAAGCCTCAGGCGTATCCGGTGACCCTGTGGGACATTAACGGTCAGTCCGGTCATCCACTGCGCACGACCTTGAGCGAAATGGGCCCGTTGTTGCTCGGTAGCCTGCTGGAACTGACCGACAGCCAGCAGTCGGCACTCTATGCCGCGTTCAAAGTGGCCGACCGCGAGGGGTTGCTGCTGCTGGATTTGAAGGACTTGAAGGCGCTGCTCAATCACCTGCGCGACAACCCCGAGTTGTTGGGGGATGACGCCGCGTTGATGACCACTGGTTCCAGCCAGGCGCTGTTGCGCCGTCTGGCGACGCTGGAACAGCAGGGCGCTGAAGCGTTGTTCGGCGAACCGGCGCTGCAGCTGGAAGACATGTTGCAACCGGCCGTGGATGGTCGCGGGCGCATTCACTTGCTCGATGCCAGCCGTCTGGTGCATGAAGCACCGAAGGTCTATGCGACGTTCCTGCTGTGGCTGCTGGCCGAACTGTTCGAGCAACTGCCGGAGCGCGGCGATGCCGAGAAACCGCTGCTGGCGCTGTTTTTCGACGAAGCGCACTTGTTGTTCGCCGGTACGCCCAAGGCGTTGCAGGAGCGTCTGGAACAAGTGGTGCGACTGATTCGCTCGAAAGGCGTGGGGGTGTATTTCGTCACCCAATCGCCGGGCGACTTGCCGGATGATGTACTGGCTCAACTGGGCCTGCGCATTCAGCACGGTTTGCGTGCGTTTACTGCCAAAGAGCAGAAATCCCTGCGCGCGGTGGCCGACGGTTTCCGGCCGAACCCGGCATTTGAAGCCTTGTCGGTTTTGACCGAGTTGGGGATCGGCGAGGCACTGGTCGGCACCTTGCAGGACAAGGGCACACCCGGGATGGTCCAGCGTGTATTGGTTGCACCACCACAATCGCGGATCGGGCCGCTGACCGAGACCGAGCGCACCGTGCTGATTGCCGGTTCGCCGTTCAAGGGGCGTTACGACAAACCGGTCGATCGCGAATCGGCTTATGAAGTGCTGATGGGGCGCAAAGGCCTGGCGCCGGATCCCGAAGCCGTGCCGGGCAAACCTGCACCTGAAGAGCCGAGTTTCACCGAGCAGGCCGGGGAATTCCTCGGCACAGCGGCAGGCCAGGCATTGAAATCAGCGATGCGACAGGCGGCGAATCAATTGGGCCGACAATTGGTACGCGGGTTGATGGGCTCATTGCTCGGTGGCAGCAAACGCCGATAGTGTGGGGGCTGGCTTGTGGCGAGGGAGCTTGCTCCCGTTGGACTGCGAAGCAGTCCCATTTTGGGGCCGCTTCGCAGCCCGGCGGGAGCAAGCTCCCTCGCCACAGGCCCGCTCCCACATGGGTTCTATGTCACACCTTGGGCTTGGCGTGAGCCGCCAGCCGTTCGAGGGCCGCCCGCAGGTTCGGGTCGGTAATACCATCGGCCGTCGCCTGAATGGTCGCCGCCGCATCGGTCGATAAATTTATCGTATGCCCCGCAGCCCCTTGCTGAACGGTAGGCGGCTGAACCTTGAACAGAATCCGCGTCAGGCTGGCGAACTCGTCGAACAGCTGTAACTGCCGTTGCAGACGCTTTTGTTGATAACGCAGGCGGGTGGCCCAGTGACCGTCGGTGACAATCAGCAATAAACTGCCTTCGCGCCACGACGCCACATGGCAATGCTCGCGGGCTGCTGGCTGCAACTGACTTTCCACCAGACGTTGTAAATGACCCAGGCGTTGAGCGTGGCCAAAAATGGCTTTCAGCGGTTTGGCTTCGCGAAGCAGAACGGCGGGTGCTCTGGCCGTGAGAGGGCGAAATGCCATGATCAGACACCTGAAGTAACAGAGCGGCCATGGTAACAGAAAGCACCCGCTGCCCCCGACCCATTGCTTTGCGAGCGCTTTACCCATTAAATCAACAAGTAACTTGTGCCCTTGATGGGTTGAAGTTCAGCAAAATGCCCTTATTTTAAGTGAGCCCCGTCATAGCGCAGTGCATGCATCGTGGAATAACGCCACTTTCCTCACCATCGTTTCCGGGTAGAATACTCGTTCGCATGCGGCCATGAGGGCTGCACGGGCGACTCACGGGGCCGCCCTCCATCCCTTTAGTGTGGAAGATCCTGCCGATATGTTTGCGCCTTTGTTAAAGAAACTTTTTGGAAGCAAGAACGAGCGTGAAGTCAAGCGCATGCTCAAGACGGTGCAGCTCGTCAATGCCTTCGAAGAGCAAATGGTGGCCCTTTCGGACGATCAATTGCGTGCCAAGACAGACGAGTTCAAGGCCCGCCTCGCCAAAGGGGAAACCCTCGACAAGCTGCTGCCAGAAGCCTTTGCGGTCGCCCGCGAAGCCGGTAAGCGTGTCATGGGGATGCGTCACTTCGATGTCCAGCTGATCGGCGGCATGACCTTGCACGAAGGCATGATCGCGGAAATGCGTACCGGTGAAGGCAAGACCCTGGTGGCGACACTGGGCGTTTACCTCAACGCGCTGTCCGGCAAGGGCGTGCACGTTGTGACGGTGAACGACTACCTGGCCCGCCGTGACGCCAACTGGATGCGTCCGCTCTACGAATTCCTCGGCATGACGGTCGGCGTGGTCACCCCATTCCAGCCGCCGGAAGAAAAGCGCGCTGCTTACGCCGCCGACATCACCTACGGCACTAACAACGAATTCGGTTTCGACTACCTGCGCGACAACATGGCGTTCAGCATGGAAGAAAAATTCCAGCGCGAACTCAATTTTGCCGTGATCGACGAAGTCGACTCCATCCTCATCGACGAAGCCCGTACCCCGCTGATCATTTCCGGTCAGGCCGAGGACAGCTCCAAGCTGTACATCGAGATCAACAAACTGATCCCGCAGCTGGAGTTGCACGTCGAAGAAGTCGAAGGCGAAGTCACCAAGGCTGGCCACTACACCGTGGACGAGAAGACCCGTCAGGTCGAACTCAACGAAGCCGGTCACCAGTTCATCGAAGACATGCTCACCCGCGTCGGCCTGCTGGCTGAAGGCGAGAGCCTGTATTCGGCGCATAACCTCGGCCTGCTGACCCACGTTTATGCCGGTCTGCGCGCACACAAGCTGTTCAACCGCAACGTCGAATACATCGTGCAGGACGGTCAGGTCGTCCTGGTCGACGAACACACCGGCCGTACCATGCCGGGTCGCCGTTTGTCCGAAGGCCTGCACCAGGCCATCGAAGCGAAGGAAGGGCTGAACATCCAGGCCGAAAGCCAGACCCTGGCGTCGACCACGTTCCAGAACTACTTCCGTCTGTACAACAAGCTGTCCGGCATGACCGGTACCGCGGACACCGAAGCGTTCGAATTCCACCAGATCTATGGCCTGCAGGTCATGGTCATCCCGCCAAACAAACCGTTGGCGCGTAAAGACTACAACGACCTGGTGTTCCTGACCGCCGAAGAGAAATACGCGGCGATCATCAACGACATCAAGGAGTGCATGACCCAGGGCCGTCCGGTGCTGGTGGGTACCGCCACCATCGAAACGTCCGAGCACATGTCCAGCCTGCTCGTGAAGGAAGGCATCGAACACAAGGTTCTGAACGCCAAGTTCCACGAAAAAGAAGCCGAAATCATTGCTCAGGCCGGTCGCCCGGGCGCACTGACCATCGCCACCAACATGGCCGGTCGTGGTACCGACATCCTGTTGGGCGGTAACTGGGAAGTGGAAGTTGCTTCGCTGGAAGACCCGACCCCTGAGCAGATTGCCCAGATCAAGGCCGACTGGCAGAAACGCCACCAGCAAGTGCTGGAGTCGGGCGGTTTGCAGGTGATCGCTTCCGAGCGTCACGAATCGCGCCGTATCGACAATCAGTTGCGCGGTCGTGCCGGTCGTCAGGGCGACGCCGGTTCCAGCCGTTTCTACCTGTCGCTGGAAGACAGCCTGATGCGCATCTTCGCCTCTGACCGGGTGAAGAACTTCATGAAGGCGCTGGGCATGCAGTCCGGTGAGGCGATCGAGCACCGCATGGTGACCAACGCCATCGAGAAGGCTCAGCGCAAGGTTGAAGGCCGCAACTTCGACATCCGTAAACAACTGCTCGAGTTCGACGACGTCAACAACGAACAACGTAAAGTGATCTATCACATGCGTAACAGTTTGTTGGCCGCCGACAACATCGGCGAAACCATCGCCGATTTCCGTCAGGACGTGCTCAACGCAACCGTCAGCGCACACATTCCACCGCAATCGCTGCCAGAGCAGTGGGACGTGGCCGGTCTGGAAGCGGCGTTGCAGAGCGACTTCGGCGTGGCGTTGCCGATCCAGCAATGGCTGGACGAAGACGATCACCTCTACGAAGAGACCCTGCGCGAAAAGCTGATGAACGAGCTGATCGCCGCGTACAACGAGAAAGAAGACCAGGCCGGTGCCGAAGCACTGCGCACCTTCGAGAAGCAAATCGTTCTGCGCGTACTGGACGACCTGTGGAAAGACCACCTGTCGACCATGGATCACCTGCGTCACGGCATCCACTTGCGTGGTTATGCGCAGAAGAACCCGAAGCAGGAATACAAGCGCGAGTCCTTCACCTTGTTCTCCGAGCTGTTGGATTCGATCAAGCGCGACTCGATCCGTGTGCTGTCGCACGTTCAGGTTCGCCGCGAAGATCCGATCGAAGAAGAAGCTCGCCTGCGTCAGGAAGCCGAAGCACTGGCTGCGCGCATGCAGTTCCAGCACGACGAAGCCCCTGGCCTGGAGCAACCGGAAGTGTTGGGTGAAGAGGTCGACGTAGCCCTCGCCACCGCACCGGTGCGCAACGAGCAGAAGCTGGGCCGTAACGAGCTGTGCTACTGCGGTTCGGGCAAGAAGTTCAAGCATTGCCACGGGCAGATCCAGTAAACCCGTTTCATTCGCTGAAATACCCGCGCCGCGACCGGCTTATGCCGTCGCGGCGTTTTGCCATTTAAACCACCGCGCCACGTTAAAAGAACGGGGTAATGACGGTGCAGACACTACTTTTTAAGGAGCGCATTCATGGCTGTTGGTCTTGGTCCTTTGCCAACGTTGCACCCGGTTGCCGGTTTTGAACTCGGTATCGCCTCGGCCGGTATCAAGCGCCCGGGGCGCAAGGATGTCGTGGTCATGCGCTGTGCCGAAGGTTCCACAGTGGCGGGCGTGTTCACCCTGAACGCCTTTTGCGCCGCTCCCGTTATCCTGGCCAAACAACGCGTGCAAGGCCCGGTACGTTACCTGCTGACCAACACCGGCAATGCCAACGCCGGTACCGGCGAACCAGGCCTGGCAGCTGCCGAGCGCACTTGCGCCAAACTGGCTGAGCTGACCGGCGTCGATGCAAATCTCGTGCTGCCGTACTCCACCGGTGTGATCGGCGAGCCGCTGCCGGTCGAAAAAATCGAAGGTGCGCTGCAAGCCGCCCTCGACGACCTGTCGGTCAATAACTGGGAAGCCGCCGCTACCGGCATCATGACCACTGACACCCTGCCAAAGGGTGCCAGCCGCCAGTTCCAGCATGACGGCGTGACGATCACCGTCACCGGCATTAGCAAAGGCGCGGGCATGATTCGTCCGAACATGGCGACCATGCTCGGCTACATCGCCACCGACGCCAAAGTTTCCCGCGAGGTGCTGCAAAACCTGCTGCTGGACGGCGCCAACAAGTCGTTCAACCGCATCACCATCGACGGCGACACTTCGACCAACGACTGCTGCATGCTGATCGCCACCGGTCAGGCTGCACTGCCGGAAATCACCGAAGCCAGCGGTCCGCTGTTCGCTTTGCTGAAACAAGCGGTGTTCGAAGTCTGCATGGACGTGGCCCAGGCCATCGTGCGCGACGGCGAAGGCGCGACCAAGTTCGTCACCGTGGAAGTCAACGGCGGCGGCAATCACCAGGAGTGCCTGGACGTCGGCTACACCGTGGCCCATTCGCCGCTGATCAAGACCGCACTGTTCGCCTCCGACCCGAACTGGGGCCGCATTCTGGCCGCCGTGGGCCGTGCCGGCGTACCGAACCTGGACGTGAGCAAGATCGACGTATTCCTTGGTGACGTGTGCATCGCCAGCCGTGGTGCTCGCTCTTCCACCTATACCGAAGCTCAGGGCGCGGCGGTGATGCAGCAGGAAGAAATCACCATCCGCATCGAACTGGGGCGCGGTGATTGCAGCGAAACCATCTGGACCACTGACCTGTCCCACGAATACGTGAAGATCAACGCCGAGTACCGTACTTGATCACTCGTTAGACCGAGTCGCTGCAATCGCGAGCAGGCTCGCTCCCACAATAGATCTCCAGTGAATACAACATTTGTGTTCGGCAGGATCAAATGTGGGAGCGAGCCTGCTCGCGATGACGGTCTGCCAGTCGCTGCATAGGCTGGCCTGTTTCCCTCATAAAAAGGTCCCGAACATGAGCCTCCACCTGATCATCGGCGACAAACTGCATTCCTCCTGGTCCCTGCGCGCCGCCCTGGCTCTTGACCTGACCGGCGCGTCCTACACCGAAGAACTGATCAAGCTGAACCAGCCGGACACTCGCGAGCGCGTGCTCAAGCATTCGCCAACCGGGAAAGTCCCGCTGCTGAAAACCGAACACGGCACCATCGCCGATTCCCTGGCGATTGCCGAATACCTGGCCGAACAATTCCCCGATGCCGGCCTCTGGCCCAAAGACACTGTCGCCCGTGCCCAGGCGCGTTCGGCGTGCGCGCAGATGCACAGCGGTTTTTTCGCCATGCGCGGCAACATGCCGTTCGACCTGAGCCACGATGCGCCACTGTCGCCGACCCCACCTGAGGTTCAGGCTGAAATCGAGCGCATGCTGGCGTTGTGGGCTGAATGTCGCGCCGTCGCGACTGAAACCGGCCCGTTCCTGTTTGGCGGCGCGACCCTGGCGGATGCGTTTTTCGCACCGATCGCCGTACGCCTGCGCACCTATCAGGTAAAACTGCCCGAGGCCGACGCGGCCTATGTCGAAACCATCTACCAATGGCCAGCCTTCAAGGCCTGGCGGAAGGCGGGTCTGGAGGAAATAGAGCGGTGAAACGAGTCCATGTAGCAGCCGCGGTTATCCGCGATAGCAGCGGCAAGATCCTCATTGCCCGCCGTGCCGACACTCAGCATCAGGGCGGTTTGTGGGAGTTCCCCGGTGGCAAGGTCGAGGATGACGAATCCGTCGAGATGGCCCTGGCTCGCGAGCTTCACGAAGAGTTGGGCATTGTGGTCAACACAGCGCGACCGATGATCAAGGTCCGCCACGATTACCCGGATAAGCAGGTGTTGCTGGATGTCTGGGAAGTCTCGGCGTTTACCGGCGAACCCCATGGCGCCGAAGGCCAGCCTTTGGCCTGGGTGACCGCGCGAGAACTGGTGGATTACGAATTTCCGGCCGCCAACCAGCCGATCGTCGCCGCTGCACGCTTGCCCGGCGACTACCTGATCACACCGGAGGGCCTGGAAACCCCGGCCTTGCTGCGCGGTATTCAGAAAGCCATCGCTGGCGGCATCAAGCTGATTCAGTTGCGCGCGCCCAACGGCTACGACCCGCAATACCGCGATCTGGCGGTGGATGCGGCGGGGCTGTGTGCCGGCAAGGCGCAGTTGATGATCAAGGGGCCGTTTGAATGGCTGGGGGACTTCCCGTCCGCCGGTTGGCATATCACGTCGGCGCAGTTGCGCAAGTACGCAGCGGCCGGGCGTCCGCTACCGGCGTCACGCTGGTTGGCAGCGTCTTGCCACAACGCTGAAGAACTGGCGTTGGCCGAGCAAATGGGCGTGGACTTCGTGACCCTGTCGCCGGTGCAGCCGACGCAGACTCATCCGGATGCTCTGCCATTGGGTTGGGAGCAGGCTTCGAGTTTGATCGAAGGCTTCAGCAAGCCGGTGTTTTTGCTTGGCGGGGTGGGCCCGGCAGAGCGGCAGAAAGCCTGGGAAGCAGGGGCGCAGGGTGTGGCGGGGATTCGGGCGTTTTGGCCTGAGGCGTAGCACCCGATCATTCCCACGCTCTGCGTGGGAATGCCTCAACGGACGCTCCGCGTTCGGCTCTTGATGGGACGCAGAGCGTCCCGGGCTGCATTCCCACGCAGAGCGTGGGAACGATCAGTTACTAAACCCCGGGTTTGGCCGCAGGCTGCCACAAAATCTCGGCAACCCCCTGACGCTTGGCAATCAACCTCGCCGCCACAAACAACAAATCCGACAACCGATTGATATACGCCAGGCCAACCCCGGCCAATGGCTCGATCGCATTCAGCTGCTGACAGCGCCGCTCGGCACTGCGCGCCAGGCAGCGGCATACGTGGGCCTGGGCGATCAGCGCCGAACCGCCGGGCAGAATGAAATTCTCCAGCGGCCCCAACTCTTCATTCCACACATCGATTGCCGCCTCCAGGCGCTCGACTTCTGCCGTGTTCAGTGCCTGATAAACCGGCATCGCCAGTTCGCCACCCAAGTCGAACAACCGATGCTGGCAGGGCGCCAACACCTCGATCACTTCGTTCAGCCCTGGGTACGTATCACTTTGTGCCGCCAACCCGGCCAACAGCACACCCACCTGGCTGTTCAGCGTATCGACTTCGCCAATGGCTTCGATGCGCGGATGGTCCTTGGGCACCCGGCGGCCATCGCCGAGCCCGGTTTCGCCTTTGTCGCCAGTGCGGGTGTAAATCTTCGACAAGCGAAAGCCCATGGTTACCTCGACAGCTGATTGAGTTCTTGAGAAACCACCGGAGTGCCCGACAACGGCAGGCGCAAGGTGAAACAGGTGCCTTGGCCCGGTGTCGATTGCACTTCCATCTGGCCTTTGTGGTTGTTGGTGATGATGAAGTACGAGACCGAGAGCCCAAGGCCGGTGCCCTGACCGATTTCCTTGGTGGTGAAGAACGGCTCGAACGTACGTTTGCGCACGCTCTCGCTCATGCCGATGCCGTTGTCTTCGACCTGAATTTCTGCCCACGGCGGGTTCAGTTTTGTACGCAGAATGATCCGCCCCGGCTCGCGGTCGTCTGTGCGCTGGTGAATGGCTTGCGCGGCGTTTTTCAGCAGGTTGAGCAGCACCTGTTCCAGCTCGTTGGCAGTGCCGGGCACCGGGCCCAGTGCCGGATCGAACTGCCGAATGATCGCCTGCCCCTTGAAGTCGAAGCCGATGGCCAGGTCGAAGTCGTTGCCGGCGATCTCCACCGCTTGATCGATCAACGCCGGCAAATCGCAGGGAGCCATCTGCCGGGTACTGCGGCGGCTGAAACTGAGCATGTGCGTCACGATTTTTGCTGCCCGGGCACCGGCCTGTTGAATGCCATCGAGTAATTGCGGCACTTCTCGAGCTTTCAAATACTGGTTGACCGTTTCCAGCTCAATGCCGAGTTGCTCGGCCTGTTCGAGGTTCTTCGGCAGATCGGGTGACAGGCGCCGACGAATGTTCTGCACGTTGTGCAGGATTGCACCCAGTGGATTATTGATTTCGTGGGCCATGCCGGCGGCGAGGCCACCGACCGAGAGCATTTTTTCCGACTGCACCATCATTTCTTCCAGGGACAGCCGCTGAGTGATGTCGTCGATCCGGATCACCACGCCGCGCCCGGCACCACCCATCAACGGGTAGAACGTCAGGGCGTAGTGCCGGGGCTCTTCGTCCTTGAGCCAGGTAACCCGCTCAATCTTCGCCACCGTGTGCTGCTCGACGGTTTGCCTGAGCTGCGGCAAGAATGGCTTGAGCGGTTCGAAGGCGAGGAAAATCGGCTGGTTCAAGGCTTCGTCCAGGCGTGTGCCGGACAGGGCGCTGGCTTCCTGATTCCACTGGGTCACATAGAGCTGCTCGTCGAGGGCGATCAAGGCCGACGGCATGGAGTCGATGATGCTGTTGAGGTAGTTCTGGAAACCGGTGAGTTTCTTTTCGATCTTGCTGCGCACCTGAACTTCCAGTTCCAGCTTGCGGTTGGTGTGGCGGGTTTCTTCGGCCAGCCCCTGAGCCTGGTCGTAAGCGGCCTGGGAATCGTCGCGGGCGCGCTTGAGCTGCTGCTCCCGGGCCTCGATGCGCGAGAGCATGGTGTTGAACGCTTCGGCGAGGCTGCCGATTTCGTCGTGGTTGCCGCGAGAGGCGCGCAGGGCGTAGTTCTCTTCCCGGGTCACTTGCCGGGACAACTCTTCGAGCTGATGGATCGGCCGGGTAATCAGGCGTTTGATCTGCCGGGCAATCACCAGCCACAACAGCACGCTGAAGATCAGAATCCCCAAACTGGCGGTCAGGGTCCCGGTATAGAACGCCATCGGCAATTCGCTGCTGGCTACCAGCAGCAAGTGCCCCGGTGCGGTACCGGGGCGGGGCAGGGTGATCACTTGATTGCTGCGAAACTCGGTGGCTTGCCAGGCTTCCAGATGCCGGAAATGCTCCGGCAGCTGGAGCTTGTCGCCCTGCTGCAGCTGCGCCAGAAGCACACCTTTGCCGTCATAGAGCGCAGCCGCACGCAACGGTGTATAGCTGTTGAGTTCGTTGAGCAGGCGTTCGGCGGTTTGTGGCGACTTCAAGGCTTCGGAGATCAGGCTTGGGTTGGACACCAGTCGGCCGATGGTCTGCAAGGCCTGGGGAGCCATGCTTTCCTGGGAGATGTAATAGGCGGCGCTGATAAAGGTCAGGTTGGCGACCAGCAAAACGGTGGTCAACAGCACCAGCAGGGCGGCCAGCAATTTCTGGCCGACTGGAAGATTTTCAAGGCGCTGGCGCAATGGCATCAGGTTTATCGCTGAAAAGGAACAAGTGGCCAGCGTAGCCGCTGCTCAGTCGCTGGGCAATCCAAGGCTGCGCAGATGAGCAATCAGGCGCTCCTGCAATTGACTGAGGTGGGGCAGGTTCAGCTGATGCCGCGACGCGACTTTGCAAGCATGGCCCAACAGGTAGCTGATTTCGGTGCGGCGCTGATTCGCGACGTCCTGGTACATCGAGGAGAAATTGGCCGCGGTAGCCTTGATTACCCGTTCGACTTCCTCCCGGAGGTTTTGTGCCGCTGCCGGTTGGCCGCAGCGCTCCAGCAGCTCGGTGAGCTCGGCGCACAGGGTGGCGACTTCGCAATGATGTTGCTGCAAACCGCCGTTGCGGCATTCGTGCAGCACGGTCAGCGGGTTGATCGCACAATTGAGCGCCAGTTTTCGCCACAGCCTTGTGAGGATATCGGTGCTCCACTCATGAGGAATACCGGCGGCGCTCAAGTCCTCCAGCCAGATCGGCGCTACCGGATGGCCCGCATCGCCCAGCCAGGTGTAGCCGTGACCGGCGAACACCACACGCCAGTCGCCATCGCGAAACGCGCCTTCGGTGCTGGAGGCGAAGATGCAGCGCGCCTGAGGCACCTGCGCGGCAACTGCGTCCTGACTGCCGAGGCCGTTCTGCAGCAGGATCAGTTCGGCGTCGGGTGTCAGCCGGTGGGCGAGGCGGGCCACGGCTGTTACGGCGTCGTAGGCTTTGCAGGCCACTAGCAGACGGCTGATGGGCTCGTCGCTGTCGGCTGTTTCGCCGGGCACCGGATACAGCTGCGCTTCGCCATGTTCGACCAGCGTCAAACCGCCAGCCGTCCGATAGGCCTGTAAGCGTGTCGCGTCCCGCACGATCAGCCTGACCGGTACGTCAGCCCGCGCCAGACGTGTGGCCCAAAGGGTGCCGAGGCTGCCGGCGCCCAGAATATGCCAAGGGGTAGACATCAGCTTTTTGCTCGGTTTGACGCTGGCATGTGAGGCTCGCAGTATCGGTTGGAAAAGACCCGTTATAATGAGCCCGATTTTAACCGCAAGCCAAGCGCGCTCCATCGTTATCGAGCGCGCCTTTTATTGGAGAGATTACATGCCGTCGTTCGACGTGGTATCCGAACTGGACAAACACGAAGTCACCAACGCGGTCGAGAACGCCGTCAAGGAACTCGATCGTCGTTATGACCTGAAAGGCAAAGGCACCTTCGAGTTCAAGGAAAAGGACCTGACCGTCAACCTGACCGCGGAAGCCGATTTCCAGCTCGAAGCGATGATCGAGATCCTCAAGCTGGCCTTGGTCAAGCGCAAGATTGATGTGCAGTGCCTTGAAGTCAAGGATGCCTACGCGTCGGGCAAGTTGATGAAGCAGGAAGCGGTCCTCAAGGAAGGCATCGACAAAGAGCTGGCGAAGAAAATCGTCGCTCACGTCAAAGACGCCAAGCTCAAGGTCCAGGCCGCCATTCAGGGCGAGCAAGTGCGCATCACCGGCAAGAAGCGTGATGACTTGCAAGAAGCAATTGCCGCACTGCGCGCCAAATCCTTCGATATGCCGCTACAGTTCAATAACTTCCGCGACTGACTTTTCAAGCGGGAACCTCTCGGCGTTTTCGACGTCCGAGGCCCAAGCAACGGCAGAAACGATTGAATCCTTCATGGGTTCGGTCTTTCTGCCGCTCATTTTTTGCGTGCCGGGTAGCCGGAAATCAGGAGAAAAAAGATGGATTTGAATGCTGAAGTGGACAACCTGGTCAAGGAATCCCAAGCCTGGATTCCGATGATCATGGAATACGGCAGCCGTGTGCTGTTGGCGGTGATTACCCTGGCCATCGGTTGGTGGCTGATCAACAAGGTGGCACAAAAACTCGGCGGCCTGCTGGCGTTGCGTAATGCCGACCTGGCGTTGCAAGGTTTCATCAGCAACCTGGCGAACATCATTCTCAAGGTTCTGCTGATCGTTAGCGTGGCGTCGATGATCGGCGTGGAAACCACCTCGTTCGTCGCAGCGATCGGTGCTGCTGGCCTGGCGATCGGTCTGGCGTTGCAGGGCAGCCTGGCGAACTTCGCTGGCGGCGTGCTGATTCTGTTGTTCCGTCCGTTCCGCATCGGCGACTGGATCGAAGCTCAAGGTGTTGCGGGTACTGTTGATAGCATCCAGATCTTCCACACCGTACTGCGTACCGGCGATAACAAAACCATCATCGTGCCTAACGGCAATCTGTCGAACGGCATCATTACCAATACCAACCGTCAGCCGACCCGCAAGGTGATATTCGATGTCGGCGTGGCTTACGAGGCGGACTTGCAGAAGGCCCGTGAAGTGTTGCTGGACCTGGCAAAAGATGAGCGCGTTTTGGCTGACCCGGCACCTCAGGCAGTGATTTCTACTCTGGGCGACAGTTCGATTACTGTTTCCCTTCGAGTGTGGGTGAAGACGGCGGATTATTGGGATGTGATGTTCATGTTCAACGAACAGTCCCGTGATCGTTTGAAAACGGCCGGTATCGATATTCCGTTTCCACAGCGGGTGATTCGAGTGGTTCAGGAATCTGCGGTGCAGTAAGCAACAAAAAAGGCCCATCCGAAGATGGGCCTTTTTGTTTGTTACCGCAAACTAACTGGATGCGATTACAAAATCGACAGCGGGTAGTCGACGATCACACGGAACTCTTTCACGTCGCCTTCACCTTCGTCGGCGTTAGCAAAGTGCCAAGCTTGACGGAAGCGGACGGACAGATCTTTTGCCGGGCCAGACTGAACAACGTACTTGGCTTCGAAGTTGGTTTCGTTGTGCTTGCCATCTTCACCGTACAGGCCGGCGTAAGCGCTACCTGCTGGAGTTTTGGTACCGTCGATGTCCCAACCTTTCACATAACGGGTCATGAAGCTCAGACCAGGAACGCCGTACTCAGCCATTTTCAGATCGTAACGGATCTGGGCAGACTTCTCGCCAGGGGCGTTGAAGTCAGAGTACTGGATGGAGTTGGCGAGGAAGATCGAGTCGCCGCCGCGGTTGTTCTTGCCAATACCGACGTAGTCGAACGGGGTATCGCCATTAACCTTTTGGAAGGCCAGGGTGATGGTGTGTGCTTTCAGGAACGACAGAGCAGTGGCCAGCGAGAATGCTGTGTTGCTGATGTCACCGGCTTTCGCGTCACCGGTGTCGGTGGTGCGGTAGATGTTGAAGTCGGTGTTCAGCGACGTGTCACCACCAAATGGAGTGGTGAGGTTCACGTTGGCGTAGTACTGGTTCCAGATGTCTTCCAGCTTGGCGCCATACAGCGATGCGGAAAGGTTATCGGTAATGCCGTACTTGCCACCGAAATAGTCGATGCTGTTGGCTTCAACGCCGGCGTAGTTTGCAAACAGACCGCCGTCACGGGCGTTTTTGTCCTGGCTGGAACCCGAGTAGAAGTGACCGGCTTCGAGGTCAAGGTCTTTGACTTCGCTGCTCTGCAGTTGGAAACCGCTGGCAACTTGAGGAAGGATACGGGAACCGCCAACAGCAAACACTGGAGCAGTGCTTGGCGACATGTCGCCGAATTTCAGCTCGGTTTTGGAGACGCGGAATTTAATGGCCCCCCCGGCTTTACCCTGGCTGTCGTTGACGTTGCGGCCACCGTTGGCGTTGACGGTGTCGCTACGGCTCATGTTGCCCGAACCGGAAGTGCCATCGCCGCCATCCAGTTTGATGGCCAGGTAACCGAATGCATCAACGCCAACGCCAACAGTACCCTGGGTGTAACCGGAGTTGAAGGTGCCCCAAAGACCTTGGGTCCAGTCTTTAACGTCGCGGGCGCCATCTTTGTTGTCACGGTTGAAGTAATAGTTGCGAATCAGCAAGTCGAACTTGGCGTCTTCAACAAAACCTTTGGCTTCAGCCTGGTCACTTACGAAAGGTGCGGCCGTAGCCATTTGGGTACTGGCTGCTGCTGCAACTGCCAGTGCGATCATGCTCCACTTCATCACGCGCATCGTGATTTGCTCCTTTGGTTTTTAGAAGAGTACTGCCGTCCCGCCTGTTTTATTATCCGGGCGGCTCTTTCTTTTTGTGTCGGCGCAAACTTATATCACGCCGACCATGTTGGCGATACTTGCGCATCTAACCTTTCAGCTTCTTTACGACCCTGTCGCAAATGGCTTGGTAGATGTCGCAAATTCACAATCCCGACGCAATCGGACTGACAACTTCAACGTTGTTTTCCATGGCTTGAGCGTCGGTAAAAAAGAGTCCCTTGTCCTGCACTTGAATCTCCATCGGGCAACCCTGCCGCTGTTTTTATTGGCCTTAAGGCTTCCACTTCCAGCGGAGCGCTTATAGACGATACGGGTGTGAATGCAACAAGCGTGCACAAATCGGAATTCTGTTGCTGTTTTTTTCCAAAGGCCTGCCTGTTGCTGTAAAAACCTCATAAAACCGGGGGGTTCAAGCTTGTTTTGCCTGAGCTTGACGCCATGCTTCGCATCGTGTTTACCACATCGATCCAGTGGGGGCGACAACCAAAAACGTTACCGGTTCACCCCGCCAGTGAGTAGTTAGCGGATGCTGACGCACTGAGCGTAGACGCGTTGTGCGGTTTTGGTGCAAAAAATTTCAATTGTTGTATCGAATTCACACGGTGTCGCTTTGTCGTGGATTCGAACGGCCCGTCGTTTATCGGTCATTTCGGCATTTTTTGTGCGGTGGCTGGTTCTGTCATGGTGCATACCGGATCAAAATGGCTCATGTCGGGGCGCCCGTAGGGTGCAGCAGGTGGCAGTTCGTCGTGAAGCGTGTGGCGTTCGCAGGTATGCTGCCGTCCTGTCGCTTGGTGCGCCGTCTTTCGCAGGGGGGCGCTAAGCTGAAAAAAGATCACCAGAGGGGAGTGCGCGCTGTGTTCGCTTTAGATCCACGACTTCAACAAGACACGTTGCCTATCGGCGATTTCCCGCTCTGTCGGTTGCTGTTGTCCAATGATTCGAACTACCCGTGGTTCATCCTCGTGCCCCGCCGCGAGGATATCAGTGAGATATTTCAATTAGATGTCGCAGATCAACAGCAGCTGTGGCAGGAAACCACCGCACTGGCGGAAATGCTCAAGGACTCGTTCGATGCGGACAAGTTGAACGTCGCGGCCCTGGGTAATGTCGTCAGCCAGTTGCACATGCATGTGATTGTGCGCAAGCGTGAGGACGCCGCCTGGCCAGCTCCGGTCTGGGGCAAGCAGCCGGCCAAACCCTACAGTCCAGAGCAGATCGCGGCGATTCGTGAGCGGCTGCGTCTGGTGTTGACCGATGACTTCACGTTTCTGGAGGGCTGAAACATGAGCCTGGAAGAACGCGTTACCGATCTGGAAAGCCAGTTGGCGTTTCAGGATGACACCATCCAGGCATTGAGTGATGTGCTGGCGGCGCAGCAGCGGATGGTAGAGCGCTTGCAATTGCAAATGGCTGCGTTGCTCAAGCGGCAGGAGGAGATGGCCGGTCAGTTCGAGTCCTTCGAAGAAGAGGCGCCACCGCCGCATTACTGAGCCACATTAGTGAAGAAGAGGCCATAAAAAAACCGCGAACAGCCTGGGCTGTTCGCGGTTTTTTTTAGCCTTGGAATCAGCGACGCGGCAGGGCGGCGATCACATCTTCGGCTTGCAGGCCTTTGTCACGGTTCATGACAGAGAACTCCACGCGCTGGCCTTCGACCAGAACACGGTGGCCTTCACCGCGAATTGCCCGGAAGTGCACGAAAATATCATCGCCGGAATCACGGGAAATAAAGCCGAAGCCTTTGGAGGTGTTGAACCATTTAACGGTGCCAGTATCGCGGTTGCTCATGTCATAGCTTGGCGAGGCGGCGGCCGGTGAAGATTTGTAGAAGCTGACGGCCAGGTGCAAAAAAATGGCGATCAGGGCAACGACCAGACTGAACAGAACGGCAGGTTGACCGGCGATGACAGGCATCGGGGCGAACAATGTCAGTGTTTGCAATACCACAGCCAGAACCAGCAAGGCGCTGACCAGGTTTTGCAGTTGATGACGTGGGCCTTTGTTCCAGTAAGGGATAACAGGTGCAAGGGTGAGGTTGAGCAGGCCGAAAAAGGCCAGGTACAGCGCATCGGGTTGTTGCAGGTAAGGTAGCGCTTCGGATCGCAGGCTAGGGATGAAGGACAGCAGCAAGGCTGCTGCGCCCATTAGCAGGTGGACGATTTTCAACATTTTGATTAACTCACGTTAAGACGGATCACAAGGAAGAGCTGATGGAGCACGGTTCGCTTCGGAACAATAAGAGGCGTTGGACACGTTCCCGCTATCAGCCTATGCGCAGCCCCCGGAAAATAGGCGGTAGCGACACACTGCCTATTTAACAGCAAAGCCCGCAGCTACTCAAATCAGGCAGTCCAGCGGTACTCCCGCTGGCCGCTGTGTGCATGACGCTTGCTGAGTATTATTTGCCTGCTGTGTTTCTCGCGTCTTTTTGCCGTTCCGCTGAAAGACATTGCGTCAGTTTTCGTAGGAAATCGTCCGGCCTAGGACGAGCTCCATGATCTCCCCTCAGTTGTTGGCTTATCCTACGTCGATGGTCATAAAGTCATCTAGATATCCCTGTGCGCCTGCGCTTTTATAAGCAAACGGAATATGACTCTTATAAGCAGCAAGGATGGCAAAGGAGTGTCAACGCTATGGTTTATCAAGACAGGCGAAGCGAGGGGAGGGTCGGTCCACTCAAGGAAGTAAGGATTGATTCATTTGTCAGCGAATTCGATATGGGCCTGGCCCAGCCATTATCCCGGTCAGTGCGCTTGAACGGCTTTGCGACCTGTTTGCGGCTGGAGCAGGTTTATTGGGATATTTTGGGTGATATGGCCAAGGTCAATTGCTGCTCGGTCAGTGCGCTGTTGTCCCACGTGGATCGCGAAGTGCATCTGCGCCACGGCGGGGTGAAGAACTTCACCGGGCTGGTGCGGGTTGTCTGCGTCGTGCACAGCCTGAAGGAAGGAAGTTGCCCCATCATGGCTTGACGATGGCGGTTGATCGGGTCGAGTGTCGGTCTGTGCAGTCTTACGGCTGCACAGGCTGCATTTAATGGATATAATCCCGCCCTTTGCCGCAAAGCCCAGCATGCGCGGTAGCAATCTGATCGCCGAGACAACCCCCATGCCGATGTACGACTATCAATGTGCTTCCTGTGGTCATCAGTTGGAAGCCATTCAAAAGATCAGCGCAGCACCGCTGGTCGACTGCCCTGCCTGCCAGGCGCCAGAGCTTAAAAAGATGCTGTCCATGCCGGGCTTCCGCCTCAGCGGCACCGGCTGGTACGAAACCGACTTCAAGACCGGTTCCAAGAAAAATCTGGCCGGTGGCGACAAAGCTGACTAGGGTCTAGCGCCCGGGCTGAATGACACGCGCGAGTTCTTGCATCATCTGGCACCTGATTCAAGTGCGGGGGTGCGGCAAGACCTCCAACCGAATTTCGAATTACGAGAAGCGAAACCACTACCATGATGCGCAGCCATTATTGCGGCCAACTGAACGAAAGCCTGGAAGGCCAGGAAATTACCCTTTGCGGATGGGTCCATCGTCGTCGTGACCACGGTGGGGTGATTTTCCTCGATATCCGTGATCGTGACGGTCTGGCCCAGGTGGTGTTCGACCCGGACCGCGCTGAATCCTTCGCCGCCGCCGATCGCGTGCGCAGCGAATACGTGGTCAAGATCACCGGCAAGGTGCGCCTGCGTCCGGCCGGTGCCACCAACGCCAACATGGCGTCGGGCATGATCGAAGTGCTGGGCTACGAGCTGGAAGTATTGAACGAAGCGGAAACCCCGCCGTTCCCGCTGAACGAGTTCTCCGACGTCGGCGAAGAAACCCGCCTGCGTTATCGCTTCCTCGACCTGCGTCGCCCGGAAATGCTCGAGAAGCTGCGTCTGCGTTCGCGCATGACCACCAGCATCCGTCGCTTCCTGGACGAGAACGGCTTCCTCGATGTCGAGACGCCGATTCTGACCCGCGCCACGCCAGAAGGCGCTCGCGACTACCTGGTGCCGAGCCGTACTCACGCAGGTAGCTTCTTCGCCTTGCCGCAATCGCCACAGCTGTTCAAGCAGCTGCTGATGGTCGCCGGCTTCGACCGTTACTACCAGATCGCCAAGTGCTTCCGCGACGAAGATCTGCGCGCCGACCGTCAGCCGGAATTCACCCAGATCGACATCGAGACCAGCTTCCTCGATGAAAAAGAGATCATGGGCATCACCGAACAAATGATTCGCAACCTGTTCAAGGAAGTGCTGGACCTGGAGTTCGGCGACTTCCCGCACATGACCTTCGAAGAGGCCATGCGTCGTTACGGTTCCGACAAGCCGGACCTGCGTAACCCGCTGGAACTGGTTGATGTTGCCGATCAACTGAAAGAAGTCGACTTCAAGGTGTTCAGCGGCCCTGCCAACGACCCGAAATGCCGCGTTGCCGCTCTGCGCGTTCCAGGCGCGGCAAGCATGCCGCGCAGCAAGATCGACGACTACACCAAGTTCGTCGGCATCTACGGTGCCAAGGGCCTGGCGTACATCAAGGTCAACGAGCGCGCCAAAGGCGTTGAAGGTCTGCAATCGCCAATCGTCAAGAACATCCCTGAGGCTAACCTGAACGTGATCCTCGATCGCGTCGGTGCAGTTGATGGCGATATCGTGTTCTTCGGCGCTGATAAATCGAAGATCGTCAGCGAAGCCTTGGGCGCGCTGCGGATCAAGGTTGGTCACGATCTGAACCTGCTGACCTGCGAGTGGGCTCCGATGTGGGTTGTCGACTTCCCGATGTTCGAAGAGAACGACGACGGCAGCTTCACCGCGTTGCACCACCCGTTCACCGCGCCGAAGTGCACGCCGCAAGAACTGGAAGCCAACCCGGCAACCGCGCTGTCCCGTGCCTACGACATGGTCCTGAACGGCACCGAACTGGGTGGCGGTTCGATCCGTATCCACCGCAAGGAAATGCAACAGTCGGTGTTCCGTCTGCTGGGTATCAGCGAAGCGGAACAGGAAGAGAAGTTCGGCTTCCTGCTCGACGCCCTGAAATACGGCGCGCCGCCGCACGGTGGCCTGGCCTTCGGTCTGGACCGTCTGGTGATGCTGATGACCGGCGCCCAGTCGATCCGTGAAGTGATCGCCTTCCCGAAAACCCAGAGCGCTGCCTGCGTCATGACTCAGGCACCGGGGCTGGTGGATGCCAAGGCGTTGCGCGAACTGCACATTCGTCTGCGCGAAACGCCTAAAGCTGAGTAAGGTTGACCAGAAGGGCGCATCTTCGGATGCGCCCTTTCTATATAGACAGGTCGAGATTTTTTTTTGCTGGCTGGCGCATCATGGCGTGGCGGGCAATGTTTCAAAGATAATTCGGAGCGAGTTATGGCGGGTCATTCCAAGTGGGCGAACATCAAGCACCGCAAAGAACGTCAGGATGCCAAGAAGGGCAAGATTTTCACCAAGTGGATTCGTGAACTGACGGTTGCTGCTCGCCAGGGCGGCGGTGATCCAGGCTCCAACCCGCGCTTGCGTCTGGCGCTGGATAAAGCGCTGGGTGCGAACATGAGCCGCGACATCATCGACCGCGCAGTGGCCCGCGGCGCTGGCGCCGCCGATACCGATGACATGGTCGAGCTGACCTACGAAGGTTACGGTCCGGGCGGTGTGGCGGTGATGGTCGAATGCATGACCGACAACCGTAACCGTACTGCAGCGGCTGTTCGCCATGCGTTCAGCAAGTGTGGCGGCAACCTCGGCACTGACGGTTCGGTGGCCTACCTGTTCGAGCGCAAGGGGCAGATTTCCTTCGCGCCAGGCGTGGATGAGGATGCGCTGATGGAAGCGGCCATGGAGGCTGACGCCGATGATGTGGTGACCCACGAAGACGGTTCAATCGACGTGTTCACCTCGTTCGCCGGCTTCTATTCCGTGCGCAACGCTTTGGAGGATGCAGGCTTCAAGGGCGATGACGCGGAAATCGTCATGCAGCCGACCACCAGTGCCGAACTGGACCTGGAGGGCGCCGAGAAGGTTCTCAAGCTGATCGATATGCTCGAAGACCTGGATGACGTGCAAAACGTGTATTCCAACGCGGACATTCCAGAGTCGGTGGCCGCACAGCTCGGTTGATGCATTGATAAAGATCGCAGCCTTCCCTTGGCCCCTGTAGGAGCTGGCGAAGCCTGCGATCTTTTGACTGTAAGATCGAAAATCAAAAGATCGCAGCCTTCGGCAGCTCCTACACAGTTATCCTCAAGCCACCGCGATCTCTTTCTGCAGGCGTTATGACTTTAATTCTTGGTATCGACCCCGGTTCGCGTATCACCGGTTATGGCGTGGTACGTGATACCGGGCGTGGCTGTGTGTACGTGGCGTCGGGCTGCATTCGCACGGGCTCCGGCGAGCTGCACGAGCGCCTGCAAATCGTCTATCGGGGCGTACGTGAAGTGATCCAGACCTACGGCCCGGTGACCATGGGCATCGAAAAGGTCTTCATGGCGCGCAATGCCGACTCCGCCCTCAAGCTCGGTCAGGCCCGCGGGGCAGCCATCGTGGCCGGTGCCGAGGAAAGCCTGGAAATCGCCGAATACACCGCGACCCAAGTCAAACAGGCGGTGACTGGCACCGGCGCGGCGAATAAAGAGCAGGTGCAGATGATGGTCATGCACATGCTGAAATTGACCAGCAAGCCGCAAATCGATGCTTCGGATGCCCTGGCCATCGCGATTTGCCACGCTCACACCCGTTCCAGCCTGTTGCCTCATGGTCTGGGCACAGCACGCAGTCGTGGCGGGCGCCTGCGTCTCTGATAGCATCAGCAATCATTTTTATGGAATGAGGGTTTTGCGCCTGTGTTGTCGGCGCAAAACCCTTGTTCTGTCAGTCGCCAGCACTGATCTGGCCAAGGCTCAAGGATCTGAAACGTGATTGGACGCTTGCGCGGCACTTTGGCTGAGAAACAGCCGCCGCACCTGATTCTGGATGTAAACGGTCTGGGGTATGAGCTGGAAGTGCCCATGACAACGCTTTATCGCTTGCCGTCGGTCGGTGAACCACTGACCTTGCACACCCATTTGGTCGTACGCGAAGACGCGCAGTTACTCTATGGCTTCTTTGGCAAGCGCGAGCGAGACTTTTTTCGCGAGCTGATCCGTCTCAATGGTGTGGGGCCGAAACTGGCGCTGGCCTTGATGTCGAGCCTGGAGGTCGACGAGCTGGTTCGTTGCGTGCAGTCCCAGGACACTTCGGCCCTGACCAAGGTGCCTGGCGTTGGCAAGAAGACGGCCGAGCGGTTGTTGGTGGAACTCAAGGATCGCTTCAAGGCGTGGGAAACCGTGCCGGCGATGTTTGCGTTGGTGCCAAACCAGCCGGGTGGGCCAGATGCGCCAGCTCCAGTCGCCACCGCCGAAAATGACGCGGTCAGCGCGCTGATTTCCCTGGGCTACAAGCCGCAGGAAGCCAGCAAGGCAATTTCTGCGATCAAGGAGAAAGGTTTGAGCAGTGAAGACTTGATTCGTCGTGCCCTGAAGGGAATGATCTAAGTGATTGAAGCTGATCGTCTGATCGCTGCCACGGGTGGTCCCCGTGACCGCGAGGAAGTCCAGGACCGGGCGATTCGTCCCGTCAGCCTGGCCGAGTACATTGGCCAGCCAACCGTTCGCGAGCAAATGGAGTTGTTCATCCAGGCCGCGCGTGGGCGCAATGAATCCCTGGACCACACGCTGATTTTCGGCCCGCCGGGGCTGGGTAAAACTACCCTGGCCAACATCATTGCCCAGGAAATGGGCGTGTCGATCAAAAGCACCTCGGGGCCGGTTCTTGAGCGTCCAGGTGATTTGGCAGCGTTGCTGACCAACCTTGAACCCCATGACGTGCTGTTCATCGACGAGATCCATCGGTTGTCGCCGATCGTCGAAGAAGTGCTGTACCCGGCGATGGAAGATTTCCAGCTTGACATCATGATCGGCGAAGGGCCGGCCGCGCGCTCGATCAAACTCGATCTGCCGCCGTTCACCCTGGTCGGCGCAACCACCCGGGCCGGCATGCTGACCAACCCGTTGCGCGACCGTTTCGGGATCGTTCAGCGTCTGGAGTTCTACAACACCGCCGACCTGGCAACGATTGTCAGCCGTTCGGCGAACATTCTCGGTTTGCCGCTGGACCCGGAAGGCGCCTTCGAAATCGCCCGCCGTGCCCGTGGCACGCCGCGGATCGCCAACCGCTTGCTGCGTCGGGTCCGGGATTTCGCCGAGGTCCGCGCTAAGGGTCACATCACCAAGCCGATCGCCGACCTGGCGCTGAACCTGCTGGATGTCGACGAGCGTGGTTTCGACCATCAGGACCGACGCCTGCTGCTGACCATGATCGAGAAGTTCGACGGTGGGCCGGTGGGGGTGGACAGTCTGGCGGCGGCGATCAGCGAAGAACGTCACACCATTGAAGATGTGCTGGAACCGTATTTGATCCAGCAGGGCTATATCATGCGCACTCCGCGGGGGCGGGTGGTCACTCGACATGCGTACCTGCACTTCGGTTTAAACATCCCGTCACGATTAGGCGAGATGCCCGTGGTAGACGAGTTCCTCGATGCCGTGGACGATTAGTAACCTTTGCGCGCTGATTTATTCGGGGTTTGTGTTGTCCCAGGACCGTACTTTCACCAGAAAGCCGCGAATCAATGAAAAACAGTTGCCTGGCCGGATTGGCAACCTGAGGAGTAAGCACTAGAGTATGCGCGCGCAAAACGGGCTTGAGCCGTTCGCACATCGTTGTCGCGTTTATTACGAGGACACCGATGCGGGCGGCATCGTGTATTACGTCAATTACCTCAAGTTTATGGAACGGGCTCGAACCGAGCGGCTCCGGGAGCTGGGCTTTGCCCAGTCGGCGCTGGCAGGGGAGGACCTGTTGTTTGTCGTGCATTCCAGCGAAGCGCGTTACCACGCGCCGGCGCGACTGGACGACGAACTGCTGGTAAGCGCTGAAGTAATTGAATTGAACCGGGTCAGCCTGCGCTTCAAACAGCAGGTCAGGCGGGCTACGGATAATGTGCTGCTCTGCGAAGGGCAGTTTCTGGTGGCCTGTGTGCGCACCAACAGTTTGAAACCCCGGGCCATTCCCGAAGCTCTACGTGCGGCCTTTGCCGACGTGAGCGGCGCGGGTACACACTCAAAGCAGGAGATAAAGCGTGGAAGCTAACGTCGTCGACCATTCCTCCATGTGGAGCCTGGTCAGCAATGCCAGTATCGTGGTGCAACTGGTAATGCTGATCCTGGTAGCCGCATCGGTGACCTCATGGATCATGATCTTTCAGCGCAGCAACTTGCTGCGCGCCGGTCGACGTGCCCTGGAGAGCTTTGAAGAGCGCTTCTGGTCCGGTATCGACCTGTCCAAACTCTACCGTCAGGCCGGCAGCAACCCTGATCCGGATTCGGGCGTCGAGCAAATCTTCCGTGCCGGCTTCAAGGAATTCTCCCGTCTGCGTCAGCAGTCAGGCGTTGACCCGGAAGCGGTCATGGAAGGCGTGGCCCGTGCCATGCGCGTGGCCATCTCCCGCGAGGAAGAAAAACTCGAGCAGAGCCTGCCGTTTCTCGCCACCGTGGGTTCCGTCAGCCCGTACATCGGTCTGTTCGGTACGGTCTGGGGCATCATGAACTCCTTCCGTGGTCTGGCAACTGCCCAGCAAGCGACCCTGGCCACTGTGGCCCCTGGTATTGCCGAAGCACTGATTGCTACCGCGATCGGTCTGTTCGCCGCCATCCCGGCCGTTATAGCGTACAACCGTTTTGCTGCTCGCAGCGAAACCTTGCTGGGCCGTTACTACACCTTCGCCGACGAATTCCAGGCGATCCTGCACCGCAAAGTGCACACCAGCGAAGAATAAGCAGGTAATTTCCAATGGCTTTAATCGCTCGAGCTCGCAAAAAGCGCAAGCCGGTTGCCGAGATGAACGTGGTGCCTTACATCGACGTGATGCTGGTACTGCTGGTCATCTTCATGGTGACCGCGCCGATGCTCAATCAGGGCGTGAAAGTTGATCTGCCCAAGGTTTCCAGCGAAGCCTTGCCGCAGGACAACAACACTCAGGTCCTGACCATTTCGATCAAGTCTGACAAGACCTACTACTGGAACCTTGGCAGCGAAGTCGACACCGAAAAGCAGCAGGACAAGGCCATGACCTTGCCGCAAATGACCGACGCGGTGACCAAGATCATTCGCGCCGGTACTGAAGGCGGCAAGCGTACCCAGGTATTCATTCGCGGCGACAAGACTGTCGATTACGGCTCCGTCATGGGCGCGATGGGCGGGTTGCAGAAAGCCGGGGTCGGTAATGTTGGCTTGATTACCGAGGCACCCTGATGCAGCAAATGCGAGAGCCGTCCGCCTCGGAAAGCTACTTCTGGCCTAGTGTCTGGGCGATTGTCTTGCACGTGCTGGTGTTCGGCATGCTGTTCGTCAGTTTCGCCTTCACACCGGAGCTGCCGCCGGCCAAGCCTATCGTCCAGGCGACCCTGTACCAGTTGAAATCGAAAAGTCGGGCGACCACCCAGACCAATCAGAAGATTGCGGGTGAAGCGCAGAAATCTGCTGCGCGCCAGACCGAAGTCGAACAGATGGAACAGAAAAAGATCGAACAGGAAGCGATCAAGGCCGCGGAACAAAAGAAGGAAGATGCGGCTCAAAAAGCCGAAGAATCCAAGAAGGCCGACGAGACGAAGAAAGCGGAAGAGGCAAAAAAGGCTGATGAAGCCAAGAAAGCCGATGAAGCCAAGAAGACCGCCGAAGCCAAAAAGGCCGAAGAGAAACAATTGGCTGATATAGCCAAGAAGAAATCTGAAGAAGAAGCCAAGAAAGCTGCTGAAGAAGAGGCCAAGAAAGCGGCCGCTGAAGAAGCGAAGAAAAAGATCGTCGAAGACGCGAAGAAGAAAGCCGCCGAAGACGCCAAGAAGAAATCTGAAGCTGAAGAGGCGAAGAAGAAAGTCGCCGAAGACGCGAAGAAGAAAGCTGCTGCCGATGCCGCGAAGAAAAAATCGCAGGAAGCGGCACGTAAATCCGTCGATGAGAAAAAGGCTCAGGCCCTGGCAGATTTGCTTTCCGACACGCCGCAGCGTCAGCAGGCCTTGGCCGATGAGCAGGGTGACGAAGTCGCCGGCAACTTCGATGACCTGATTCGCTCGCGTGCTTCTGAAGGTTGGGCGCAGCCACCGTCGGCCCGCAAGGGCATGAAAGTGATCCTGCAAATCAACATGCTGCCTGACGGAACGATCTCCGGCGTATCGGTTGCCCGTTCCAGTGGTGATGTGCCGTTCGACAGTTCAGCGGTAGCGGCAGTAAAAAATATTGGTCGATTGACCGAAATGCAGGGTCTGAAGCCAGCTGATTTCGCACCCTATCGTTCATTCAAGATGACATTCACACCTGAGGATCTAGCCTTGTGAGAAACCTTCTTCGAGGACTGCTTGTAGTCATGTTCTGCTTTGCAGGACTGGCCACGGCAGATGAAAAAAATATCCTGGTCAGCAGTGGTAGCTCCCAGGCAACTCCAATTGCCGTAGTGCCATTCGGTTTCCAGGGTGGCACCGTGCTGCCGGATGACATGGCCGAAATCATCGGTAACGACCTGCGTAACTCGGGTTACTACGCACCGATTCCAAAGCAGAACATGATCAGCCAGCCAAGCCAGGCCAGCGAAATCATTTTCCGTGACTGGAAGGCTGTTGGCGCCCAGTACATTATGGTTGGCAGTATCGTTCCAGCGGGCGGTCGCCTGCAGGTTCAATACGCTCTGTTCAACGTCGCCACCGAGCAGCAAGTGCTGACCGGCAGCGTGTCGGGCAGCGTCGATCAACTGCGTGACATGGCGCATTACATCTCCGACCAGTCGTTCGAGAAACTCACCGGTATCAAAGGTGCGTTCTCGACTCGTCTGCTGTACGTGACGGCCGAGCGGTTCTCCGAGAAGAACACTCGCTACACGTTGCAACGTTCGGACTATGACGGTGCCCGTGCCGTGACACTGCTGCAATCGCGCGAGCCGATCCTGTCGCCGCGTTTTGCACCGGATGGCAAACGCATTGCTTATGTGTCGTTCGAGCAGAAGCGTCCGCGCATTTTCATGCAGAACATCGACACCGGTCGCCGTGAGCAGATCACCAACTTCGAAGGCCTGAATGGTGCGCCAGCCTGGTCGCCGGATGGTCAGCGTCTGGCATTCGTACTGTCGAAAGACGGTAACCCGGACATCTATGTGATGAACCTGGGTTCGCGTCAGATCAGTCGCGTCACCAACGGTCAGGGCATCAACACCGAGCCGTTCTGGGGTAAAGATGGTTCGACCATCTACTTCACCTCCGACCGTGGCGGCAAGCCACAGATCTACAAAACCAGCGCAAGCGGTGGTGGTGCGGAGCGTGTGACCTTCATCGGTAACTACAACGCCAACCCTAAACTGTCGGCCGATGAAAAGACCCTGGTGATGATCCATCGCCAGGAAGGTTTCACCAATTTCAAGGTGGCGGCCCAGGATTTGCAGCGCGGTAGTGTAAAGATCCTCACTGATAGCACTCTGGACGAGTCGCCTACTGTTGCGCCCAACGGCACCATGGTAATCTACGCCACCCGCCAGCAGGGCCGGGGAGTCTTGATGCTCGTGTCCATTAATGGACGCGTGAGGCTCCCGCTTCCTACCGCACAAGGCGAAGTCAGAGAACCGTCCTGGTCCCCTTACCTGAACTGACGCGGCGCTACACGTTGTACTTAACACACTGGGGTTCATTAGGAGTTTCACGATGGAAATGCTGAAGTTTGGTAAATTTGCTGCGCTGGCTCTGGCCATGGCTGTAGCTGTAGGTTGCTCGTCCAAAGGCGGCGACAACGCCGGTGAAGGCGCTGTTGATCCAAACGCTGGTTACGGCGCTAACACTGGTGCTGTTGACGGCTCCCTGAGCGAAGAAGCTGCTCTGCGCGCAATCACCACCTTCTACTTCGAATACGACAGCTCGGACCTGAAGCCAGAAGCCATGCGCGCTCTGGACGTTCACGCCAAAGACCTGAAAGCAAACGGCGCTCGCGTTGTTCTGGAAGGCAACACCGACGAACGTGGTACTCGTGAGTACAACATGGCACTGGGCGAGCGTCGTGCGAAAGCCGTTCAGCGTTACCTGGTACTGCAAGGTGTTTCCCCAGCTCAGCTGGAACTGGTTTCCTACGGCGAAGAGCGTCCAGTTGCTACCGGCAACGACGAGCAGTCCTGGGCTCAAAACCGTCGCGTCGAACTGCGTAAGTAATTCGTCATGCGAACGTGCCGTCGTGCTGTAACTGTTTTGGCTCTCAGCCTCGCACCGCTTGCGGTGTGGGCTGCGGTTCCTGTGGTCGAGGACAACTCCGGCTATAACAATAGCGGGAGTAGTTATCCGCCTGCGGGTTACGGTACGAACGGCGCCTATGCCGGGGGAGGGGTTTCGGCCCCTGTCTCGGCACAGGGCGAGCTGTTCAACCAACTGCAATCGATGCAGGAGCAGATCTCACGCCAACAGGGTGTGATCGAAGTTCTGCAAAATGATGTAGCGCGCATGAAGCAAGAGAACCTGGAGCGATATCAGGATCTTGATCGGCGCATAGGAACCGGCGTTGCACCAGCCGCGACTCCTGATAATTCTTCCACCGGTGGCAACTTGAATGCCCCCGGTGCAGCAGCCGGCGCAGGTGCGGGAGCGGCAGCCGCTGCCACTTCCACACAAGCGCCTGCCGCGGGTGGCGAACCGGCTGATCCGGCGAAGGAGAAACTGTATTACGATGCAGCCTTCGACCTGATCAAAGCCAAGGATTTCGACAAGGCCAGCCAGGCTTTCGCCGCATTCCTGCGCAAATACCCGAACAGCCAGTACGCGGGCAACGCCCAGTACTGGTTGGGTGAAGTGAACCTGGCCAAAGGCGATCTGCAAGGCGCAGGTCAGGCATTTGCCAAGGTTTCGCAGCTGTACCCCAAGCACCCAAAAGTGCCTGACTCGTTGTACAAGCTCGCTGATGTAGAGCGTCGCCTCGGTCATACCGACCGGGTCAAAGGCATTCTGCAGCAGGTCGTGTCCCAATATCCGGGCACTTCCGCCGCTCAGCTGGCGCAGCGTGACTTGCAGCGCATGTAAGCCTGTAAGCTTGTAGAAATAGTTATGTTTAGAAGAAACCCGCGCCTATCGCGGGTTTTTTCGTTAGAATTCATGCCCTTTTTATGAAACACGCTTTTTGGGATCTGCGCGTTGGCGAGGTTCCTTGAAGTGCCTGACGGAGGCGGACAGCCTGTTTAGCTGTTACGCCCGTGGCGACTATGCAAGACACATTGAGAATCACCGAAGTTTTCTACTCGTTGCAGGGTGAAACGCGGACTGCCGGGCTGCCCACTGTTTTTGTGCGCCTGACCGGTTGCCCATTGCGTTGCCAATACTGCGACAGCGCCTACGCGTTCACTGGCGGCACCATTCGCACGCTCGATGACATCCTCGAGCAAGTGGCCGGTTTTCGCCCGCGTTATGTCTGTGTCACGGGCGGCGAGCCCCTGGCGCAACCGAATGCCATTCCCTTGCTCAAGCAGTTGTGTGACGCCGGCTACGAAGTGTCGCTGGAAACCAGTGGCGCGCTGGATATCTCGGCGGTCGATCCGCGGGTCAGTCGCGTCGTCGACCTGAAAACCCCGGGTTCGAAAGAAGCGCATCGCAACCGCTACGAGAACATTGAGCTGCTCACGCCTAACGATCAGGTAAAGTTTGTCATCTGCTCGCGGGAAGACTACGACTGGGCCGTGTCCAAGCTGATTCAATACGGTCTGGATCAGCGTGCCGGCGAAGTCCTGTTCTCGCCGAGCCACCATGACCTGAACGCGCGTGATCTGGCGGACTGGGTGGTGGCAGACAATCTGCCTGTGCGCCTGCAATTGCAGCTGCATAAATATCTTTGGAATGACGAGCCGGGGCGCTGAAATGACTGAACAACTGAACACTGTCGAAAAACGTGCGGTCATCCTGCTGTCCGGCGGTCTCGACTCCGCGACAGTCGTGGCCATGGCCCGCGCTGAAGGCTACCGCTGCTACACCATGAGCTTCGATTATGGTCAGCGGTCTCACGCAGAATTGCACGCCGCCGCACGTGTCGCCCAAGACTTGGGTGTGGTCGAGCACAAGGTGATTGGCCTGAACCTGAATGGCATCGGCGGCTCGGCGTTGACCGACACTAGTATCGATGTGCCGGAAACACCGGGTGAAGGTATTCCGGTGACTTACGTGCCGGCGCGCAACACCGTGTTTCTGTCGCTGGCGCTGGGCTGGGCCGAAGTGCTGGGCGCGCGTGACATCTTTATCGGCGTTAACGCGGTGGATTACTCCGGTTACCCGGATTGCCGTCCCGAGTTCATCGAAGCCTTCGAGCGCATGGCCAACCTGGCGACCAAGGCTGGGGTAGAAGGGCAGGGCTTCCGTATCCAGGCGCCACTGCAGAACCTGAGCAAGGCGCAGATCGTTCAGGCTGGCGTGAAGCTTGGCGTTGATTACGGGCTGACCGTTTCCTGCTATCAGGCAGACGATAATGGCCGCGCCTGCGGTAAATGCGACAGCTGCCGCCTGCGTGCAGAAGGCTTCGCGGCGGCCGGTGTAACTGACCCAACACCTTATTTTTGATTTATTTCAAATTAGGTGTTGAATAGTCCTTAAAAATCAGTATTATACGCGCCACCACACAGCGGGTCGTTAGCTCAGTTGGTAGAGCAGTTGGCTTTTAACCAATTGGTCGTAGGTTCGAATCCCACACGACCCACCATTTTAAAAAATCTGGAAGGCCCACGTAAGTGAGGATTTCCGGGTTTTTTTTTGCCCGCGATTTGAGGTCGACTCAGTCCGGGTGACGCAGGTCAGAATCATCTTTTGCATCCACGGGATATTCTGTAGCCTTGCGCAGCTTCAACGCTATCCACGCCTGATGAATACTCACTCTCCCGGCGGTACCCTTAAGGGTCCGGAGCCGGGTGTATACTCGACTTTCGCGCGAAAGCGCCTGCAGGTCTTGCGAACATGACGCAGATTTCCGAACGCCTTCTGGTTCAAGCCCACCTCGACGCCAAGCAGCCCAAGCCGCTGACGGCCGAGGAAGAGGCTTATTACCGTACTGCCATCGCTGCCGAGCTCAAGGCTCAGGACGCGGTGCTGGTTGCCCACTTCTATTGCGATCCCGTCATTCAGGCCCTGGCCGAAGAAACCGGTGGTTGCGTCTCCGACTCTCTGGAGATGGCCCGCTTCGGCAATGCCCACCCGGCCAAGACTGTGGTAGTCGCCGGCGTGAAGTTCATGGGCGAAACCGCGAAAATCCTCAACCCTGAAAAACGTGTACTGATGCCGACCCTGGAAGCGACCTGCTCGCTGGACCTGGGTTGCCCGGTGGACGAGTTCTCGGCGTTCTGCGATCAGCATCCGGAACGTACGGTGGTGGTGTATGCCAACACCTCGGCGGCGGTCAAGGCGCGTGCGGACTGGGTGGTGACGTCCAGCTGCGCGCTGGAAATCGTCGAAAGCCTGATGGATAACGGCGAAACCATCATCTGGGCACCAGACAAGCACCTGGGCACTTACATCCAGCGCAAGACCGGTGCCGACATGCTGCTGTGGGACGGTGCCTGCATCGTCCATGAAGAGTTCAAGGCCAAGCAGCTCGAAGACATGAAGGCGTTGTACCCGGATGCGGCCATCCTGGTGCACCCGGAATCGCCTACCGCCGTAATCGAGTTGGCCGACGCGGTGGGTTCCACCAGTCAGCTGATCGCTGCGGCGCAAAGTCTGCCGAACAAGACCCTGATCGTCGCCACCGACCGTGGCATCTTCTACAAGATGCAGCAGCTGTGTCCGGACAAGGTCTTCATCGAAGCGCCAACGGCCGGTAACGGCGCAGCCTGCCGTAGTTGCGCACATTGCCCATGGATGGCGATGAACACGCTTGAGCGCATGCTGAAGAGCTTGAAGGAAGGGACTAACGAGATCTTCGTCGACCCGGCGTTGATTCCGCAGGCGATTCGGCCGCTCAAGCGCATGCTTGATTTCACGCAGGCGGCGCGGATGAAGTTGGCCGGCAACGCCTAATACTTACTGTGGCGAGAGCTGTTGTGGCGAGGGAGCTTGCTCCCGTTCGGTCGCGCAGCAGCCGCATTTGGGGGCGCTTCGCACCCCAGCGGGAGCAAGCTCCCTCGCCACCGTGATTTGCATTGCCAGTGCTATTTGGTCTTCTTCGGAATCCGCACAAGCTGGGTATTGGAGTAGATGTCATGCCAGCTGCGTTTCTGCTTGTCGAACAGCGACCAGAAGAACCCAAGCCCAAGGCATAGCCAGGATGCGATCGATACCACAAAGCGCAGCAGTGCCTGCCACAGGCTGATGGATGAGCCGTCGGCGTTTTGCACGCGGATGCCCCACACCTGCATGCCCAGTGTCTGCCCCGACCAGATCCAGAACTTGGCGAAGAAACCGAACAGCACGAACAACAGCACCGTTGATAGCAGCGGATCACCGTCCAGCGCGCCAGCGTCGGTCAAGGCGCGCATTTGGCCTTCGCCGATGATCGCCATCTGGATCATCTTGTAAATGCCGCTGGTGACGATCAGCAGCGCGGTGCATAACAGGAAGTCGTAGAACATCGCTGCCAGGCGACGACCCAGGCCGACGGCGGGGAAGTCGCCCTGTGGATATAGCAGGTGTTTCGACATGGCAGCCTCTGAACGGAAAAAGAAGCCATTTTACGGATTTACGCGCACAAAAAAGCCCCTGATATCAGTATCAGGGGCTTTTTCGCTACAGAAGATCAGGCTTCTGCTTGTACTTCGTCAGCCTGCATGCCTTTCTGGCCTTGCACAGCAACGAAAGTCACTTTCTGGCCTTCTTTCAGGCTCTTGAAGCCGTTGCCCTGAATAGCGCGGAAATGTACGAACAGATCCGGACCGCTTTCTGGAGTGATAAAACCAAAACCTTTCTCGTCGTTAAACCACTTGACGGTACCGCTCTGACGTTGGGACATTTCTTATTTCCTTTGACGCAAAAAAATGAATGACAGTCTCCTTCTGGTGAAAGAGTACTGGGGCTGGTTGCAGGAGAGTAAGAAGACGTCGAACGGGATGTAGCTAACTTGTAGGCTACTGCCCAGGTCACGATTCCAAGCGACCCATGCAAACACAGTGAACAAACTCTACGCCAACTACGGGAGAAAAAACAAGCCCTGCGAAGGCCCGTATTTCCTCGGGTTGGTGGCACTAGCGCAGGCTTATTCGATGGAGTTGTTCAGTTGTTTTCGATCGTTATAAGTAACGTTCATAAACGAAACGTTCGCACTGTTTTATGGCGGCTGCGTTACAGATTAGTGCACTGTTAACGCAGCCGCGTTACTTATAGAAACGGTCGATCAACCACGATAGTAGCGTTGTGGAACAAATGGCATTTTGCTTACAAGCAAAGGCACCTTTTTCCCACGAACAATTGCCCAAACCGGCGTATCCAAAGCGATATAAGCGCTGTCGAGGTAACCCATGGCCAAAGGACCGCCGAGGGTCGGACCGAAGCCACCGCTGCACACGCTGCCGATGATTTCGCCGGCTTCGTTGACGATCTCTGCACCTTCGCGCACTGGCGTACGTTCCTGTGGCAGCAGGCCAACGCGTTTGCGGCTGACACCGGTTTGCTGTTGGGCGAACACGGGTTCAGCGCCGGGGAAGCCACCGGCCCGCGCGCCATCGGCACGACGAGGCTTGGAGATGGCCCACAGCAGGCTGGCTTCGATTGGGGTGGTTTCGGTGTTCATGTCGTGACCGTAGAGGCACAGACCGGCTTCCAGGCGCAGGGAGTCGCGAGCGCCGAGGCCGATGGCCGCCACTTCCGGTTCGGCCAGCAGGGCGCGAGCCAGGGCTTCGGCATTGGCGGCTGGTACGGAGATTTCGAAACCGTCTTCACCGGTGTAGCCCGAGCGGCTGACAAAGCAGTCCACGCCCAACAGCTTCACGCGGGCGAACTGCATGAAGGTCATCTTCGCAACTTCAGGTGCCAGGCGTGCGAGCACGGTGACGGCGGCCGGGCCTTGCAACGCCAGCAACGCGCGCTCTTCGAACAGTGGTTCGATCGTGCACTGGTCGCCGATGTGCTTGCGCAGGTGCGCCAGATCCTGATCCTTGCAGGCCGCGTTGACCACCAGGAACAGTTCGTCATTACCGAGGTTGGCGACCATCAGGTCGTCGAGGATGCCGCCGGTCTCGTTGGTGAACATCGCGTAGCGCTGCATGCCCACCGGCAAATCGATGATGTCCACCGGCACCAGGGTTTCCAGGGCCTTGGCAGCGTTGGCGCCGGTCAGGCGGATCTGGCCCATGTGCGAAACATCGAACAACCCGGCCTGATCACGGGTGTGCTGGTGTTCTTTCATCACGCCCAATGGGTATTGCACCGGCATATCGTAGCCGGCAAACGGCACCATGCGGGCGCCGAGTTCGAGGTGCAGTGCGTGCAACGGGGTTTTCAACAGTTGTTCGGTGGACATATCCAGCTCCTGAAAATAGTGCAGATGCGCGCATCAGCACTCGATAATGTTGACCGCCAAACCGCCACGGGCGGTTTCCTTGTATTTGCTTTTCATATCGGCGCCGGTCTGGCGCATGGTGCGGATGACTTTGTCGAGGGAGACGAAGTGCTGACCGTCGCCGCGCAAGGCCATGCGCACCGCATTGATGGCCTTGACCGAGCCCATGGCATTGCGCTCGATGCAAGGTACTTGCACCAATCCGCCAATCGGGTCGCAGGTCAGGCCGAGGTTGTGTTCCATGCCGATTTCGGCGGCGTTTTCCACCTGCTGCACCGTGCCGCCCAGCACTTCACACAAGGCGCCGGCGGCCATGGAACAGGCGACGCCAACCTCGCCCTGACAGCCGACTTCGGCGCCGGAGATAGAGGCGTTTTCCTTGTACAGAATGCCGATCGCGGCGGCCGTCAGCAGAAAGCGCACCACGCCGTCTTCGTTGGCGCCAGGGATGAAACGCATGTAGTAATGCAACACCGCCGGGATGATTCCGGCTGCACCATTGGTGGGCGCGGTGACCACGCGTCCGCCGTTGGCGTTTTCTTCGTTGACCGCCAAGGCGTATAGATTGACCCAGTCCAGCACCGACAGCGGATCGCGCAGTGACGATTCCGGGTTGTTGCACAGTTGCCGATGCAGCGCTGCAGCCCGGCGTTTGACCTTCAGCCCACCGGGCAAAATGCCTTCGTTGCGACAACCCGCGGCGACGCAGTCTTGCATCACTTGCCATATCTTCAGCAAACCGGCACGGGTTTCCGCTTCCGGACGCCAGGCACTTTCATTGGTCAGCATCACTTGGCTGATGGACAAACCGTAGGTGGTGCAATGACCGAGCAGGTCCTTGGCGCTTTTGAACGGGAAGGTCAGCGGCGTGGCGTCTTCGACAATGCGGTCGGCACCGGCAGCGTCTTCATCGACCACGAACCCGCCACCAACCGAGTAGTACTCGCGGCTGCGGATTTGCAGGCCAGCGGCATCGAATGCGCGAAAGATCATGCCGTTGGGGTGATAGGCCAACGGTTTGCGGATCATCGCCAGGTGTTCTTTCTCGTTGAACGCAATGCTGTGTTCGCCGAGCAGGTTCAAGCGACCATTGCCGCGAATCTCTTGCAGGCGAGCGGCGACGGTTTCGGTGTCTACGGTATCCGGGTGTTCGCCTTCCAGGCCCAGCAACACAGCCTTGTCGCTGCCGTGGCCTTTGCCGGTGGCGCCGAGCGAGCCGTAGAGCTCGACTTTGACGCAGGTGGTTGCGGCCAGCAGCCCTTCACGGCGCAGACCTTCGGCGAAACGCGCAGCGGCACGCATCGGGCCGACGGTGTGGGAACTGGAGGGGCCGATGCCAATCTTGAACAGGTCGAACACGCTTAACGACATGGTTGTTCTCCGGTTTTCTTGTTATGGGAATTGGCGAAATGTCAGGCCAGGCACGATCCTGTGGGAGCTGGCTTGCCAGCGATTGCAGGGTGTCAGGCAACGGAAATGTCGACTGATGCACCGCTATCGCTGGCAGGCCAGCTCCCACAGGTTTTTGTGGTGTTCTTGAAATCGGGGGCGAGTGAACCCGCCCCCCATTGGTTTAAGCGTAGCTTTCGATCGACGGGCAGGCGCAGACCAGGTTGCGATCGCCGAAGACGTTGTCGACGCGACCGACCGGTGGCCAGTACTTGCCTTCGATCAGCGACGCAACCGGGTACACCGCTTGCTCGCGGCTGTACGGGTGAGTCCACTCGCCGACGATTTCTGCGGCGGTGTGTGGCGCGTTTTTCAGTGGGTTGTCGTCCTTGTCCAGCGTGCCGTTTTCCACCGCGCGGATTTCTTCGCGGATGCGGATCATGGCGTCGCAGAAGCGGTCCAGTTCTTCCTTGGATTCGCTTTCGGTCGGCTCGATCATCAACGTGCCGGCCACCGGGAACGACATGGTCGGGGCGTGGAAGCCGAAGTCGATCAGGCGCTTGGCGACGTCATCGACACTGATGCCGCTGCTGTCTTTCAACGGACGCAGGTCGAGGATGCATTCGTGCGCCACCAGACCATTGCTGCCGGTGTACAACACTGGGTAATGCTCTTCGAGGCGACGGGAAATGTAGTTGGCATTCAGGATTGCCAGTTGCGAAGCACGCTTGAGACCCGCACCACCCATCATTCGAATGTACATCCAAGTGATCGGCAGAATGCTCGCGCTGCCGAACGGTGCCGCGCAGACCGCGCCTTCCTTGCGTTCCATCTGGGCGTGGCCCGGCAGGAACGGCGTCAGGTGCGACTTGACGCCAATCGGGCCGACGCCCGGGCCGCCACCGCCGTGTGGGATGCAGAAGGTTTTGTGCAGGTTCAGGTGGGACACGTCGCCGCCGAACTTGCCCGGTGCGCAGAGGCCGACCATGGCGTTCATGTTGGCGCCGTCGATGTACACCTGGCCGCCGTTGTCGTGAATGATGCCGCAGATTTCGCGGATGCCTTCTTCGAACACGCCATGGGTCGACGGGTAGGTGATCATCAGTGCGGCGAGATGTTCGCGGTGCTCGATGGCCTTGGCGCGCAGGTCTTCGATGTCGACGTTGCCACGGGCATCGCAGGCGGTCACGACCACGCGCATGCCGGCCATGTTGGCGGTGGCCGGGTTGGTGCCGTGGGCGGACGACGGGATCAGGCAGATGTCGCGACGGTCTTCGCCACGGCTCTGGTGGTACGCACGAATCGCCAAGAGACCTGCGTATTCACCCTGGGAACCGGCGTTCGGTTGCAGGGAGATCGAGTCGTAACCGGTGGCGGCGCAGAGCATCGCTTCCAGTTCATCGGTCAACTGCTGGTAGCCGGCGCTTTGCTCGGCCGGGGCGAACGGGTGCAGGGCACCGAATTCAGCCCAGGTCACCGGGATCATTTCGCTGGCGGCGTTGAGTTTCATGGTGCAGGAACCCAGCGGGATCATGGTGCGATCCAGGGCCAGGTCCTTGTCGGCGAGCTTGCGCAGGTAGCGCATCAGCTCGGTTTCCGAGTGGTAACGGTTGAACACCGGATGGCTGAGGATCGGCGACTGGCGAACCAGCGCGGCCGGGAGGGTGCTGACCACCGAGGCGGCGAGGGCGGCGAAATCTGGCAGCGCCTTGCCGTTGGCCAGCACGCTCCACAGGGTTTCAACGTCAGCTTGCGACGTGGTTTCGTCCAGCGACAGGCCCAGACGTTCAGCATCTACGACGCGCAGGTTGATCTGCTGAGCACGCGCCTGGTCGTGCAGCTTGGCGGTGTTAACGCCGGTTTTAATTGTCAGCGTATCGAAGAAGTTGGCTTGCTCGACGGTCAGACCCAATGCGCTCAAGCCTTTGGCGAGGATCGCGGTCAGGTGATGAATGCGCTGGGCGATCTGCGTCAGGCCTTTCGGGCCGTGGTACACGGCGTACATGCTGGCGATGTTGGCCAGCAGTACTTGAGCGGTGCAGATGTTGCTGGTGGCTTTCTCGCGGCGGATATGTTGCTCGCGGGTCTGCATGGCCAGGCGCAGGGCCGGCTTGCCGAAACGGTCCACGGAAACGCCGACCAGACGGCCTGGCATGTCGCGCTTGAACGCATCGCGGGTGGAGAAGTAGGCCGCGTGCGGACCACCGAAACCCAACGGCACGCCAAAGCGTTGCGCGCTGCCGATGGCCACGTCGGCGCCGAATTCGCCTGGCGGGGTCAGTACGGTCAGGGCCAGCAGGTCAGCCGCGACGGCGACCAGCGCGTTGGCGGCGTGGAAACGCTCGGTCAGTTCGCGGTAGTCGAACACATCACCGTTGCTGGCCGGGTATTGCAGCAAAGCGCCGAAGAATGCGCTGACGTCGCTCAGTTCGCGCTCGTCGCCGACCACCACGTCGATGCCCAACGGCTCGGCACGGGTGCGCAGCACGTCGAGGGTCTGCGGGTGACAATGAACCGAGGCGAAGAACGCGTGGCTGCCTTTGTTCTTGCTCAGGCGTTTGCAGAAGGTCATGGCTTCGGCAGCGGCGGTGGCTTCGTCGAGCAGGGAGGCGTTGGCGATCGGCAGGCCGGTCAGGTCGCTGATCAGGGTCTGGAAGTTCAGCAGCGCTTCGAGACGACCTTGGGAAATTTCTGGTTGGTACGGGGTGTAAGCGGTGTACCAGGCCGGGTTTTCCAGCAGGTTGCGCAGGATTGGCGACGGCGTGTGAGTGCCGTAGTAGCCCTGACCGATGTAGGTCTTGAACAGTTGGTTTTTGCCGGCGATGGATTTGATCAGCGCCAGGGCATCCGCTTCACTCAGGCCGTCTTCCAGGCCGAGGACGCTGGTGCCTTTGATGCTATCGGGAATGACGCTGGCGCTCAGGGCTTCCAGGGAATCAAAGCCGAGGCTGTTGAGCATGGCTTGCTCATCGCCGGCACGCGGGCCGATGTGGCGCGCGATGAATTCGTTGGCAGTGCCGAGATTAATTTGAGTCATGTCAGCGCTCCTCAGGCTTCAGCGTTGGCTTTGATCAGACGGTCGTAAGCGTCTTGATCCAGCAATTGGCCGACAGCTGAGGCGTCGGTTGGCTTGAAGCGGAAGAACCAGCCTTCGCCCAGCGGATCTTCGTTGACCAGTTCCGGGCTGCTGTCGAGCGCCGGGTTCACTTCCAGTACTTCGCCGTCGAGTGGCATGTACACGCCGCTGGCGGCTTTTACCGATTCCACGGTGGCGGCTTCAGCGCCTTTGTCGTAGGACTGCAGCTCAGGCAGTTGTACGAAAACCACGTCGCCCAGGGCGTTCTGCGCGAAAGCGGTGATGCCGACTGTGACGGTGCCGTCAGCTTCGGTGCGCAGCCATTCGTGATCTTCAGTAAAACGCAACTCGCTCATGGAAACTCCTAAGGGGGGCCAGACTCGTCTGGTGGACGCGATTGAATGCTCGGCAATGCCGTACTTTATGGATGGTTACTAAGCAAAAACGCGGCCAATGTTATTTATTCTTTATAAATCAATAAGTTATTTGTTTTTGCGGAAGAGGGAGAAGGGCTTGCTGTAGCGAAATCGCTACAACACAGGCTGAAGAAAAAAGCTGAGGTGGATCAAAGCCTTGCACAGCGGCGATCGGGAGAGGGTGTAGCGATATCATTCCACTGTAGCGCTTTCAGTACAGATGGAGGTCGTTTTTGAAGACGATTTTGAAAAGCAGCGCAGAACCTGTGGGAGCGGGCTTGCCCGCGATTGGGCCATTACATTTAACCTCTATGCCGAATGTTAGATAGCCATCGCGGGCAAGCCCGCTCCGACAGGGTTTTGTGGTGTTGAGGGGATTGTGTTCAGCCACAAGCCTTACGGTTTGTTGGGTATGCCGTACTTACGCAACCGATGGGCGATCGCGGTATGGGAGGTTTGCAGGCGGCTGGCCAGTTGGCGGGTCGAGGGGTAGCTGACGTAGAGTTTTTCCAGCAGGGTTTTCTCGAACTCTTCCATGGCCTGTTCGAGGCTGTCGACCTCGCTGTCGCTCTGGCGCGCCACGGAGGTGCCAGCGATGTCGAGGTCGCCGATGTCCACCAGGCTGCTTTCGCAAATCGCCGCGGCGCGGAAGATTACGTTCTGCAATTGCCGCACGTTCCCCGGCCAGCGATTGTCTAGCAGCGCCGGATAAGTGCCCGGCGCCAGCCGACAGACCGGGCGCTGGATCTGCGCGCAGGCCTGCTGCATGAAGTAGCGCGCCAGCAGCAGAATGTCCTGGCCCCGTTCGCGCAACGGCGGGACTTCGACATTCAGCACGTTGAGGCGATAAAACAGGTCTTCGCGGAAGGTACCTTCACTGACCATTTTTTCCAGATCGCGGTGAGTCGCGCTGAGGATCCGCACATTGACCTTCACTTCGCGATCGCCACCAACCCGTCGGAAGCTGCCGTCGTTGAGAAAGCGCAGCAGTTTCGCCTGCAAATACGGCGACATTTCACCGATCTCGTCGAGAAATACCGTGCCCTGGTTGGCCAGTTCCATCAGCCCCGGTTTGCCGCCCCGTTGCGCGCCGGTGAAGGCGCCGGGGGCATAGCCAAACAGTTCGCTTTCGGCGAGGTTTTCTGGCAATGCCGCGCAGTTCAAGGCCAGGAACGGCGAACCGTGGCGGGCGCTGATGGCGTGGCAGGCGCGGGCCACCAGTTCTTTACCGGTGCCGGTCTCGCCCTGGATCAGCAACGGTGCATCGAGGGCCGCAACCCGTTGGGCGCGAGCCTTGAGTGTACGAATCGCCGGGGATTCGCCGAGCAGGGCATCGAAGCCTTCGGCATGGTCGTGGTGCAGCGCCGAGAGGCGTTCACCGATGCGGTTCGGTTGGTACAGGGTCAGCAGCGCGCCGGCGTCGGTGATCGGCGTAGCGTCCAGCAGCAGGGTCTGACCGTTGACGGTGATCTCGCGCAGCGGCAGGCGGAAGCCGTTTTCCAGCAACGTGTCGAGCAGCGCCGGGTCGGCAAACAGCTCGCTGATGCTTTCACCCGCCGGTTCGCGGCCGTACAGGGCTATCAGCGCCGGGTTGGCCAACAGCACCTTGCCAGCGCTGTCCAGGGCCAACACCGGGTCGGTCATGGCGGCGAGCAACGCATCGAGCTGCAAGTGACGGCGCTGGCCGGGAAGAATGTCGACCACCGTCACCGCTTGCACGCCGCGCACGCTGAACAGCGCGTCGCGCAGCTCTTCGAGCACTGCCGGGCTCAAGGTCGGGGCGTCGATGTAGACGTTGGGCGGGACCATTTCTACCGCATCCAGATTGAGATTGCGCCCACCGAGCAGGGCCAGGACTTCCTGGGTGATGCCGACGCGGTCGATGAAGCTGACGTGGATACGCATGGGGCGGTTGGGTTCTGGAATGCGGAGGGTGGCAAGTATGCCTTGGGGCGGGCCAATGATGAAATCCTGTGCAGGACTTCAGGGCTGCACCGAACCAATGTGGGAGCGGGCTTGCTCGCGAAAGCGGAGTATAAGTCGACATTAGTATTGCCTGTCACACCGCTTTCGCGAGCAAGCCCGCTCCCACAAGGTCAGTGGGTTATTCGAAGTTCTCGAGGTTTACCGGGTCGCCGGATTTCATATCCAGCTGCTTCCGGATGTCTTCAAACATTAAATCGTAATGCTTGTGAACCGAGCCGATCTGGCTGTGTGTTTTGGGGATTCCGTACTTCTCGGCGATTTTCGTCACGTTGTTGGCGAAGTTGTAAGCCTCCTCCTTGGGCAGAAAGAAGGTCTCCGTCATGTCTTTTCCCTGCATGCTGCCGTGCATGGTGAACAGTATCCCTTTGCCTTTCTTGGGATCCTGCGTGACCTCATAGTCGAGGTGCACGTTGTAGTTGACATCATCCGGGGTCAGCGCGTGGCGCTCGATGTGCAGATGACCGGGCTCAAACGTTGCCATTGACGTCTCTCCTTACAAGTAAGTAATGCCAGGTGTCGCCGTACTGATACGCGTGCCGGCCTTGCCCTGGACGATCGCTTCGATGTCCGAGAGTGAACCGATCACCGCGGTTTTTCCAGTATGGCGGGCGAACTCGCAGGCCGCCTGGACCTTTGGTCCCATGGAGCCGGCGGCGAAGCCCAGTTTTTCCATCTCATCCGGGTGAGCCTGAGAGATGGCTTTCTGGGTCGGTTTGCCGAAGTCGATGAACGCCGCGCTGACGTCGGTGGCGATCACCAACAGATCGCTTTCAAGCTGTTCGGCCAGCAGCGCCGAGCACAGGTCCTTGTCGATCACCGCTTCCACGCCCTGCAGTTTGCCGCTGGCGCCGTACATCGTCGGGATGCCACCACCGCCCGCGCAGATCACGATGCTGCCTTTTTCCAGCAGCCACTTGATCGGGCGGATTTCGAAGATGCGTTTCGGTCTCGGGCTGGCCACCACGCGGCGGAACTTGTCGCCGTCCGGCGCAATCGCCCAGCCTTTCTCGGCAGCGAGTTTTTCTGCTTCGGCCTTGGTATAGACCGGGCCGATAGGTTTGCTGGGGGCCTGGAACGCCGGGTCGTTGGCGTCGACTTCGACCTGGGTCAGCAGGGTGGCAAACGGGACTTCGAAGTCCAGCAGGTTGCCCAGTTCCTGTTCGATGATGTAGCCGATCATGCCTTCGGTTTCGGCACCCAGCACGTCCAGCGGGTAAGCGGACACCTGGGTGTAGGCCGCCGCTTGCAGCGACAGCAGGCCCACCTGCGGACCATTGCCGTGGGCGATCACTAGTTGGTTGCCGGGATGGACCTTGGCGATCTGTTCGGTAGCGATCCGGATGTTGGTGCGCTGGTTGTCCGCGGTCATGGGTTCACCCCGGCGGAGCAGGGCGTTACCGCCCAGAGCAACGACGATACGCATAATGCAGTCCTTTCAGAGAGGGAGCGAACAACACGATGATCGTTCCCTCGCTGATCGTTCCCACGGTCCCCGTGGGAACGATCAGCGGAGAGCGTAGGAACGATCACCGCGTCAGTCTTTAAATATCCGCCAGCGCCGACACCAGAATCGCCTTGATGGTGTGCATGCGGTTTTCCGCTTGCTCGAAGGCGATGTTGGCCGGCGATTCGAAGACGTCTTCAGTCACTTCGACGCCGTTGGCCAGGTGCGGATAGCGCGCGGCAATGTCTTTGCCGACCTTGGTTTCACTGTTGTGGAACGCCGGCAGGCAGTGCATGAATTTCACCCGCGGGTTGCCCGAGGCCTTCATCATCTCGGCGTTGACCTGGTAGGGCAGCAGTTGCTCGATGCGCTCGTCCCACGCCTCCACCGGCTCGCCCATCGATACCCAGATGTCGGTGTGGATGAAGTCCACGTCCTTGACCGCTTCCTTCGGGTCTTCGGTGATGGTGATGCGCGCGCCGCTTTCCTCGGCGAAGGCTTTGCACTGATCGATGAAGTCCTGATGTGGCCACAGCGCTTTCGGCGCGGCGATGCGCACGTCCATGCCGAGTTTGGCGCCGATCATCAACAGCGAATTGCCCATGTTGTAGCGGGCATCGCCGAGGTAGGCGTAGCTGATGTCGTGCAGCGGCTTGTCGCTGTGTTCACGCATGGTCAGGGTGTCGGCGATCATTTGCGTCGGGTGGAATTCAGCGGTCAGGCCGTTGAACACCGGCACGCCGGCGAACTTCGCCAGTTCTTCGACAATTTCCTGTTCGAAGCCGCGGTACTCGATGGCGTCGAACATCCGCCCCAGCACGCGGGCGGTGTCTTTCATGCTTTCCTTGTGGCCGATCTGCGACGACACCGGGTCGATGTAGGTGACGTGGGCGCCCTGATCGTGGGCCGCGACTTCGAAGGCGCAACGGGTGCGGGTCGAGGTTTTTTCGAAGATCAGCGCGATGTTCTTGCCTTGCAGGTGTGGACGCTCGGTGCCGGTGTATTTGGCGCGCTTGAGGTCACGGGACAGGTCCAGCAGGTAATTGAGCTCGCGAGTGGTGTGGTGCATCAAACTCAGCAGGCTGCGGTTGCGCATGTTGAAAGCCATGATTGGATCTCCTTGGGTATCGGTTATCCCCCGGGCCGCGCTGGATAAGCGGCGGCCAGGGTTTGAGAGTTAATAGTCGATAGGGTCACGGATGATCGGGCAGGTCATGCAGTGGCCGCCGCCACGCCCGCGACCGAGTTCACCGGCGCTGATGGTGATGACCTCCACACCGGCCTTGCGCAGCAGGGTGTTGGTGTAGGTGTTGCGGTCGTAACCGATCACCACCCCGGGTTCCACGGCCACCACGTTGTTGCCGTCGTCCCATTGCTCGCGTTCGGCGGCGAAGCTGTTGCCACCGGTTTCCACCACGCGCAGCGCTTTGAGGTTGAGGGCCTTGGCCACGGTGTCGAGGAAGCTGGTGTCTTCGCGGCGAATGTCGACGCCGCCCGGTTTGCTTTCATCGGGGCGCACGCTGAAGGCGACGATCTGGCTCACCACTTCCGGGAAAATGGTCACAAGGTCGCGGTCGCAGAAGCTGAACACGGTGTCCAGGTGCATCGCGGCGCGGGACTTCGGCAGGCCGGCGACGATCACCCGCTCGACGGCTTTGTTCTTGAACAGGTTGACCGCCAATTGGCCGATGGCCTGGCGGGATGAACGCTCGCCCATGCCGATCAGCACCACGCCGTTGCCGATCGGCATCACGTCGCCGCCCTCAAGGGTGGCGCTGCCATGGTCCTGATCCGGGTCGCCGTACCAGATCTGGAAGTCGGCGTTGGTGAACTGCGGGTGGAATTTGTAGATGGCGGTGGTCAGCAACGTTTCCTGACGACGCGCCGGCCAGTACATCGGGTTGAGCGTCACGCCGCCGTAGATCCAGCAGGTGGTGTCACGGGTGAACTGGGTGTTGGGCAGCGGCGGCAGAATGAAGCTGGAGTGACCGAGAAACTCGCGGAACATCTGGATGGTCTTGCCACCAAAGCTATCCGGCAGGTCATCGGCCGAGACACCGCCAATCAGAAACTCGGCGATCTTGCGCGGCTCCAGGCTACGCAGCCAGGAACCGGTTTCGTTGACCAGCCCAAGGCCGACCGAGTTGGCGGTGATCTTGCGTTCCAGAATCCAGTCCAGCGCTTCTGGAATGGCGACGATGTCGGTCAGCAGGTTGTGCATTTCCAGCACTTCGACGTTGCGCTCGCGCATTTTGGTGACAAAGTCGAAATGGTCACGCTTGGCTTGGGCAACCCACAGCACATCATCGAAAAGCAGTTCGTCACAGTTGTTCGGGGTCAGCCGCTGATGGGCCAGGCCGGGGGAGCAAACCATGACTTTACGCAGTTTGCCGGCTTCGGAATGGACGCCGTACTTAACTTTTTCGGTGGTCATTACAGTGATCCTCCAGATGACAAATGGGTCAGGTGTTACAGGGTCAGGAAGCCGTCATACAGCCCGTAAGCCGCCACCAGGGCGCCCACGACGACCGCTGCGAAAATCAGCTTCTCGACGTTGGTGAAAACCGGTTTGTTGACTTCAAGCTTGGCCTTGGCGAACAGGATCGCGCCGGGTGCATAGAGCAGGGCGGAGAGCAGCAGGTATTTGACGCCGCCGGCATAGATCAGCCAGACCGCGTAGGTCAACGCGACGGCGCCGATGAACAGGTCTTTCCTGCGCTCGGCCACGGCGTTTTCATAACTCTCGCCGCGCACTGCCAACAGCAGCGCGTACGCCGCCGACCACAGGTACGGCACCAGAATCATTGAGGTGGCGAGGTAGATCAGCGACAGGTAAGTGCTGGCCGAGAACAGCGTGATGATCAGGAACAACTGGACCATGGCGTTGGTCAGCCACAGCGCGTTGACCGGCACATGGTTGGCGTTTTCCTTACGCAGGAAGGCCGGCATGGTGTGGTCCTTGGCGGCGGCGAACATGATCTCCGCACACAGCAACACCCACGACAGCAGCGCACCGAGCAACGAGATGATCAGGCCGACGCTGATCAGCACCGCGCCCCAATGACCGACCACATGCTCCAGCACCGCGGCCATGGACGGGTTCTGCAGTTTGGCCAATTCCGGTTGGGTCATGATCCCCAGCGACAGCACGTTCACCAGCACCAGGAACAGCAGCACGGTGATGAAACCGATAACGGTGGCTTTACCCACGTCGCTGCGTTTTTCCGCACGGGCCGAGAAGATGCTCGCGCCTTCGATGCCGATGAACACCCAGACGGTGACCAGCATCATCTTGCGCACCTGGTTCATCACGCTGCCCAGGTCCGGGTTTTTCAGACCCCAGATGTCGGCGGTGAAGATCTCCAGCTTGAAGGCGAAAATCGCGATCAGGACAAACAGCAGCAGCGGCACGATTTTGGCGACGGTGGTCACCAGGTTGATGAACGCTGCTTCCTTGATTCCGCGCAATACCAGGAAATGCACCCCCCAGAGCAGCAGCGACGCACCAATCACAGCCGCAACGGTATTGCCCTCGCCAAAAACGGGAAAGAAGTAGCCGAGGGTACTGAACAACAGAACGAAGTAACCAACGTTACCCAGCCAGGCACTGATCCAGTAACCCCAAGCGGACGAGAAACCCATGTAGTCGCCGAAACCGGCTTTGGCGTAGGCGTAGACACCGCCGTCCAGATCAGGTTTTCGATTAGCGAGGGTCTGGAAGACGAAGGCCAGGGTCAACATGCCCACAGCGGTAATTGCCCAACCGATAAGAACGGCCCCGACGTCTGCACTGGCGGCCATGTTCTGGGGCAAAGAGAAGATCCCGCCGCCAATCATTGAGCCGACAACCAATGCAACCAGGGCGCCGAGTTTCAGTTTTCCGGGGGATTCAGACATTGCATGACTCCAGTGCAGGAGAAGAGAGAAAACAGATTAATTTCGTTTGCTGTTCAATTATCTGACTTAGATCAATGCATGGTCACATTCCATTGTTAATTAAAGACTTATGGGTCTTTGGCAGGCATAAGGTCTAATGCCCGAAAAGCCCTTTCCAGAGGCTTCGTATAAAAGTTAAAGAAATAAAGCGTATCAGTTGAAGTGTAGACGCTAGTTTGTTTTTTTGTTTTGGCAAGTATTGGTCATTTGATTTTGCAGTGATATTGATTTATTAGGATCTACCGACAAAACCGCTATTTCTGGATGGCTGCGATAGCGTGATCAGTTATAAATAAAAACAAGATTGGCGTTAATGGATAAACGTTATTACGCTTTATCTATTTAGTTAAAAACCGACTATGTGACGGTCTTGAGACCATAGCGCGGCGGGGAAAGGGAGATGCACGAATGTCGCAACCGACACAAAAGCTTCGCCTGGGTGCGCTGATCGCTTTGGTGGTGGGATCGATGATTGGTGGTGGGATTTTTTCCTTACCGCAAAACATGGCGGCGCGTGCCGATGCCGGGGCGATATTGATTGGTTGGGCGATTACTGCTGTTGGCATGCTGACCCTGGCTTTCGTCTTTCAGACCCTGGCCAATCGCAAGCCGGAACTGGACTCCGGGGTGTACGCCTACGCCAAGGCAGGTTTCGGCGATTACATGGGTTTCTCGTCGGCCTGGGGATACTGGATCAGTGCCTGGCTGGGCAACGTCGGTTATTTCGTCTTGCTGTTCAGCACCCTCGGTTATTTCTTCCCGGCCTTTGGCCAAGGCAACACGCCCATCGCCATCGGCTGCGCGTCGGTGCTGCTGTGGGCGGTGCATTTTCTGGTGCTGCGCGGAATCAAGGAAGCGGCGTTCATCAATCAACTGACCACGGTGGCCAAGATCGTGCCGCTGATCATGTTCATCGTCATTGCCGCTGTGGCCTTCAAGGCAGACATCTTCACCCGAGACATCTGGGGGCGCAGCAACCCGAATTTCGGCGGCGTGATGGATCAGGTGCGCAACATGATGCTGGTCACCGTGTTCGTCTTCATCGGCATCGAAGGCGCCAGCGTGTATTCGGCGAGGGCGCAGAAACGTTCGGACGTAGGCCGGGCGACGGTCATCGGTTTTATCGGTGTGTTGGCGCTGCTGGTGCTGGTGAACCTGTTGTCGCTCGGCATCATGAGCCAACCGGAATTGGCCACCTTGCAGAACCCGTCGCTGGCGGCAGTGCTGGAGCATATCGTCGGCCCTTGGGGCGCGCTGTTGATCAGCATCGGCTTGGCTATTTCGCTATTGGGAGCGTTGCTGTCCTGGGCGCTGCTGTGCGCCGAAATCCTTTTCGCCACCGCTAAAGACAAGACGATGCCAGCCTTCCTGAAAAAAGAGAACGCCAACCATGTGCCGGTCAATGCACTGTGGCTGACCAACGTGATGATCCAGATTTTTCTGCTGATCACGCTGTTTTCCGCTGGTACTTACACCAGCCTGATCTACCTCGCCTCGTCGATGATTCTGGTGCCGTATCTGTGGTCGGCGGCGTATGCCGTGTTGTTGAGCGGACGAGGGGAAACCTATGAGCATGCTTCGGCCGAGCGCACGAAAGACTTGCTGATCGGTGGCATTGCCCTGTGTTATGCGGTTTGGTTGTTGTATGCCGGTGGCGTGAAATACCTGCTGCTCTCGGCGTTGTTGTATGCCCCGGGGGTGATTTTGTTTGCCCAGGCCAAGCGGGAGCAGGGCAAACCGCTGTTTACGTTGATGGAGAAAGGCATTTTCAGCTGTGTGGTTGCCGGGGCGGGGTTGGCGGCCTATGGGTTGTACAGCGGATTGTTGTCGTTGTGAGGTTGTTGCTGGCATATCAACCGCCTTATGACTGGTCGGCGATGCTGGATTTCTTGTCGGCGCGGGCGGTGGTCGGGATGGAAACCGTGGTCGATGGGGTGTACTCGCGCAGCATTGCATTGAACGGTGTTCACGGTGTGATTTCGGTCAGGCCAGGGGCGGGCGATGTGCTGGAAGTGACGCTGGATTTTCCTGATTCAGCGGCCGTACCGGAGATTGTCGCGCGGCTGCGGCGGATGTTTGATCTGGATGCGAATTTGCCGGCCATTCATCGACAACTGGCGGTCGATCCGTTTATGGCACGCTTGATTGCCGAGCGTCCGGGGTTGCGAGTGCCCGGGGCTTGGGATGGGCTGGAGTTGGCCATTCGTGCGGTGTTGGGGCAGCAGATCAGCGTGGTCGCGGCGATCAGGTTGGCGGGGAAACTGGTGGTGCAATATGGACAGCCATTGCAGTCGCCGAGGCCGGGGTTGAGTCATGTGTTTCCTGATGCTGCCACGTTGGCAGCGGCGGATCTGGCAATGTTGGGAATGCCGAAAAGTCGCGGTCGGACCTTGTCTGGCGTGGCTCAGGCGTTGCTGGATGATCCCCGGTTGTTTGAACCGGAACGGCCAGGTGGTGTGGCGCGGTTGCTGGCGTTGCACGGGATTGGTGACTGGACGGCGCAATACATTGCCTTGCGGCAGTTGCGGGAGATGGATGCATTTCCGAGTGGGGATGTGGGGTTGATCAACTCGCTGGTGGCGCTGGAAGGTGGGCCGGTGACGGCTCGGGAGTTGTGGGTGAGGGCCGAGGCTTGGCGGCCCTTTCGAGGGTATGCGGCGCAGGTGCTTTGGACATCGCTGAGCCGACGGGATTGAGCTGAGCTGAGATGCGTAGTGATTTCCCGAGCCTCTTCGCGGGCAAGCCCGCTCCCACAGTGACCGGGTTTCCTTGGAGGAATGCGATCACATGTGGGAGCGGGCTTGCTCGCGAATGGGCCCGGAGAGTCACCACCACTGCGCGCGATGGGAACCCAATTCCCCGGCTGGCAGCGCCCACTGTAGCGGTGTCCCGGTGATTTTCAGCGGTACATGAAGCCGATGCGCCGGCCCCCAAGGCGTCTGTTCAACCAACATCCCTTGATCGCTTTGATCCTCCGCCCGCAATGCCTCATCGGTCCCCGCGCCATGTTCAATCAGCAACTTGGCGGTCCGCGCCAACGACAACCTGGCCGACCCGCCACGTCCCAATAACGTGATCGCCGCCGCAGCCATCAAATACCCGGTGGCGTGATCAAGCGCCTGCACCGGCAGCGGTGTGGGCTGGTTCGCTTTCTTCCACTGCATACCCGCTTCGGCAATCCCGCTGCTCATCTGTACCAGACTGTCGAACCCTCGACGGTTTTGCCAAGGGCCGCTCCAACCGTAGGCGTTGAGGCACACATCAGTCAGGCCCGGCGCCAGTTTTTGCCGCACGGCGACGCCGTAGCCCAACTTTTCCAGTGCATCGGCGCGGTAGCCGTGGAGCAAGATATCGGCGTCCTTGAGCAGGCTTTCGAACACCACACGATCAGTCTTGTCGTGCAGATCCAGGCGCGCACAACGTTTGCCCAAAGTGACTTCCGGCACTACGCCCGGTTCGTTCCAGGTTGGTGGGTCGATGCGCAATACATCGGCGCCGAGACCGGCGAGAAAACGACTGGCGATGGGGCCGGCCAACACGCGGGTCAAATCCAGCACCTTGATGCCCGCCAGCGGTTGCGCCACCGAACCCCGCCACGGCTTTGCATTTTCGCCGCTGTCGGCGCTGAACTGAATCAACGGCTCGGCGTTCACCGCCAAACCTTGGGGATGCGCTTGCCATTGCGCCCAACTGCGCATTTCGGCCGCACAACCACCGGCATCGACCACGGCCTGTTCCAGATCGCTTTTGGCCCATTGAGCTACCTTGCTCGCCATCGCGGCGCGGTCGGCACAGGCGCCGAGGACGCTTTCAGCGGCGGCACGATGATGAGGTGCGTTGGTATGCAGGCGGATCCAGCCGTCCTTGGTCGCATAGTCGCCGGCGACCGGATCCCACAACGGTGGAACGCTCCAGCCCACGGGGCGGATCGACGTTGCGAACCAGAACGACGCCAGGCGCCGGTCGACGTCAAGAGTAGGCAAACGGCCGGTGTGTTGTTGCAGCCATTCACTGACAGCCTGACCGGCGGCGGCAATGCTTGCGCAGGCAAGGTCGGTGACAGCAAATGCCGAGGGCAGGGCGCCGCTCGAGGTGAACGAGATGGGTGTGTGGGGCAAGCCGAGTGCGGCTTGAATGGACGTTAGTAAATCAGTCATCGAAGGCCCTCCGGAGCGAGAGCCCGAGCATAGATCAAAAAACTGGCGGGTCGGATGAAATCCTGTGGGAGCGAGCCTGCTCGCGATAGCGGTCTTTCAGTCGACATCATGGTGAATGTCAGTCCGTCATCGCGAGCAGGCTCGCTCCCACAGGGGATTTGTGTCAGGAGGGTATCGAGATTGATTCCGGGCGCTTTACCCGCGCCCTAGCAAATAGGTCGCGTAATCCGGGATGCGGTGTTCGTGAGCCTGATCCATCAACGGACTGCTGAGCAGGTAATCGGCGCTGCATTCGTTGCAGGCCACCGGGATGTTCCACACCGCCGCGACCCGCAGCAGGGCCTTGATGTCCGGGTCGTGGGGTTGCGGTTCGAACGGGTCCCAGAAGAACACCAGCATGTCGACCCGCTGCTCGGCGATTCGCGCGCCGAGTTGCTGATCGCCGCCCAGCGGACCGCTGATCATGCTTTCCACCGGCAGATCGAGGCGTTGTTGCAACAACAACCCCGTCGTGCCGGTGGCGACCAGTTCATGTTGCGCGAGTTTGTTTTTTTGCCGCTCGGCCCAGTCCAGCAAAAATACCTTGCAGTGGTCGTGGGCAACCAGGGCGATACGCTTGCGCGCCGCCAGGGTTTTTTGCGTAAAGCTGATACCGATCATCGCTTGCTTCTCCCAGGCGTAATGCGCCGCGTAGGAGCTGCCGAAGGCTGCGATCTTTTGATCCTGATTTTCAGCGATCCGGAGAAGATCAAGATCAAAATATCGCAGCCTGCGGCAGCTCCTACGGGGGCCGCGTCGACGCAGCTGTTTATTCTGCGTTGCAGAGCGCCAGGCAGTTATCGAGCATGCGGTTGGAGAAGCCCCATTCGTTGTCGTACCAGGCCAGCACTTTGAGCAGCTTGCCGCTGGACTTGGTGTGGTTGGCGTCGAAGATCGACGACAGCGGGTTGTGGTTGAAGTCGCTGGAAACCAGCGGCAGGGTGTTGTAGCCGAGAATCTTCGAGTGCTGGCTGGCTTGTTTGAGCATCGCGTTGACTTCATCGGCCGACGCTTCACGCTTGAGCTGCACGGTCAGGTCCACCAGCGACACGTTGATCACCGGAACACGCACCGCCATGCCGGTCAGTTTGCCCGCCAGTTCCGGCAGCACCAGGCCTACCGCTTCAGCGGCGCCGGTCTTGCTCGGGATCATGTTCTGGGTGGCGGAACGGGCGCGGTACGGGTCGGTGTGATAGACGTCGGTCAGGTTCTGGTCGTTGGTGTAGGCATGGATGGTGGTCATCAGACCGCTTTCGATGCCCAGCTCGCGGTGCAGCACCTGGGCCACCGGGGCCAGGCAGTTGGTGGTGCACGAGGCGTTGGAAATGATCTGGTGCGATTGGCGCAGAATGTCGTGGTTAACCCCATAAACCACGGTGGCGTCGGCGCCTTTGGCCGGGGCCGAGATGATCACTTTGCGCGCGCCGGCCGTAATATGCGCGGCGGCTTTGGCACGGTCGGTGAACAGACCGGTGCATTCGAACACGACGTCGACCTTTTCCGCGGCCCAAGGCAGTTCGGCCGGGTTGCGAATGGCGCTGACCGAAATACGGTCGCCGTTGACGGTCAGGCTTTCCTGATCGTGCTGGACATCGGCATCGAATGTGCCGTGAACGGTGTCGTACTTGAGCAGATGAGCATTCATCGAGCTGTCGCCCAGGTCGTTGATCGCTACGATCTGCAGATCCTGACGATAGCCTTGGGTATACAGTGCGCGCAGGACATTACGGCCGATACGGCCAAAACCATTGATTGCAATTCGAAGAGTCATTTACAGCGCCGCCGTCGTTTTGTTGTTGGAATTACAAGATTATTCGCAAAAAAATAGAAAACAAGCCTTTTTAGTGGCAATATTTTGTTTTATCTACAACGAGTGACCTGAATCAACTGGTCCGAATGATCAAGAAAACCGTCTGTCACCCCGATCACAGCGGTACTTGGTCAGCATAGACAATCAGGTCGCCACATCCGTTAGCCTGGAGTTCTACACATGCATCCCCGCGTCCTTGAGGTCACCGAACGGCTTATCGCCCGCAGCCGCACCACGCGTGAGGCTTACCTTGCATTGATCCGCGGCGCCGCCAGCGACGGCCCAATGCGCGGCAAGCTGCAATGCGCCAACTTCGCCCATGGCGTAGCCGGGTGTGGCAGCGACGACAAGCACAGCCTGCGGATGATGAACTCCGCCAACATCGCCATAGTTTCGTCATATAACGACATGCTCTCGGCGCACCAGCCGTACGAAGTCTTCCCGGAACAGATCAAAAAAGCCCTGCGCGAAATCGGCTCCGTCGGCCAGTTCGCTGGCGGCACCCCCGCGATGTGCGATGGCGTGACCCAGGGCGAGCCGGGCATGGAACTGAGCCTGCCGAGCCGCGAAGTGATCGCGTTGTCCACTGCTGTGGCGCTGTCCCACAACATGTTCGACGGCGCGTTGATGCTCGGCATCTGCGACAAGATCGTGCCGGGCCTGATGATGGGCGCGTTGCGGTTCGGTCATCTGCCGACGATTTTCGTGCCGGGCGGGCCGATGGTTTCGGGCATCTCCAACAAGCAGAAAGCCGATGTGCGTCAGCGCTACGCCGAAGGCAAGGCGACGCGCGAAGAGCTGCTGGAATCGGAGATGAAGTCCTATCACAGCCCTGGCACCTGCACTTTCTACGGCACCGCCAACACCAACCAGTTGCTGATGGAAGTCATGGGCCTGCACTTGCCAGGCGCCTCTTTCGTCAACCCGAACACCCCGTTGCGCGATGCCCTGACCCGCGAAGCGGCGCACCAGGTCACCCGCTTGACCAAGCAGAACGGCGACTTCATGCCGATCGGCGAAATCGTCGACGAGCGTTCGCTGGTCAACTCCATCGTGGCCCTGCACGCCACCGGCGGTTCGACCAACCACACCCTGCACATGCCAGCCATCGCCATGGCCGCGGGCATTCAGTTGACCTGGCAGGACATGGCCGACCTCTCCGAGGTGGTGCCGACCCTGAGCCACGTGTACCCGAACGGCAAAGCCGACATCAACCACTTCCAGGCGGCGGGCGGCATGTCGTTCCTGATCCGCGAACTGCTGGAAGCCGGCCTGCTCCACGAAAACGTCAACACGGTGCTGGGCCACGGCCTGAGCCGCTACACCATGGAACCGTTCCTCGAAAACGGCGAGCTGGTCTGGCGCGAAGGCCCGATCGAAAGCCTCGACGAAACCATCCTGCGTCCGGTCGCTCGCGCATTCTCGCCAGAGGGTGGCTTGCGCGTAATGGAAGGCAACCTCGGCCGTGGCGTGATGAAGGTCTCGGCGGTCGCTTTGGAAAACCAGGTCGTCGAAGCACCGGCCATGGTGTTCCAGGATCAACAGGACCTGGCCGATGCGTTCAAGGCCGGTTTGCTCGAGAAGGATTTTGTCGCGGTGATGCGCTTCCAGGGACCGCGTTCCAATGGCATGCCGGAGCTGCACAAGATGACGCCGTTCCTCGGCGTGCTGCAGGATCGCGGTTTCAAAGTCGCGTTGGTGACTGACGGGCGTATGTCCGGCGCCTCGGGGAAAATCCCGGCGGCGATCCACGTCAGCCCCGAAGCTTATGTGGGCGGCGCTTTGGCGCGGGTGCAAGAGGGCGATATCATCCGCGTCGATGGCGTCAAAGGCACCCTGGAGCTTAAGGTGGACGCCGAAGAATTCGCAGCGCGCGAACCTGCCAAGGGTCTGTTGGGCAACAACATTGGCAGCGGTCGCGAACTGTTTGGTTTCATGCGCATGGCCTTCAGCTCCGCAGAGCAAGGCGCCAGCGCCTTTACTTCTGCCCTGGAGACGCTTAATTGAAACTGGCTCTGGTCGGTGACATCGGTGGCACCAACGCACGTTTCGCGTTGTGGAAAAACCAGCAGCTGGAATCGGTCCAGGTGCTGGCGACGGCAGACCACGCCAGCCCGGAGGAGGCGATTGCGCTCTACCTGAGCGGGCTCGGTCTGGCGCCGGGTTCGATCGGTTCGGTGTGCCTGTCGGTGGCAGGCCCCGTGAGCGGGGATGAATTCAAGTTCACCAACAATCACTGGCGGCTCAGCCGCCAGGGGTTCTGCAAGACTTTGCAGGTGGATCAACTGCTGCTGGTCAACGATTTCTCGGCGATGGCCCTGGGCATGACCCGCTTGCAACCGGGTGAGTTTCGGGTGGTCTGCGAGGGCACGCCGGAACCGTTGCGGCCGGCGGTGGTGATCGGCCCGGGCACTGGCCTGGGCGTGGGCACCTTGCTCGATCTGGGCGAGGGCCGTTTTGCCCCGCTGCCGGGGGAGGGCGGTCACGTCGACCTGCCACTGAGCAGCCCGCGAGAAACCCAACTGTGGCAACAGATCTTCAATGAGATCGGCCATGTCAGCGCTGAAACGGCGTTGAGCGGCAGTGGTTTACCGCGGGTCTACCGGGCGATCTGCGCGGTGGACGGTCACACGCCTGTGCTCGACACGCCTGAGGCGATTACAAAGGCCGGGCTGGCGGGCGATCCGATTGCCCTGGAAGTGCTCGAGCAGTTCTGCTGCTGGCTCGGTCGCGTGGCTGGCAACAACGTGCTGACCACCGGTGCACGGGGAGGTGTGTACATCGTCGGCGGGGTGATTCCACGGTTTGCCGATTTCTTCGTCGAAAGCGGTTTCGCCCGCTGCTTCGCCGATAAAGGTTGCATGAGCGATTACTTCAAAGGCATTCCGGTGTGGCTCGTCACTGCGCCGTATTCCGGGTTGGTGGGTGCGGGAGTGGCGCTGGAGCAATCCATTCCAGCCTGAAATGCAATCAAATGTGGGAGCGGGCCTGTGGCGAGGGGGCTTGCCCCCGTTGGGCTGCGCAGCAGCCCCAAAATCTCTGATGCACCAAAGATCTTGTGAGTGCTGCGCACTCAAACGGGGGCAAGCCCCCTCACCACAGGCTCGCTCCCACAATTGGTTCTGCGGTGTTTGTAGATTTCGCGCTTAAGGCATAATCCACCTAATTCAAACAACAAGGACGCCGCCCCGTGAGCTCAGTCAACAAGTCGATTTTGTTGGTCGATGACGATCAAGAGATACGCGAGTTGCTGGACACCTACCTGACCCGCGCCGGTTTCCAGGTCCGTACCACGCCCGATGGTGCAGGCTTTCGTCAGGCCTTGAACGAGGCGCCGAGCGATCTGGTAATACTCGACGTGATGCTGCCGGACGAAGACGGGTTCAGCCTCTGCCGCTGGATCCGCCAGCACCCGCGTCAGGCCCATGTGCCGATCATCATGCTCACCGCCAGTTCCGACGAGGCCGACCGTGTCATCGGCCTGGAACTGGGCGCAGACGACTACCTCGGCAAACCCTTCAGCCCCCGTGAATTGCAGGCGCGCATCAAAGCCTTGTTGCGCCGCGCGCAGTTCGGTCAGGAGCGTTCCGGCAGTGAAGTGCTGGCCTTCGATGATTGGCGGCTGGACATGGTCAGCCATCGGCTGTTCCATATCGACGGCGAGGAAGTGATTCTTTCGGGCGCCGATTTCGCGCTGCTGAAACTGTTCCTCGATCACCCTCAGGAAATCCTCGATCGCGACACCATCGGCAACGCTACCCGTGGCCGTGACCTGATGCCGCTCGATCGCATCGTCGACATGGCGGTCAGCCGTTTGCGCCAGCGCCTGCGCGATACCGAAAAACCGCCACGGCTGATCCGTACCGTGCGGGGCAGCGGCTACCAACTGGCAGCCAACGTGGTTGCCAGCAATGGCCACTGAGTTCCTGCGCAAGCTCGCCGGGCGGGTGCCGGTACCGCGCTCGCTGCTCGGGCGCATGTTGCTGCTGACCCTGCTGGCGGTGCTGTTCGCCCAGACACTGTCGAGCGTCATCTGGGTGTCGCAATTGCGCGCCACGCAGCTCGAAGGCCTGGTCACCAGCGCCCGCAGCCTGGCCCATTCGATGACGGCCAGCGTCAGTTATTTCCGTTCGTTACCGGTGGCGTTCAGGCCGCTGGTGCTCGATCAATTGCGCAGCATGGGCGGCACCCGGTTCGTGGTGACCCTCAACGACAAACCACTGGGCATGGAAGTGCTGCCGATCACCCCGCGCAAAGCAGCGGTGCTCAAAGCGGTGGACGAAGTGCTGCGCCAGTCGCTGGGCCAGGACACCGACATCTCGGTGACCTTCGTCAGCCCCGAAGACCTGCGGATTTTCAATGGCGGCCTGAAACTCGATGAGTTGCCGCGCTCCTGGGCGCATTACGCGTTGACCCTGGAGCCGGTGAACCCACCGGTGCTGGTCACGCAAATCCAGATGGCACCGGGGGAATGGCTGTACATCGCCTCCCTGTTGCCCGAGCCCTACACCAGTCTTGAGGAACAAGGCCTGCCGGCGCAGCAGGTCTGGTTTATCGTGCTCACCAGCGGTTTCCTGCTGCTGTTCATCGGCCTCTTGGTGCACTGGCAGAGCCGACCACTCAAGCGATTGGCGCGGGCGGCGCGGGACATGTCTCTGGGTGCTGAAGTCGAACCGGTGGCCGAGGGTGGCGGCAGTGAAGTGGTGGAAGTGGGTCGCGCCTTCAACGCGATGCGTGAGCGCATCAGCCGTTACCTGACTGAACGCAGCCAGTTGTTCAGCGCGATTTCCCATGACTTGCGCACGCCGATTACCCGGCTGCGATTGCGGGTGGAATTGCTTGAAGACGAAAAACTGCAAGCCAAGTTCGGCCGTGATCTGGATGAGCTGGAGTTGCTGGTCAAGGGCGCGCTGCAATGCGTGAAAGACACCGACATCCACGAGAACATCGAGCCGGTGGATCTCAATCATGTGCTCGACTGTCTGGTGGAACCGTATCTGGCGCCCAACGGCAATGGTCGCGTGACCCAGCATGGCCGGGCGCTGGCGCCGTATCCCGGCAAGCCGCTGGCGCTCAAGCGTTGCATCGGCAACCTGATCGACAACGCCTTGAAATATGGGCAGAACGCGCATTTGCACATCGATGACGATGAGAGCGCGTTTGTCCTGCATGTCGACGATGAAGGGCCGGGTGTGCCGGAGCAGCGGCTGGAACAGGTGTTCGAGCCGCACTTCCGCTTGGCCGGTCAGCAGCAGGGTTATGGCTTGGGGCTGGGGATAGCGCGCAACATTGCCCATAGCCATGGCGGTGAAGTCAGCCTGCAAAACCTGCGTGAAGGCGGGTTGCGGGTGACGTTGCAGTTGCCCCGCTCGGTGGATTGACACCGCCCCTGTGGCGAGGGAGCTTGCTCCCGCTGGGGCGCGGAGCGGCCCCCCTTATCCCTGAAAAGAATGGGACTGCTGCGCAGTCCAACGGGAGCAAGCTCCCTCGCCACAACACATCACTCACCTCAAAATCAGGGGAAATGTCACAACTCGGTGACATAACTCGCCCCCTTCGTTACCTGCCCGCTATCGCCCGTTGTTTAGACTCCCCCCAGTCATAACAACAAAAAAGGTCTTCCCATGGACACCTTCCAACCCGCCTTCAGCAGTTGGCTGAACGCGCCTGCCCATCAGCAATGGCTCGCCGCCGAAGGCCTGCGCCTGCTGGCATTCGCCAAGGCTGCAAAGCTTGCCGAAGGTTTCGGCAATCTCGATGAAAAGGGTCGCCTGGCGGCCAACGCGCAAGCTGAAACCATGAACACCGCGCGCATGACCCACAGCTTCGCCATGGCCCACATTCAGGGCCTGCCGGGTTTCGCCGAGCTGGTGGATCACGGCATCCAGGCCCTCAGCGGGCCGCTGCGTGATGCCGAACACGGTGGCTGGTTCGCCACGCCCGAACACCGCGACGGCAATACCGGCAAAGCCGCTTACCTGCATGCCTTCGTGGCATTGGCTGCGAGTTCTGCGGTGGTCGCCCAGCGCCCCGGCGCACAAGCGCTGCTGGACGATGCAATCCACATCATCGACAGTCATTTCTGGAGCGAGGAGGAGGGCGCGATGCGCGAATCCTTCAACCGCGACTGGAGCGTCGAGGAAGCCTATCGCGGCGCCAACAGCAACATGCACGCCACCGAAGCCTTTCTCGCCCTGGCCGATGTCACCGAGGACAACCGCTGGCTGATTCGCGCCCAGCGCATCGTCGAGCGCGTCATTCATGATCATGCCGCGGCCAATGATTATCTGGTGGTCGAGCATTTCGACCGCGACTGGCAGCCGTTGCGCGACTACAACCACGACAACCCGGCTGACGGATTCCGCCCTTACGGCACCACGCCGGGCCATGGTTTTGAATGGGCGCGGCTATTGCTGCATCTTGAAGCGGCGCGGGTGCAGGCCGGGATACTTACACCGGGCTGGCTGGCAACCGATGCGCAAAAACTCTTCGACCACAATTGCCGTCACGGTTGGGATGTCGACGGAGCGCCGGGGATTGTCTACACCCTCGACTGGGACAATCGCGCAGTGGTTCGTCATCGCCTGCACTGGACGCACGCCGAAGCCAGCGCTGCCGCCAGTGCCCTGCTCAAACGCACCGGTGATGAGCAATACGAGCGCTGGTACCGACTGTTCTGGGAATTCTGTGACAGTCATTTCATTGACCGTTGCGATGGCAGCTGGCATCACGAACTCGATCCGCTGAACCGTCCGAGCGCCGATATCTGGGCCGGCAAACCCGACCTGTATCACGCCTGGCAAGCCGTTTTGATCCCGCGCCTGCCACTGGCGCCGAGCATGGCGAGTGCACTGGCGCAGTTGTCCCAGAGCGTTGCTGTGTAACCATGTGGTGACATTCGCGCGTCCCTTCGTTACCTGCGAAGGGGCATCCCCTGTTTAGAATCCTATGCAGCGCAAGCACCAGACTTGCATGCATAACAACAAGAAAGGTACTACTAGATGAATGCGATTTCTCGCCTCGCTACTGTCATTTCTCTCGCTTCACTGCTTCCTGTTGCTGCATTCCCCGTCAGTGCCCTTGCCGCCGATGCCAAAGGTTCGGTGGAAGTCGTTCACTGGTGGACGTCTGGTGGTGAAAAAGCAGCCGTCGATGTGCTCAAGGCCCAAGTCGAAAAAGACGGTTTCACCTGGAAGGACGGCGCAGTTGCCGGCGGTGGCGGCTCCACGGCCATGACCGTACTCAAAAGCCGCGCCGTGGCCGGTAACCCGCCGGGTGTTGCCCAGATCAAGGGGCCGGACATCCAGGAGTGGGGCAGCACTGGCCTGCTCAGCACCGACACCCTCAAAGAGGTTTCCAAGTCCGAAGGCTGGGATAACCTGCTGATCAAGAAAGTCTCCGACACCGTGAAATACGAAGGCGATTACGTCGCCGTGCCGGTGAACATCCACCGCGTCAACTGGCTGTGGATCAACCCGGAAGTCTTCAAGAAAGCCGGGATCGACAAAGCGCCAACCACCCTCGAAGAATTCTATGCCGCTGGCGACAAGCTCAAAGCCGCCGGCTTCATCGCACTCGCTCACGGTGGTCAGCCGTGGCAGGACAGCACCGTGTTTGAAGACGTGGTGCTCTCGGTCATGGGCGCAGATGGTTACAAGAAAGCCCTGGTCGACCTGGACCAGAAAACCCTCTCGGGGCCTGAGATGGCCAAGGCCTTCACCGAGCTGAAAAAAGTCACCGGCTACATGGACCCGAACCGCGCCGGTCGTGACTGGAACATCGCCGCAGCCGACGTCATCAACGGCAAGGCCGGCATGCAGATGATGGGCGACTGGGCCAAGAGCGAATGGACCGCCGCGAAGAAAGTCGCAGGCAAGGACTATCAGTGCGTGCCGTTCCCGGGCACTGAAAAAGCCTTTACCTACAACATCGACTCGATGGCCGTGTTCAAGCTCAAAGCCGATCGCAAAGGCGACATCGCCGCCCAGCAAGACCTGGCCAAGGTCGCTCTGGGCAAAGACTTCCAGAAAGTCTTCAGCATCAACAAAGGCTCAATCCCGGTGCGTACCGACATGCTTAACGACATGAGCGCGCTGGGCTTCGATTCTTGCGCTCAAGCCTCCGCCAAGGATTTCCTGGCTGACGAGAAAACTGGCGGCCTGCAACCGAGCATGGCGCACAACATGGCCACGTCCCTGGCCGTACAGGGCGCGATCTTTGATGTGGTGACCAACTTCATGAACGACAAGAACGCTGACCCGGCCAAGGCCAGCGCGCAACTGGCCTCGGCTGTCAAAGCCGCCCAGTAATCCCTGACGCCGCGTTACCCCTGTGGGAATGGGTTTATGTGGGAGTCAGGCTTGCCCGCGATGCAGGCGATTCGGTTTAGCTTCAAACCGAGTTGATGCCATCGCAGGCAAGCCAGCTCCCACAGAAGCCCGCTCCCACAAGGGATCGCCGTGCCGATTTCATTCCTCTTCACCTGGATTATCCCGATGAGCTCTGTGGCGGTTTTCAGCAAAGCCTCACCGTTCGACGCATTGCAGCGCTGGCTCCCCAAACTGGTTTTGGCGCCAAGCATGCTGATCGTCCTGGTTGGTTTTTACGGTTAC